>DASUQP010000105.1:0-2044 GCA_036280475.1 Methyloceanibacter sp. | reverse complement strand
CACATGTTCTCGGTCGAGAAGAATTTCTATGGCGGCCACGGCATCGTCGGGGCACCGGCGCCGCTCGGCACCGGCCTTGCCTTCGCCAACAAATATCGCGGCAACGATCGTGTCTGCCTCACCTTTTTCGGCGAGGGGGCGGCCAATCAGGGACAAGTCTATGAGAGCTTCAACATGGCGTCGCTGTGGAAGCTTCCCGTGATCTATCTCATCGAGAATAACCACTACGCCATGGGAACGTCGGTAGAGCGCGCGAGCGCGCGCGCCGAGGAGCTCTATCATCGCGGCTCGGTGTTCGGCATTCCCGGCGAACAGGTCGATGGCATGGATGTCGCCGCGGTCAAGGCGGCCGGCGACCGCGCCGTGGCCGCTTCGAGGCGCGGGGAGGGGCCGAAGATCCTCGAATTGCTCACCTATCGCTATCGCGGCCATTCGATGTCGGACCCCGCCAAATATCGGACCCGCGAGGAGGTCCAGGAGATGCGCGAGCATCGCGACCCGATCGAGCTGTTGCGCAATCGGATGCTTGCCTCGGGCCATGCGAGCGAAGCTGATTTGAAGGAGATCGACCGCGAGGTGCGCGCGATCGTCACCGAGGCCGCCGAGTTTGCGCAAAGCGATCCCGAGCCTGATCCTTCCGAGCTTTACACCGACGTGACGGCGAATTGAGCAATCCTCGCAGAGCGTGATGCCAACCGAGATCCTCATGCCGGCGCTGTCTCCCACCATGGAGGAGGGGAAGCTCGCGAAGTGGCTCGTGCGCGAGGGCGACGCCGTGCGTGCGGGCGACGTCATCGCCGAGATCGAGACCGACAAGGCGACGATGGAAATCGAGGCGGTCGAGGACGGGCGGCTCGGCACGATCCTCGTTCCCGAGGGCACCGAGCACGTGAAGGTCAACCGGCCGATCGCGCTCCTCGTCGCCGACGGCGAGGGGGTCTCGGCGGTGCCGTCTTCGGAGAAGCGGCCTGCGGCCGTGTTCGAGGACGCCGCGGCACCGCTTGCGCGTGCGGAGGAGCCTCCGCCTCCCGATCTCGGCGAGGTCCCGCCGCTCGTTGAGGAGGCGCCGGCCGGTCCGCAAATTGCCCCGGCCGAGCCGCGCCCCGACGCCGAAGTGCCGCCGGGGACGGCGATGGTCAAGCTCACCGTGCGCGAGGCGCTCCGCGACGCCATGGCCGAGGAGATGAGGGCAGACCCCGCCGTCTTCGTCATCGGCGAGGAAGTCGGCGAGTACCAGGGCGCCTACAAAGTGACCCAAGGCCTGCTCGACGAGTTCGGACCCGCGCGCGTTGTCGATACGCCGATCACCGAATACGGCTTCGCCGGTGTCGGGGTGGGTGCGGCCTTCGCCGGGCTCAAGCCCATCGTCGAGTTCATGACCTGGAACTTCGCCATGCAGGCGATTGACCACATCATCAACTCTGCCGCCAAGACGCTCTATATGTCGGGCGGCAAGATGCGCTGTCCGATCGTGTTCCGCGGGCCTAACGGCGCCGCCGCCCGCGTCGCGGCCCAGCACAGCCAGGATTTTTCGAGCTGGTATGCCCACGTGCCGGGGCTTAAGGTGATCGCGCCCTACACCTCAGCCGATGCCAAGGGCCTGTTGAAAGCCGCGGTCCGCGATCCGAGCCCCGTGGTGTTCCTCGAAAACGAGATTCTGTACGGCCAGAGCTTCGAGGTCCCCGACCTTCCAGACTTCGTCTTGCCGATCGGGAAGGCGCGCGTGGCGCGCGCAGGCCGGCACGTTACCATCGTCTCCTTCTCGCGCGGCATGGCTTACGCGCTCGACGCGGCCAAGCGGCTCGCGGAGGAGGGGATCGAGGCCGAGGTGATCGACCTCCGCACGCTGCGGCCGCTCGACATCGAGACGGTGCTTGCTTCGGTTCGCAAGACCAATCGCCTCGTCACCGTGGAGGAGGGTTGGCCGGTCGGCTCCATCGGCTCCGAGATTTGCGCCCGCGTCGCCACGGACGCCTTCGACTATCTCGACGCGCCGCCGCTCAAGATCACCGGCGCCGACGTGCCGATGCCCTACGCGGCCAAT
>DASUQP010000104.1:0-6776 GCA_036280475.1 Methyloceanibacter sp. | reverse complement strand
GGACGGGGCGGCGCTAATCCTACCCTGGAGTGCATGGGCGACTGGCTTCTCAATCTGCCTTTGCCGTGGATGGCGCTCCTTGTGTTTCTCGCCATCTATCTTGCCACCGCCGCCATCTATTTCGTGGTGACCCGGCTTGCTGTCGATGCCCGGGGGCGCGCCTTCAAGGCCGTCTCGCCGGGAATGCTGCCGCCGCTTGGCATCATCTTCGGTCTCCTCGTGGGCGTCGCCGTTCAGGTCTGGAACGATTTTGACCGGGCCAAGGCCGCTGTCACGACGGAAGCGAGCGCCCTTCGCGGCATCGTTCTCCTCGCCGAGAGCGTCCCGGAAGACGAGAGGCAAAAGCTGCGCCAGGTCGTCAATCGCCATATCGATGAAGCGATGACGCACGAATGGGGCTCCATGGCGAAGCGGCAAATGACCCTCGCACCGCTCCCGACCCACCTCATCGAAGGCCTGAAGGTCACCCTTGCGGTGAATCCGGCCGATGAGAGCCAGAAGACGGCGCAGCGCGAGATTATCAACGAGCTGCGTCGGGCACTGGACGCAAGGCGTCAGCGCATCGTTGTCAGCCAGTCGTCGGTCAGCGTGGTCAAATGGGCCGCGATCCTGCTCCAGGGGTTTTGCGCCCTCATTGCCATCGCCATGGTTCATAGCGACAACAGGCTCGCCTGCGTCATCGCGCTCACGATCTTTGCCACGGGCGTTGCCGTGTCCGTCCTCTTGATCGCCGCTTACAGCCGTCCGTTCACGGGCGAAATCTCGGTCGGACCGGAGCTGCTCAAGCAGGTCATGGCAACGGAGCGGGCGCTCGATAGAAGCCCCCCACAGTGACGCCTCGACCAGCCTTGCCCTCTTGGGCTCTCCCCCCTGCCTTCGCCGGAGCGAAGCCCCGGCTTCGCGCAGGCAGGTTGAGGGAGAGCGAGCGCCGCTCGCGGCGCGGTGAGGGGTTAGGCGCGAAGCGCCGTCATCAACCCCCCACTCACCCGGCGCGCCGCCTGCGGCTCGCCACCCTCTCCCACAAGGGGAGAGGGTTGCGCCTTGGCAAGGTGTTAACCATAGTTAAACCCGGCAAAGGCCGTTGCGCGCGGCTTATGGTAAACTGCAAGGCAGATAAGGAAGCGGCGTCAAGCGAGGTCATTTTTCCATGCCTCGCGTACTTTAGAATGAGCAGACATGTTCGGTAGAGACGGCAGCGCAGCGGCCATGGAGATTGCCGGCGTGATGGGCGAAGCGGCCGGGAAGTCCGGCGCGGAGATCCGCCAACACGGTCCCGAGCACGATATCGAGCTCGTGCTCCTCGCCTCGGCGGGCGCAATCCAGCGGCTCATTGCCGAGCGGAATGCACTCCGTACGCGTGTCGAAGTCCAGGAGCATGAGCTTAACCGTCTTCAGCGCCACGTCACGCTGATCCACGACAGCTACCGGAGATTGACGACGGAGTTCGTCACTCAGTTCCAGCTCATCGAAAGCGCCGTCAGCAACTTCGTCCGCGAGCCCGGCAAACCGACGGTCTCGCTCGCCGAGGAACAGGAGCCCGCGTCCGACAGGTAAGGCGCAAGCGAACGCGTTGCGGCAGGCAGACCGAAGCGGACTCGCAAGATCACAGGTGAGGTGCGGTAAAGATGGATATGTTCGGCCCCAACCCAAATCGCGCGCGCGTCTCTCTGGAGACGACACGCCTCAAATTGCCACCGGTGGAATTGACCGAGAGCCCGACCCCGCTCAAGCTTCTCGGCTCTCAAGCCGCCGAGGCCGATGAAGCCGATCGCGGCGCCACGGATCTCCTGATCCGAGGCCTCGTGGACAGGCTGCCCAAGCCCAACGCGGTCTGGTCTCTCGAAGAGCGCGCCAGATGGCTTCGCACCGCGGCGAGCGTCTTCGGTCTCGTCTACAAGGACAGCGACGGCGAGCAGAGAGAGATCGGCGTCGTGTGCGCCAATCGCGACCCTGCCGTCGGACAAGGCCTATCGCCCGGCACCGCGCGCGAGAGCGATTGAAGCTTCTGACGGCTACTTGTCGCAGCCCTGCCCGTCCGGGTCGGGGCTGTTTTGGCCGGTGGTCTCAAATCTCGGGTGAGCGATGCGGCTCAAGCCTCCGCTGCTTCTGCTAACGGCATGTCTTGCCGTGGCGTCAGCGCCGGCATTTGCCCAACAACAGGATCTCAGCGCCGAGTACGCGAAGTGCATCGAGCAATCCGGCGGCACGGACCCCGGAATGCTTGACTGCATGGGAGCCGAAGAGAAGCGTCAGGACAAGAGACTGAACGACGCCTACAAGAAGCTCATGGGCGAACTCAACCCCGAGCGGAAGAAAGAGCTGCAAGAAGCGCAGCGCCTATGGCTCAAATATGTCGAGGCGAACTGCAATTTCGATCTCGATCCGGACGGTGGAACGGCGGCAAGATTGGCCGCAACCGAATGTCCGGTGCTCGCCAAGGCCGCTAGAGCCAAGGAACTCGAGAACCTCGCTCCGTAATTCGCCTCAAGCCATCCGCCTATCTTCATCCGTCATGGCCGCGCTTGGCCCGTTTTTTTGTCATGGCCGCGCTTGCCTGCTTTCGCCGAAGCAAAGCTTGGCTTCGCGCAGGCAGGACCCGGCCATCCATTCCATTGGCTTTTCCGCGTTCCGCGGAGGCGTATCGGAATGGATGCCCGGACAAGCTTGCGCCCGGGCCGGCGAAGCCGAACCCGGGTGCGGCGCGTCGAAAATTCGTGATGTCCGGTCCGGCGTAGATACCCGGCCATGATGCGGCTATGCTTATAGGCGCGCCGATCGGAACCAATTTTCCGGCGTCTTGTTCCCTTTTTTTGAGTTCCATCTGCAGCACGCGAGTCACCCCTGGTGAGATGAAAAGCGCTCTCGCAATTGCCGCGCTCCTCGCGCTCCTGGCGATCACCATCGGTTGGGCGATCCATGCGTGGAACGCGGTTGATGTGGAGATGAGCGTTCACGGTTACATCGCCATGATCCTCGGTATCTTCTTTTCGCTTCTGGTCGGCTTCGGATTGATGGCGTTGGTCTTCTACAGCAACCGGCGCGGCTCGACGACCCGCCGGACTTGAGCCGCTGACGCTCGAGGTTGTCAGCCTAGGGTTCGCTATCGGCCCCCTTCCCAGTCACGGCAGGGCTTGGCCCGTTTTTTTGTCATTGCCGGACTTGCCTGCCTTCGCCGAAGCGAAGCCGGCCATCCACGAACTGATTGCGAGCTTCGCAAGCATTCGTCCGCGCGATCGGGCTTCAAG
Organism: Methyloceanibacter sp.; assembly: GCA_036280475.1. GTDB lineage: Bacteria > Pseudomonadota > Alphaproteobacteria > Rhizobiales > Methyloligellaceae > Methyloceanibacter. The sequence goes on along the minus strand of DASUQP010000104.1, from coordinate 3,531 downwards.
CTACTCTTTGTCCAAATAGTTTTTTTCCAAGAATTCGGACCGGAAATTTTGTGGAGGAGTGGAAATGTCCGGCCGACCCTCCGGCGTAAAGTCCATGAGATTCCAATACACCCACACCGTGTCGAGATGATTCGCCGTTGTCTCGGTTCCCCAGAAATGAAAAATCCTTCCATCCTGCTTTCGAAACACATGCATCACCGGCCATTGCATGTCATCGGAATCTCCCTGGCATTGGTAGTCGGCTTGATAGGGAGAGTCCGATCCGGATACGAGCACAATCTGCGACCATCCCCGTCGCTTGGCCCACGCATTGATTCGGTCCGCGGGCGCTTTGGCGATTGCGGCAAACGCGGCGTCTCGAGTGACCGAGTACCACGCGCGATCGAACCCATCGACCAGCGACGTGCAGGAAGGACACGGATTGTCCCAGTTCGGACCGAACATCCATGAGTAAAGCAGCAGGGTGTTCTTATCGCCGAATAACTCGGAGAATCTCACGCGCTTCCCTACTTTCCCGTCGTTGGCCCATTGGAAGACATAGTCCTCTTTCAATTGCCCGCCGCGAGGGAGATTGCGGCGCCGCTCGGCCACCGATTTTACTTTGTCGACAAGCTCTTGTTCGTCTTTAAGCAATGAATCGCGCGCAGCGCGATACTCTCTGCTTTCGTTTGGATACCGCAATTCCCTCATGTTCGGCTCCTGTTGGCATTCAGACCGCTAACGTGCAAAAACCGCTTAAGTTCGTGAGGGAGGCGCGCTAGGACGGCAAGCCGAACTCGGTGAAGGGAATGAATGCGACGAGGTCGCCTTCCCTCACCTCCGCCACATCCTCCGGGATCTCGATCAGGCCGTCGGCTTCGCGAAGCGAGGAGATGAGGCCCGAGCCGTCCCGCGGGAATTTCGCGAGACGCGGGCTTCCGTCAGCTCCCTGAATCAGACGCGCGCGCCAGAACTCGCGCCGCCCCACCTTCTTTTTCTGGCTAAAGGCGGCAGGCAGCGGGAAGCGGTGCGGCTCCGGCCACGCGCCTCCGGCGAGCACCATCAGAACGGGGCGCACATAGATCAGGAAACAGACGAAGACGGCGACCGGATTGCCGGGAAGCCCGAGCACGACGCTGTCGCCGATCTGGCCGAAGCTCATCGGGCGCCCGGGCTTGATCGCGATCTGCCACAGATGCCGCTTGCCGAGACGATCGATACTGCGCGCGACATGGTCTTCGGCGCCCTGGCTCGCCCCACCCGAGACGATGACGGCGTCGTAGTTGCGGCTTGCGTCGCTCAAAGCGGCGTCCACCTGCTCCGCCTTGTCGGGGAGGATGCCGAGATTGGTTGGGCGCGCGCCCGCCGCGCGGACAAGCCCGTCAAGCATCGGTGCGTTGGCGTCATAGACTTTTCCCGGCGCGAAGGCTCCGCCGGGAGGAACGATCTCGTCTCCGGTCGAGACGATGGCGACCTTGAGCGGCGCAAAGCAGGAAAGCCGCTCGAGCCCGGAAGCGGCGGCCGCGGCGACCTCCTGGGGTCTCAATCGCGCGCCGAGCTTTGCGAGCACGTCGCCCGCTTTCGCGTCCTCACCCGCGAGCCTTCGATTGGCGCCTTGCTTCAGGCCAGGGGGAATGAGCGCCGTCCTCTCACCGCTCCGTGGCGACCCGTCGCCCCGCTCGATGCCCACATCCTCCTGCATCGCCACCGTGTCGAAGCCCGCCGGCATGACCGCGCCGGTAAAGATGCGCACCGCGCTGCCGGCCGGGGGAACCCCCGCGAATGGATGCCCGGCGCGGGCCTCGCCCGCGACCGCGAGGCTCGCCCCCTTCTCCTTGTCGTAGGCGGCGTAGGAAAAGGCGTAACCGTCAACGGCGGCGTTGTCGTGAGCGGGAATGGGCCGCGGCGCGATGATGCTCTCGGCGAGAAAACGCCCTGCCGCCTCCCCTAACGGGACCTCCTCGATCACCACCACCGGGCGCACCCGCGCTTTGAGGATCGCGAGCGCCTCCTCGTGCGGGAGCCGGTCCTTGTCGAGGACGAAGCAGTCGTCGGCGAGGCGCGCCGTCATCGCGGCTCAAGTCCCACATGGGCCGCGATGAAGTCTGCCATCGCGGCGATGTCGTCAAGCTGGAACACCGGCAGCGTCTCGCCTTCGCTCTCGGGCCGGTCGGAGGCGATCGCAACGATCCCTGGAAAGTTTCCGTGCAGCGGCTCTCGCGAGGCAGCACCGTCTCTGCGGATCTCGATCTTGGGGAAATCCTCGCGCTTGAAGCCCTCGACGAGGAGGAGGTCGCACGGACCGGCATGGGCGACAATTTCGCCAAACGGCATCTCGGGCCTTCGCCCAAGCTCGCGCATCAGGGCAAAGCGGCGCGGCGACGAGAGCACGACCTCGAAGGCGCCGGCCTCGCGCAGCTTGAAGGAGTCGCGGCCCTCGTGATCGATGTCGAAACCTTCATGGGCATGCTTGATGACGGAGACGGCGTAGCCGCGCTTCGTCAGCTCGGCAATGAGGCGGGCGGTGAGCGTGGTCTTGCCCGAATTCTTCCACCCCGTCACGCCGAAGAGTGGCGGACTCATGGCGTTTCTTCTTTCAGAAGTGCGTCGGCTTCGGCGAGGTGCTGCGGCTCGTTGATGTTGAAGAAGGGATCGATCGATCGCCCTCCGATTTCGACCGGCGGGAAGCTCACCTCCACCGCACCCTGCGCCACAACCCACGCTCCCACCTTGCGTTCGCCGCGCGCAAGCGCGGCTTCGAGCCCGGCCGCCAAGCTCACGGGCCAAAGCCCGATCACGGGATGCGTGCCTTCGCCCGATCGCGCCACGATGAGCGCGGCCGCGCCGGGCCGCGCGGCGAGAAAGCGCCGCACCAGGTCGGTGGGGAAGAACGGCGTGTCGGTCGCGACGGTCACGGCACGCGAAATGCCGGGACGGTTTGCCCTGACCCATTCAAGTCCGGCATGGACGCCGGCAAGCGGACCGGCAAAGCCTGAGACGCTGTCGGCGACGACCGGCAGACCGAAGCGGGCAAAGCGCGACGCCTCGCCGTTGGCATTGATGACCATGTCCGAGACCTGAGGCTTTAGGCGCTCGATGATGCGGGCGAGGATCGGCCGTCCCCCAAGCATCCGCAAACATTTATCGCCGCCGCCCATGCGGCTCGATCTGCCGCCGGCAAGCAGGATGCCGACGACAGGCTCGCTCACGCTCATGGCCGAACTGTAGGGCTAGAGGCCCGCCGCCGTCACGTTGAGACTAGGCTTCGGCACGCGCTCTTCCTTCCCGTGCGCCCGCTCGATCTTCACGGCGCAGTACTTGTACTCGGGAATCTTGCCGATCGGATCGAGTTGCGGATTGGTGAGGATGTTGGCCGCGGCCTCGACATAGGCGAAGGGGATGAAGATCGTGCCCTGCTGAATGGCGAGATCGGCGCGCGCGGTGAGCTCGATCGAGCCTCTGCGCGTGGTCACCCTCAGGGTCTCGCCGGGCTTGACCCCGTAGCGGGCAAGCGTCAGCGGATGGAGGCTCGCGGTCGGCCCGGGCTCCAGC
>DASUQP010000103.1:0-7930 GCA_036280475.1 Methyloceanibacter sp. | reverse complement strand
GGATTTGCGTCTCGCAGTCGCGCCTACCGCGCGCGGCGAGTCGACGCTTTTGGTTCAGCTCCTTGCGCCCGACGGCAGCATCATCGCAACCACTTCGACGAAGCTTAGGACGCGATCCGAACCAAGCGCCGATCCCGGTCCTTACGAAATCACCGATGCGCCGCAAGGCTTGAACATCGCGGCCGCGGAGCCTGAAGCAGGCGAGCCTGAGGCGAATGTCGAGGAGAGGATGGAAATTACCAACACCGCTTCGATCGAGACCGTGCCGTTGCCCGATCGGCGGCCACAGCCACAGCCGTCTCGGCCGCCCGGCGCAGCGAACTGGATCAGGCCGACGGCCTGGGTGAACCTTCGGGAAAGTCCCTCACCGACCGCACCCGTGGTCACGATCGTGGCGAAGGGATCCAAGCTCAGGGTCATCGCGCGGAAGCGTAGCTGGGTGCAGGTCAGCAACCCCGCGACCGCGCAGAGCGGTTGGATTTATGCCGGCAATCTCGCCGCCGCGCGCTGAACGGCTCCGTCAGGCCTAGCTCTTGACGCGCGACATCGGCGGATCGTAGGGCGGATCGAAGAAGATCTCGGCGGGCACGCGCGCCGTCGCGACTTCGAGCTCGTAGCGGCCCGACAGCAATTCGTCGCGCCGAACGCCTTTCTTGGGATCGCGGATATAGCCGTAGCCGATCGCACGCCCGACCGTGTGGCCATAGCCGCCGCTTGTGAGCCAACCTACGCGCTTTCCGTTGCGATAGATGGTCTCGCGCCCAAGCAAAAGAATCGAGGGATCCGCGCTGAATCCGGCAAGCAACCGCGGCAGGCGCGTCTTGGCTTGCGCTTCGAGCGCGGCGCGGCCCTGGAAGCCCACGTCCGACTTGAGCTTCACGGCCCAGCCGAGGCCTGCGACGAGAGGCGAATGGTCGGGTCCGATATCGGCGCCCCAGGCGCGATAGCCTTTTTCCAGGCGCAGCGACTCGATGGCACGATACCCCGCGTTGGCGATGCCGTGGCTCTGTCCCGCTTCCATCAGCGCGTCGTAGACGCTCGCGGCAAATTCGACCGGAATGTGAAGCTCCCATCCGAGCTCACCGACATAGGTGATACGGAGCGCAAGTACCGGTGAGCCGGCGACCGTAATCCGCTTCACTGTGCCGAAGGGGAAGCCGGCATTGGAGAGGTCGTGCTCGGAAAGCCCTTGGAGAAGGTCGCGCGACCGCGGACCCATGACCGACAGCACGGCGTTGGACGAGGTGACATCGGTCAGGCGGGCGTCCGCATCTTCCGGAATCGAGCGCGCAATCCAGTCGAAGTCATGCGTGGCGAAGCCCGTGCCGGTCACGATGTAATATTCGTCCGGCGAGAGCCTTGCGACCGTAAGGTCGCACTCGATGCCGCCGCGCGCATTCAGCATCTGCGTATAGACGAGTTGACCCGGGGGCTTCGCCACGTCGTTTGAGGCAATCCAGGAGAGCGCCTTCTCGGCATCCCGGCCGGTGAGGAGAAACTTCGCGAACGAGGTCTGGTCGAACACCGCCACCCGCTCGCGGCAGGCTTTGTGCTCGCGGGCCACGGCCTCGAACCAGTTCGGCCGCTCGTAGGTGTAGATGTCTTGCGCGCTTTCTCCGCGCGCAAGATCGGCGAACCAGTTCGGCCGCTCGAAGCCGAGCTTCTCGCCGAAGCATGCGCCTTGCGTCTTGAGCCGGTCGTAGAGCGGCGAGCGGCGGAGCGGACGGCCCGAGCGGTACTCCTCGTGCGGCCAGGCCATGGTGTAGTGCTTGGCGTAGGCTTCAAGCGTTCGCGTGCGTACCCAGCTCGTATCGAGATGGTTGCGGCCGAAGCGGCGGATGTCGACCGGCCACAGGTCGTAAGGCGGTTCGCCCTTGGCCACCCATTCGGCGAGCACCATGCCGGCGCCGCCGCCCGATGCGATGCCGAAGGCGTTGAAGCCGGCCCCGACGAACACGCCGCGCGTCTGTGGCGCCTCGCCGAGGATGAAATTACCGTCGGGCGTGAAGCTTTCGGGCCCGTTGATGAACTCTCTGATGCCGGCCGTCTGCATGGCTGGCACGCGGCCGGCCGCAAGCTCGAGCAGCGGCTCGAAATGGTCGAGATCGGTGTCGAGGAGCTGGAACTCGAAATTCTCCGGCAAGCCGTCCATTGCCCACGGCTTGGGGTTCGGCTCGTAGCCGCCCATGACGAGGCCGCCGACCTCCTCTTTCCAATAGGTGAGACGGTCCGGATCGCGGAGCGTCGGCAGGTTCGGCGTCACCCCCTCGATCGGCTCGGTGATGAGATATTGGTGCTGCACCGGGACGAGAGGAATGTTGACGCCTGCCATACGCCCGAGCGCGCGCGACCATTGTCCGGCGCAGATCACGAGCTTGTCGCAAGCGATGCGCGCCTCGCCGGCGAGAACGGCGTGCACGCGTCCGTCCTCGACCTCGATGCCGGTGACCTTGACGCCCTCGGCGATTCTGACGCCTGCCATGCGTGCGCCCTTGGCGAGCGACATGGTGATGTCCGAGGGCGAGGCCTGGCCGTCGGTCGGAAGAAAAGCCGCGCCGACCACGTCGTCGATCTGCATCAGCGGCCACAAATCTTGTGCCTCCGTCGGCGTGAGCAGATGCATGTCGAGCCCGAAGGACGTGGCGGTGGTCGCCTGCCGCTTAACCTCGGTCCAGCGCTCGGGATTGCAGGCAAGCCGCAAGCCGCCATTCCGCTTCCATCCCGTTGCCAGCCCCGTCTCCTGCTCGAGCTTGTCGTAAAGCGCGACGGAGTAGCCGAGGAGCTGAGTGATGTTCGCGCTCGTGCGGAGCTGTCCGACGAGCCCCGCGGCGTGCCACGTGGAGCCGCATGTCAGCTTCCCGCGCTCCAGAAGGAGCGTGTCGGTGAGGCCCATCTTGCCGAGATGATAGGCCACGGAACAGCCGACGATGCCGCCGCCAATGATGACGATCTTCGCCGACGCCGGAAGCTCGCTCATGCCGCGTCCATGGCTTGGAAGTCGGCATAAGCCGTCTCGAAGCGCCGCAAGTTCACCGCCGTATAGGCGACGTAGTCGGCGTCGAGGGTCGAGTGGATCTCGGCCACCATGCTCCACATGGCCTCGCGCAAGACAGAGGCGGCGGTCATGGCTCGGGCCTTGAGGCGCAACCGATCGTCAACAGGCCTGCCGAAATAGAGGCCGAGCACTTGATCCGCCTGCTCGCGGGAAAGCTCGCTGTTCGAGACGAGCCCGCCGAGATCGAAGAGTGGCGTGTTGAATCCGGCATATTCCCAGTCCACGACCCATATGCGCTTCCCGTCATCGATGAAGTTCGCCGGAAGCATGTCGTTATGACCGAACACGATATCGATCGGGCCGGTGACCGCTTCGAAACGCTCTGCGCGCGCGAGCAGCTCAGGCAGCATCGGAAGGTGGCGGCTGTTCCCTTCGCGCAAGGTGTGCCCATAGTCGCGAATGACATGGAACACCCAGAACATCGCGGCGGACCCGCGCAGATAGTTTTGAACGTCGCGGTGACATCGCCGGACCACGTCGACCAGACGCTCGAGATTGGCGGGGTTTTGCACGTCCTCGCAGCTGAAGGTGCGGCCATCGATGAAATCGAGAACGAGAATGCCGGGCTCGGCGTGCACCACTTCCGGGCTCAAGCCCACGAGATGCGCCGCGCGACTTGCGGCAACCTCGTTCGCGCGCACCACCCCGTGAACCGGCAGATCGTCGCCGACCCGCACCACGTAGCGGCGCCCGCGATCCTCGACCCTGAAGTTCTGGTTGGAGAGGCCGCCGGCGAGCGGCACAGGGTCAACGCGCCGCGACCAGATCGGCAGCGCGGCGACCCGCGCCGCCGCCCGCGACAGCTGCGTCTCAAGCGTCATGCATGCGCTCTCCCCGATTGGCCGCAAGTCTCCGCGCGGCGGTTTGGATCAGGCGATCGGCGATGATGGCAATTGCCGCGACGCAGAGCCCGGCCACGATGCCGCGCCCGGTGTCGGCCTTGGTCAGGGCGATGTAGACTTCCTGGCCGAGGTCGCGCGTTCCCACGAGCGCGGTGATGACCAGCATCGAGATCGCGAGCATCACGGTCTGGTTGACGCCGAGAAGAATCACGGGCGCCGCGAGGGGGAGGCGGATCTTGCCTAGGAGCTGGCGGGGCGTGCAACCGGCCGCGACACCCGCCTCGATCAGCGAGGGTTGCACGTCACGAATGCCGTGCGCCGTGTAGCGTATGGCTGGCGCGAGCGCATAGAGCACGATCGCGATCATGGCGGTGAAGTCGCCGACCCTAAACAGCATGACGACAGGAATGAGATAGACGAAGCTCGGCAAGGTCTGGAGCGTATCGATGATCGCTTCGAGAACGCGCCAGGCGCGCTCTGAAAGGCCGCCCCAGATGCCCAGCGGAATGCCGATGGCGGCGGCGACGATGACCGAGATGCCGCAGAGATAGACGGTTTCCATCGCGTTCTGCCACTGCCCGTTGAGCGCGATGAACAGGGTGAGCGCCGCGACGAGAAGCGCAAGACGCGTCCCGCCGAGACGCCAGCCGGCGAAAGCAAGCACCGCCGTGAGGAGCGGCCAAGGCTGGGTTAGCATGAAGCGCTTGACCGGGATGAGAACATTGAGGAGGAGCGCAGTCTTGATCGCGTCCATGGTGTCGAAGAAATGAACGTTGATCCACCTGACCGCCTCGCCCCACCACGGCGCGGTCGAAAGCTGCAGCGTCTTCGGATAGATCGCCACTGCGGGGACGAATAGCCCCAGCACATAAATTGCGGCAGTGAACGCAAGAAGAGCGATGACAAAGGTCCGGTCCTGGTCGTGGCCCGCCGCCCGTCGCGAAGCATAGGCCTGGCTCAACCGGTCGAGCGCGATGGCGAGCACGACGATGGCGAGCCCTGCCTCGAGCCCCGCGCCGATATCGAGCCGCCGCAGCGCGGCGAGCACGTCGTAGCCGAGGCCCCCTGCCCCGATCATCGAGGCGATGATCACCATGTTGAGCGAGAGCATGATGACCTGATTGACGCCGACGAGGAGCTGCGGCCGCGCGGAGGGAAGCATGACCTTGAACAGCATCTGCCGCCCTGTCGTCCCCGCCATGGTCCCGTATTCGACGATTTCGCGCGGCACGGCTTCGAGCGCCGTCATGGTCACGCGGACCATGGGCGGCATGGCATAGATCATGGTCGCGATCAGCGCCGCGACCGGCCCGAAGCCGAACAGGAACAGGATCGGCACGAGATAGGCGAAGATCGGCACCGTCTGCATGAGATCGAGGATCGGCTCGATGATCTTTCGCGCAAGCGGCACGCGGTACCCGAGAATGCCGAACAGGATTCCGCCCGCCACCCCGAGCGGCACCGCAATCGCGATCGAGGCAAGCGTCGTCATGGCGCTTGCCCACTGGCCGAACACCGCGAGATACAGAAAGGCGCCGCCGGCGAGCAGAGCGAGACGCGTGCCCCCGAAGCGATAGCCGAGCGCTGCAGCGATCCCGACAACAGCGATCCACGGCAACGGGGGCGCGAGCTGCACCGCCGTCGATCCGCTTCCGCGCAACAATCCCGTCGAGAAGATCGCGGTCGCGGCGGTGAGCGGCACTTCGAGGAACGCGCTGATGGCGCGCGTCGCCTCCCTGAAGGTGAACAGGCCGAAGGTTGCATCCTCGATCAGCCAATTCATGAAACTCGAGATCGCGGGCGCCAATCCGAGGCGCCACCCCGGCGGGATCTCGAGAAGCCAGCCCGGGACTGTGCCGTCGGGAAGCGCGAAGCTGAGGACCGCGAGCACCGTGAACCCGATCCAGACGACGAGAGCGGCGGAAGGCGTTTTCCCGGACGCCCGTTCCTCGAAGGTTGTCGCCGCCGTCATGATGCCTCCGTCCCGCCGATGAGCACCGACATCACGCAAGCGCGATCGACGACACCTACGAGCTTGCCGTCGGCATCGTGCACGGCGAAAGCGGCGGAGGATGCCTCGACCTCCTTGGCAAACTCGGCAACCTTGCTGTCGGCCGGGATACTGCCGGCGATGTCTTCGCCGTTGCGCCGGGCGCGGGCGATGGCGCGGGCCGAAAGGATTTTCGCCCGCGGTGCCTCGCGGGTGAACTCGACGACATAGGCGTCGGCCGGCGCCAAAACGAGATCCTCCGGCGTACCGATTTGAACGATGCGCCCGTCCTGCATGATGGCGATGCGGTCGGCGAGGCGGATCGCCTCGTCGAAATCGTGGGTGATGAACACGATCGTCTTCTGCAATACCGATTGGAGGCGCAGGAATTCGTTCTGCATCTCCCGCCGGATCAGAGGATCGAGCGCCGAGAACGGCTCGTCGAGAAACCAGATGTCCGGGTCGGTGGCGAGCGAGCGGGCGATGCCGACGCGCTGCTGCTGGCCGCCGGAGAGCTCGTGCGGCAGATTGCGTTCACGGCCCTTGAGCCCGACGAGAGTGGTCATCTCGCGCGCGCGGGCCTCGCGCTCCTTGCGCGCGACGCCCTGGATCTCGAGCGGAAAGGCGACATTGTCGAGCACGGTGAGATGCGGCAGGAGCGCGAAATGCTGAAACACCATGCCCATCTTGTGGCGCCTGAGCTCGATCAGCTCTTGCCGCGAAGCGTCGAGCAGGTTGCGGCCGGCGAAGATGACCTCGCCGGCGGACGGTTCGATCAGGCGCGCGAGGCATCGCACCAGCGTCGATTTGCCGGAGCCTGAAAGTCCCATGATGACGAAAATCTCGCCGCGCGCGACCGCGAGGGTCGCATCGGCGACGGCGGTGATGTAGCCCGCGTCCTTCAACGCCGCTTCGCTCGGCGCCGGCCCAAGACGCGCGAGCAGACCCTTCGGGTCGGGTCCGTAGAGTTTCCAGATATTGCGGCAGGCGAGAGCGGCGTCTGTCATCGATCGGGGCCCCCGTGCCCGGGATGCGATGAGGGCTCGCGGCCTGCCGTACTTTAGCAGGCTGCGAGCCCTAATCGAGTCTCTCGCATTTACTGACCGATCCAGCCTTTCCAGCGGGCCTCGTTGGACTTCATCCACTCGGCCACGACATCCTCGACCTTCTGGCCCTCGAGATCGACCTTGGTGACGAGCGCGCCCATCTCGTCGTTCGTGATATTGAACTTCTTGACCGCCGCGTAGGCGGTCGGCCATTTGTCCTTTACGCCGGACCAGGCCACCTTCCAAACAGGTCCGCGTGGCTTGCCGCAGTCGTGGGTGGCTGTCTTGTTGATGCCCCACGCCGGATCCTTGTAGCAGGCGGCTTCATATTTCGGGAATTCGATCCACTCGCCCTTGTACTTGAGCGGCGCCCAATGGGGCGCGTAGATCCATAGGATGATGGGCGCTTGGCGCTGCATCGCGGATTCGAGCTCGGCAAAGAGCGCCGCGTCCGTTCCCGCGTGCACCACTTCGAAGGGAAGATCGAGTGCGGCCACGCGTTCTTCGTCAAAGCCGCCCCAGGTCACAGGCGCGCCGAGGTAACGGCCCTTGGGTTTCGTCTCGGCGGTGGAGAATTGCTCGGCGCATTTCTTCAGCGCTTCCCAGTCGGGCAGTCCCGGGCACTTCTCCTTCATATATTCGGGGTACCACCACTCCTCGATGGCAACCATGCCGGTCTCGCCCAAATTCTCGACCTTGCCGGTACCGGTGGCCTCGTCCATGGCTTCCTGACCTGTCGTCGCCCAGATCTCCATGGCGACGTGCAAATCGCCGGTCTTGAGACCGGCGAACTGGGCCAGGTAGTCGGCCTGGACGTATTCGACATTGAGTCCGGCATTCTTCAGCGTCTCACCCATGAGACGGGTCGTGATGAGCTGCCCGGTCCAATCGTGAAGCGTGAGCTTTAGGGGGTCTTTTGAGTCCTCGGCGAGCGCCGGCGCGCCGGCGGTCAAAAGCGAAAGCGCCGCAACTGCGGCAATCACTGGTTTGGTCATGT
>DASUQP010000102.1:0-2689 GCA_036280475.1 Methyloceanibacter sp. | reverse complement strand
CAAAGCTAAGCTGCGGAGGCGCCCTTGGGCCAATATCCCTGGCCATCGTTTCCGATTCCGCACCGTATCCGACGCGCCGGGAGCCAAAGAGGTTCAAGCCGCCCTGCTGGAACGTGGTCCCTTTTTGCCGGATCGTGCTAGCTTCGGCTTAAAGCCGGAGAATGAACGCTTGCAGAAAGGGCTGAGGAGGCGGGATGGCGACGACGAGACTTTCGTCCAAGGGGCTGAAGGCGCGCAACTCCGCGCGCCGCCGCGGCGCGGCAGCGCCTCAGGTCCCCGGCGATGGCGGCAGCCTCAAGCCCGAGACCTATGCCACCGGCTCCAGCGCACCCACCACCGGCGAGCTTCAGCTCGAAATTTCGATCGGCCGCAGGGTGAGGCTGCTTCGCCAGCGCCTGCAACTCACCGCCACGGAGCTTGCCGCACAGTCCGGGCTCTCGCCGGGCATGCTGTCGAAGATCGAGAACGGGGGAACCTCCCCGTCGCTGTCCACCTTGAAGGCGCTGGCGCGCGCGCTCAACGTGCCGCTCACGAGCTTCTTCGCCGATTCCGAGGAGCGGCGCGACTGCTCCTACGTGCGCGCGGGCCAGGGCGTGTTGATCGAGCGTCGCGGCACCAAGTCAGGCCACCGCTACGAGCTCCTCGGACATTCGATCTCGGGCGACATCGTGGTCGAGCCGTATCTCATCACCTTGAGCGAGGACGCCGAGCCTTATGCGCTGTTCCAGCATGACGGCGTCGAGTTCATCTATATGCTGACCGGCAAGGTGATTTATCGCCACGCCGACAAGCTCTATCCGATGTCGTCCGGCGATGCGTTGTTCTTCGACGCGGGCGCGCCGCACGGACCCGAAGAGCTGCTCGAGCGGCCGATGACCTATCTTTCGATCATCATCTACCCGCGGGCTTGAATTCACTCGCAGGAAAGTTTATTTCATGTGGGTTGACGGGCGCCCTTGCGCCGTAGCATGGTGCACGCGGCGCAACCCGGAGATTTCTTGCAATGTGCGGCATCGTCGGACTGTTCATCAAGGATCCCGCTCTCGAACCGGAGCTCGGCAAGCTTACCGCGCAGATGCTCGCCACAATGTCTGATCGCGGGCCCGACAGCGCGGGCTTCGCGGTGTATGGCGCCGGAAAGGCAGGCGAAACCAAGCTCACGCTGCGCGCCCCTTCCGCAGAAGCTGCGAAGGAAACTGGCGCGCGCATCGCCAAGAACTTCCCAGGCGCGGCGACGACGATGCAGGACACCCATATCGTCGTCGCTCTGTCCGACGAGTCCGTTCCCGCGCTGCTCGACTGGCTAACACGTGAGGCACCCGGCATCGAGACCGTCGGACGCGGGCGGCGGATCGAGGTCTACAAGGAGGTCGGCCTCCCCGAGCAGGTGGCCGAGCGTTTCGGCCTTGCCGGCATGCAAGGGACCCACGCCATCGGGCACACCCGCATGGCGACGGAATCGGCTGTGACCACCGACGGCGCTCACCCTTACTCGACCGGCAAGGACCAGTGCCTCGTGCACAACGGCTCGCTCTCGAACCACAACAATCTCCGCCGCGTGCTCAAGCGCGAAGGCTTTACCTTCGATACCGAGAACGACACCGAAGTCGCCGCCGGTTATCTCAGCTCGAGGATGCACCAGGGGCTCTCGCTCGGCGATGCGCTGCAAGTGAGCCTCGACGATCTCGACGGCTTCTACACGTTTGTGGTTGGCACCGAGAACGGCTTTGGCGTGCTCCGCGACGGCATCGCCTGCAAGCCGGCCGTGATGGCCGAAACCGACCGCTATGTCGCCTTCGGCTCGGAATATCGGGCGCTTGCCGGTCTGCCCGGCATCGAGAATGCGCGCGTTTGGGAGCCGGAGCCGGCCACCGTCTATTTCTGGGAGCGTTGATCGTGCCCGAGATCGATCTCGCGTCAACGCCGCTCAGGGAGCTGAACGCGGCGCTCCACCGCCTCCACCCCGATACCAACGAGCGGCACTGGGTCATTGACCACCCCGCGGGCCGTCACGCCCTCGCCGCCGGACTGAATGTCCCGATCACCGTCGAGATCAACGGACCGGTCGGCTATTACTGCGCCGGGATGAACAAGCACGCGACCGTTCTGATCCATGGCAGCGCCGGCGTCGGAGTGGCCGAAAACATGATGTCGGGCTTCGTCCATGTGGAAGGCGATGCCAGCCAGTCGGCGGGCGCCACCGGGCGCGGCGGGTTGTTGCGCATCGACGGCAACGCCTCTTCGCGCTGCGGCATCTCCATGAAGGGGATCGACATCGTGGTGAAGGGTTCGGTCGGCCATATGAGCGCCTTCATGGCCCAGGCCGGCAACTTGATCGTGTTCGGGGACGCGGGCGACTCGCTCGGCGATTCGATCTACGAGGCGCGCCTCTACGTGCGCGGCAGGGTGAAGAGCCTCGGCGCCGACTGCATCGAGAAGCCGATGGGTGACGAGCACACGCGCGCCCTGCATGCGGTGCTCGAGCGCGCCGGGTTCGACGGTCAAATTGACCCGGGCGAGTTCCGACGCTACGGCTCGGCGCGCAAGCTCTACAATTTCCACGTCGACCACGCCGGAGCCTATTGATGGACTGGACCCCGCGAACCGCCCCGCGCCCCTCAGCCACGTTCGATGCGTCTTCGCTTTCGGAGATCCGCCGCGCCGCCGCGACCGGCATCTACGATATCCG
>DASUQP010000101.1:0-6926 GCA_036280475.1 Methyloceanibacter sp. | reverse complement strand
GAGGGATTCGTCGGGCGCGAGCGCGAGCGCTTTCTTGAAATCGGCTTCGGCCGCGGGCCAATTCTTGAGACGCTCGTTGCAGACGCCGCGCGAATAGAACAAGGTCCAGTTGTCCTTGACCGGCGCAGGCGTCAGCGTCAGCGCCCGAGAATAGTAGTCTTGGGCTTCCGCATAGCGCTCGCGCGAGCGCAGGATGTTGCCGAGCGCATCGAGCGCCCGGATGTCTTTCGGGTGCTTGGCAATAAGCTGTTCGAGCAGCGCTTTGGCTTCATCGATCCGCTCAAGAGAGTTGAAGGCGAAGGCCCGCTGGATCTGCACGTTCAGCCAAAGCGGCGAATTCGCATTGATCCTGTTCAGCGCATCGATCTCAAGCTGGTAGCTCTTCGCGCTCTCGTAAGCCTCGGCAAGCGCGGCGTGCGCAAGCGGAAAGTCAGGCTCGAGATAGAGCGCAAATTGCAGAAAGATGATCCCCATTTCGAGGCCGCCTTCGCCGGCGAGCGCATCGCCGATGCCGTAGAAGACTTCGGCGAGCCCTTGTGTCGGCGTGACCACGAGAAGCGGCGGGGTCTTGCCGGTCTCAATCTCGGCGAGCAGCGCGTCGGAAAGGGGGTGGCTCGCAGACTTGGCGACATGGGCCTTCAGGGTCTGGCGCGCGAGCTTGCGGTTGTTGGCGTTCACCGCGTGACGCGCGTAAGCGTCGGCGACCCTGAGGGTCGAGGGGTTCTTCTTGAAGGCCTGGGCGTAAGCCTGGCGGGCGACATCGCGCTTGCCGGCGTGGTCGGCGATGAGCGCGCGGTGGTAGCGCTGATAGAACTGGGCCCAATCGGCATCGCTCAGACTGTCGAGCGTCGCCAGCGCCTCCTTGGTCTTGCCTGCGGCCTCATGCACCCAGGCGCGAGCGAGCGTCGAGGTGAGATCGGCGATCGGTCCCTGGCGCGCCTCGGCGAAATGTTCGTCGGCCTCCTGGTAGCGGCCTCCCTTGAAGGCTTCGCAACCGAGCAGGAAGCGGCCGAGCCGGTTGGTGGAATCATTTTTGACCAAGTCCTTGGCAAGCTTGACGGCGCTGTCCCAACGGGCGGAGGCCGCGTCGAGCAGGAACGCCTGCTCGAGAATCATCTCGTTCTTGGGATCCTCGGCCAGCGCCCGGGCGTAGTATTCGGCGGCGGTGGAGAGGTCATGGTCGCCGCGCGCCATCCGGCCCGAAAGATAATTGCCGAGAAGCGTGCCGCTGTCGCGGGCGCCGTCAGACCCGATCTCGGAATAGGCAGCGGGTGCGGCAACGAGCGCGGCGGCTATAAGGATGGACCGCCCTGCCCATCGGCGCAGGGCCGAACTCTGGATGATCCCCATTTGATGTCCCGCGGTTCCTCTCTCCCAACCGACAAGGTTAGGCGCTTTTCCCCGTTCCCACAAACCAAAAGCTTTATTGAAGGGTAAAGGCGGCTGGTTTGTGGCCGCGTGGATAGGCGTAACGTCGCCTACATATTGACGTAATTCGGTCCGCCGCCCCCTTCGGGCGGAACCCAGGTGATGTTCTGGGCCGGGTCCTTCACGTCGCAAGTTTTGCAATGGACGCAATTCTGCGCATTGATCTGGAACCGCTGGCGGTCCCCCTCGGTCACCACCTCATAGACGAGCGCCGGGCAATAGCGCTGGGCGGGCTCGGCGTATTCGGGAAGGTTGTGCGCGATCGGAATCGAGGGATCGGCAAGCTTCAGGTGCACCGGCTGGTTTTCTTCGTGGTTCGTGCCCGACAAGAACACCGACGACAGGATGTCGAAGGTGATGACCCCGTCGGGTTTCTCGTAAGCGATCGGGGCCGCCGATGAGGCCTTCTTCAAGGTGGCGTCGTCGGGCTTCGAATGTTTGAGCGTGTGGGGCAAGAACGGGAACAGAGTGTTGAGCCACATGTCGATGCCGCCGAGCATGACGCCAAGACGCGTGCCGAACCGCGACCATAGCGGCTTCACGTTCCGCACGCGCCAGAGCTCCTTGGCCATGGCGCTCGCCTTTACGGCCTCGGGATAGGCTTCGAGCATGTCATTCGCGCGGCCTTCTCCCAGGGCAGCGAAGGCCGCTTCGGCCGCCATCATTCCGGTGAGCATGGCGTTGTGCGAGCCCTTGATGCGCGGCACGTTCATGAAACCCGCCGCGCAGCCGATCAGCGCGCCCCCAGGAAAGGCAAGGCGCGGGATGGATTGGAAGCCTCCTTCCGTGAGCGCGCGGGCGCCATAGGCGATGCGCTTGCCGCCCTCCAAATGCGAGCGGATCAGGGGATGGGTCTTGGCGCGCTGAAAATCCTTGAAGGGATTGGAGTAAGGGTTCGCGTAGTCGAGATGGACGACAAAGCCGACCGACACGAGCCTCTCGCCAAAATGATAGAGGAACGAGCCGCCGCCGGTCTTGTCGTCGAGCGGCCAGCCCATCGTGTGCTGAACGAGTCCGGGCTTGTGCTTCCCTTCCGGCACCTCCCACAGCTCCTTGAGACCGATGCCGAATTTCTGTGGGCCGGACTCGGCATCAAGGCCGAGCTTCTTGATGAGCATCCTCGACAGCGAGCCGCGGGCGCCTTCGGCGAAGAACGTGTACTTGCCGCGGAGCGCAATGCCGGGCGCATAGCTGTCCTTGTGGCTGCCGTCGCGGGCGACGCCCATGTCGCCGGTGATGACGCCTTCGACGGCGCGATTGGCGCCGAAGATCACGTCGGTGACGGCGAAGCCGGGATAGATCTCGACGCCAAGACCTTCGGCCTGCTCGGCGAGCCAACGGGTGAGGCTGCCGAGACTGCCGGTGTAGCAGCCGTGATTGCTCATGAGCGGCGGCATGAAGAGATTCGGCACGCGGATGCCGCCGGTCTTCCACAAATAGTAGAAGCGATCTTCGCTGACCTTGGTCTGGAGCGGCGAGCCCATGTTGCGCCAGTCGGGGAAAAGGCGGTCGAGCGCCACGGGGTCGATCACGGCACCCGACAAGATGTGAGCGCCGACCTCGGAGCCCTTTTCGAGCACGACGACGGAGACGTCACTGCCCTTTTCGTTCGCGAGCTGCTTCAGCCTGATGGCGGCGGCAAGGCCCGCCGGGCCTGCGCCGACGATGACCACGTCGAACTCCATGCTCTCGCGTTCTGTGACGTCGTTCAAAACTCAAGCTCCGCGTCCTGTGGTTGCTTCACTGCTCGGGCCGCTTCGGCTCCGTCATTCCGGCGCAAGCCGGAATCCAGTGAATATTCAGAAGCGCATTTTGCTGGATACCGGCTTTCGCCGGTATGACGAGTCGGGGATACTGGATTGCCCGGTCAAGCCGGGCAATGACAAATATGGGGGCGAAGGCGAGGATCGCGACGGGCGAGGAATGACTGCAACGGAACGGAAGGCGGTTCAAGCCTTATTGGACTGGTACGCGGCGATGGGCGCCGACGAGGCGATCGGCGAGGCGCCAGTCGACTGCTTCGCGCCCGTTGCGCGCCACGCGTTGCGCCCTCAAGCGCAGGGCCAAAGCGCGCTGCCCCTCCGCGTCACCGTTATCCCGCCCAAAGCAGGACCCGGCCCGGGCGCAGCCTCGAGCGCCACCACTCTTGCCGAGCTCGAAGCCCTGGTCGCACGCTTCGAAGGCTGCGCGCTCAAGCGTACGGCGAAGAGCCTCTGCTTCGCCCGCGGGCGGGACGGCGCACGTGTCATGCTGATCGGCGAAGCGCCCGGCCGCGACGAGGATTTGCAAGGCAAGCCCTTCGTCGGCCCGGCCGGCAAGTTGCTCGACCGCATGCTCGATGCGACCGGGCTTTCGGAGGATGATGTCTACATCACCAATACCGTCTATTGGCGTCCCCCCGGCAACCGCACGCCGACCCCGGAAGAGGTCGAAGCTTGCGCGCCCTTCCTCGCCAGGCAGATCGAGCTCAACGCGCCGGATGTGCTCGTCCTCCTCGGCAACGCCGCCGCCAAGACCATTCTCGGCGTGACGGAGGGCATCATGCGGCTCAGGGGCAAGTGGCTGACGTATTCGAGCGGGACGCGCGACATCGCCGCCCTTGCCACCCTCCACCCCGCTTATCTCTTGCGCAATCCGCACGACAAGCGCCTGGCATGGCGCGACTTCCTGGCGCTGAAGGAGAGGCTCGACACTTAATTCAATTGTCATCGCCCGGCTTGACCATGCCTACTTGCGGGCATGACACTGTTGATGGGTAAGTTGCATATGAGCCGCATCGACGAAACCCGGCCCTTCATCCCGGTGCGCATCGCCGTGCTCACGGTTTCGGATACGCGCACCAAGAAGACCGACAAATCGGGGCCCCTCCTCGTCAGATTGATCGAGGAGGCCGGCCACGAATTGGCCGAGCACGCGATCGTCGAGGACGACCCGAAAGCAATCAGGAAACAGGTGAAGCGCTGGATCAAGGATCCGCGTGTCGACGTGGTGATCACCACGGGCGGCACGGGTTTCACCGGCCGCGACGTGACGCCGGACGCGATAAGGCCGCTGTTCGAGAAGGAGATCGACGGCTTCTCCGCGCTGTTTCACATGCTGAGCTACCAGATAGTGGGCACTTCGACGGTTCAGTCGCGCGCGTGCGGAGGGGTCGCAAAAGGCACGTATATCTTCTGCGTGCCCGGCTCGCCCGGCGCTTGCAGGGACGCTTGGGACGGCATCCTCAAAGCTCAGCTCGACAATCGGCACAGGCCTTGCTCGTTCGTCGAGATCATGCCGCGCCTCATGGAGAAAAAGAAAAGGGAGCCGGCACGCTAGGCGCTCCGCGTTCTGAGATCACGATCCGCGATCACGACCAGGGTGGTCGATCAGGAGGAGGTTCGTGGGTGATCAGGCCCAAAATTTCATTGGTGGCGAAACCGAGCGCCATCGGCCGCACTACGCCCGGCACCACGCCGAGATCGTAAAGCTCGCCGACCGGGCCGTCGATGCGGAACCAGTGGACGCAGGCGCCGGAGTCGAGGTCGATCACCTGCACCCCGCACCAGGGCTCCGAGTCGGTCTCGGCGAGCTTCCGGTCGAGCGCCAAGCCCTCGAAGCGCTGATAGCGCGGCTTCGACAGCCCGACGAAGGCATATTTGCCGTGGAAGGCGAGCCCGCGCACGAAGCCCGGACAGAAGGCGAGCACCTGGAACTTGGCCTCGAGCGCTGAGCCGGCCGGCTCGAGCCAGCCGATCTCGCCCGTGCCTGAATTGAGGATCCAGAGTTTGCCGCGATGAAGCCGCGGCGTATGCGGCATCGAGAGCCCGCCAGCGACGATTTCGCCCGATTGCACGTCGATGACGATGCCGCCGTCGAATCTACGGTCGCGCCAGCCGTCAATGGTGTCGGATTTGCTCACCGCGGTGACATAGCGGGGCACCCCCCCCTCCATGGCGAGCCCGTTCAGGTGGCAGCGATCCTCCTTGATGATCTTCGACACGAAGGGCGGCTTCCACAGCGGCGTGAAGCTGTGGCGCCCCGAAGTGGTAGCGAGGCAGTTATAGAGCGTGTTGACGAAGACCGGGCGGCCGTCGGCAAGCTGGCCGATGTCATGGGCGTCGACCTCGCCGGTGACGAAGATTTCGCGCGGCACATAGCAGCCGTCGTGGAGATTGTTGATCTGCTGGTCGGGCTCGAGCACGTTCCTGAATTTGACGATCTGGAACAGCGTGGCGAGAAGGATGGTGTCCTTGCCGGGAACGCAGATGCCCCATGGCCTTGCGGAAGAAGCGCTCATGCACCATGAGCCGCCATCCACGTTCTGGCCGAGCAGATAGAACTTGCCGGACTGATAGGACGACATGGCAAGGGAGATTCGCCGTGATCCGAGAAAGGCCGAGAAGCCGGGGGAGACGGAGTAGGCGACCTTCTCCTCAGGTTTTGTTGGGCCCTCTGGAAGCGCGCTCGCGCCCTCTAAAGCCGCGCCCGATTCCGGCTTTTCCTCCATGGCGGTGGGCGGGACGCCGTCGTTGCGCTGAGCCATGGCTTCCCTCATCGCGGGAGAGGACTGTAGCAATCGGGTGGGACGTAATGAAGCAAAGTCGGCGGTTTCGCTTCGCGCTAAGGACCCTGTGCCTTTCCTGCAACAGGTGCCGCCAAAAAGCGATTCTGCAAAGCGTCGTTGCAAGGATGAGGCGCGCAATCTGGTCCTCCTCGCGTATAAATAGCAAGATTCGGGGCGGGGGACGGAATGGGCGCCAAGGCCCTACGTCGGCAATTCTTGCTGTCGACCACGATGCTGGTGGGCGCGCTAACGGGCTATGGCGGCCGCGCCTATGGCGCCTGCGTCGCCGGCACACCTCCGAACTTCATCTGTTCCGGCGCGAATGCCAACCAGCAGACCATAACGCTCGACGATGCTACGGTGAGCACGGTCGCGTACCAATGTCACCGGCAACAATCACGGCATCCTTGCCCGCAACTACGGGTGCGGCGCTCTGACCGTCACCGCCGATGGCGATGTCACCGGCACCTCTACCAACGGCATCTATGCGCGAAACTTCAACGGCACCGATCTCGGCGTAACCACCGGCGCCGGCACCATGGTCACCGGCGGCCTTTACGGCATTTATTCCCACAACGACGGCAGCGGCGCTCTGACCATCAAAGCCTATGGTGACGTCACCGGCACCGACATCAGCGGCATTAATGCGCGGAACTATGGCACCGACCTCGGCGTGACCACCGGCGCCGGTACTACTGTTGCGGGGGACCAATACGGCATTCGCGCCCGCAACTACGGCACCGGCGCTCTCACTGTCACCGCCAATGGCGACGTCACTGGGACCAACCGGATTGGCATCTTCGCGCGGAACTACGGCACCGATCTCGGCGTGACCACCGGCGCTGGCACGACCGTCACCGGCGACGACATCGGCATTTATGCCCGCAACGACGGCAGCGGCGCTCTGACCATCAAAGCCTATGGTGACGTCACCGGCACCGACATCAGCGGC
>DASUQP010000100.1:0-15119 GCA_036280475.1 Methyloceanibacter sp. | reverse complement strand
ACTCCGTGGATCGCCTCATGTGCGAGTCCCGGTCGTGTCGAACGCATCATTTTCGCGTGTCGGTAGTTCGGCTGCGTTTTGGCCGGTTGAATCGGAGTGGGATAAGACCCGCATGATCCTCGAACCCGACGCTGGGGATTTGATCGACATTGAGGCGCTCGAATGGGTAAAGCGCCACTGGTTCAAGGGTGGCCGCTTGATCAGAAAATCAAACGAGTTTAATTTGGCTATGCAAGCGTTCGACCAAAGCTCCTTCGCCAGGGATCCTGTGCTCGCGCTCTTACTTCTATGGAGCGCACTTGAGACGCTCTTCTCTCCCGGACGATCCGAGTTGCGCTTCCGATGCTCTGCTTACATAGCTACGTTCCTTGAGCCGCCGGGGATTGGTCGACTATCTCTCCAGCGCGCCACAGCCAAACTTTACGATGCAAGGTCCGCCGCTGCACATGGGCGGCCTAAAGATGCAGAACAGCCACTTATCGCAACATTTGCACTTCTCAAGCGTGTGCTACTCAAGATCATAGGTGAAGATCGGGTGCCCACAATCGCGGACATTGAATCTAGATTGTTCGGTGCTGAAAATGAGTCATGAGGTGCACACCTCAAATCGAAAGTGGGGTAGGCTTAAGAGCCGAAATTCAACCACAGCAGGTAAGGAAACTCATGCGCCCTGTCGTCGTGCTCCTGCTCGCGTCTTTGACCTTGTGCACGTCCGCCGCCGCCTTTAGCACGCCAGCCGCCGCGGCGCCCAAGCTTCTGTGGGAAACGAAGGGCCTGGCGCAGCCGGAATCGGTGGTCCAGGATCCGGCGACGGGCGCTCTCTATGTTAGCAACATCGCCGGCGCCGTTATGCAGAAGGACGGCAACGGCTTCATCGCCAAATTGCGCCCCGACGGGACCGTCGTCACGCGCGAGTGGGTCAAGGGCTTGAACGCGCCGACCGGGCTCGCGCTGCATGACCGCACGCTCTATGCCGCCGACGTCGACGAGCTGCTCGAGATCAACGTTGCGTCGGGAGAGATCGTCAAGCGCCACGCGGCCAAGGGCGCGATCTTCCTGAACGACGTCGCCGTCGCTCAGGACGGCACCGTCTATGTCTCCGACACGCCGATGAACGCGATCTGGCGCCTCAAGGACGGCACCTTCGAACCGTGGCTGGCGAACGACGCCCTGAACGGACCGAACGGCCTCCTCGTGCTGGGCGACAAGCTGATCGTTGCGTCGTTCGGCAAGCTGCCGGACCAGGGGTCGCCGGAGCTCGGGGGACTTATCGCCGTCGATCTCAAAGACCAGTCGGTGAGCAAGCTCCGCGACGACGCGATCGGCAATCTCGACGGGCTTCAGTCGCTGGCGCCCGGCATCTACCTCGTCACCGATTGGGCGGCAGGCGGCCTCTACAGGGTCGGCAAGGGCAAGGCCGAGCGCCTTCTCAAGCTCAACAAGGGCAGCGCCGACTTCGTCTACTTCCCCGACCAGAAGACGGTGCTCGTGCCGATCATGCTGAGCAACGCGCTCGTGGCTTACAAGCTGGACGGCGCAGACTAGGCCGGCGAACGCCCTAGCCGATGGTGCGCACCACGCCGCCATCGACGCGGATCGCCGCGCCCGTCGTGGCCGAAGCCGCCTCGCTGCAAAGATAGACGACGGGATTGGCAACCTCCTCAGGCGTTGCCATGCGCCTGATCAGCGAGGAGGGACGCATCGACTTGATCAGCTCGACCTCCATCTCCTTCACGCTGAGCCCGCGCTCCTTGGCGAGGCTTTCGAGAAAGCCCGCGACACCTTCGGTCAGCGTCGGCCCGGGAAGCACGGCGTTCACCGTGACTCCCGTGCCGGGAACGATCTCGGCGAGGCCACGCGAGACGGCAAGCTGCGCCGTCTTGGTCATGCCGTAATGGATCATCTCCGCGGGGATGTTCAGCCCCGACTCCGACGAGATGAAGATGATTCGGCCCCAATTCTGCTTGAGCATGTGCGGCAGCAGCGCGCGCGACAGGCGCACGCCGCTCATCACGTTGACCTCGAAGAAGCGGAGCCATTCGCTGTCGGCGATGTCGAAGAAGGGAGTCGGCTCGAAGATGCCGGCATTGTTTATGAGTATGTCGACCGGCCCGAGCTTCTTCAGCAATTTGTCGACCTCGGCAGCCTTGCCGACATCGGCGGCGATGCCCGTCACCGGCGCCTTGGTCGCGGCGCCAATCGTCTTGGCGGCTTCGCGTGTCTTGGTCTCGTCTCGCCCATTGACCACGACGGTCGCGCCTTCGCGCGCCAAACCTTGGGCTATGGCGAACCCGATGCCTTGCGTCGAGCCGGTGACGAGCGCCCGCTTCCCCTGGAGTTTGAAATCCATCGGCGATGGTCCTTCCGTGTCGTCAAGCTCTCAAGCTTAACCGCGGAGGCGCGCGAAGCCCGCATCGAGATCGGCCTTCAGATCCTCGACGTCTTCGAGCCCGACATGCAGGCGGAGCGCCTGACCCTTATCCTCCCATTTGGTCGCGGTGCGGTATGCGCGCGGATCGAAGGGAAGGATCAGGCTCTCGAACCCGCCCCAGGAATAGCCCATCCCGAACAGGCTCAACCCATCGAGCATGGCGCCGAGCTTTGCGCGAGGGATCGGCTTGAGCACGATCGAGAAGAGCCCCGGCGCGCCGGTAAAGTCGCGGCGCCACAGCGCGTGGCCCCGATCCGAGGGCAGCGCCGGATAGATCACGCGCTCGACCTCGGGCCTTTCGCCGAGCCAGCGCGCAAGTTCGAGCGCGGACTTGTGATGGCGCTCGAGCCTCACGCCGAGGCTGCGCAAGCCGCGCAAGCCGAGATAGACATCCTCGGGCCCGGGGCAGAGCCCAAGCTCCTCATGCGTCTTGAAAACGGCGGGGAAGGCCTGTTCGGTTGCCGTGATGGTGCCGAGCATGGCGTCGGCATGGCCCACGATGAACTTGGTGGCGGCCTGGATCGACACGTCGACGCCGTGCGTGAACGGCTTGAAATAAAGCGGCGTCGCCCAGGTGTTGTCCAGGATCATCACCGCGCCGGCCTTGCGCGCCGCCCTCGCGATGGCCGGCACGTCCTGCACTTCGAACGTCTGCGAGCCGGGCGACTCGGCGAACACCGCGCGCGTCTTGTCGGTGATGAGCCTCTCGATCGCGCCCCCGATCAGGGGATCATAGAACGTGGTCTTGACCCCGAGCCGCTTCAGCACGTGATCGCAGAAGCGCCGCGTCGGCCGGTAGACGCTGTCCGAGACGAGGATCTCGTCGCCGGCCGCGACGAAGGCGAAGAGAGCGGTCGCGATGGCTGAAAGGCCCGACGGCGCGAGCCGCGTGCGGTATCCCCCCTCGAGTTCGGCGATCGCCTCCTCGAGCGCGCTCACCGTCGGCGTGCCGAGTCGGCCATAGCTGAAATCCTGGTCTTCGGCCTCAAGACACGCGAGCGTCGGAAAGATCACCGTGGAGCCGCGGTAGACCGGCATATTGACGAAGCCATGCTGGCGCGAGGGCGCGCGCCCGGCATGCGCAAGGCGGGTCCGGTCTGATTGCTTCCTTGTCCGTTTGCTCATCTGGTCCCGGCCAGGCAGAGGGCCGTATCGCTTTAAGCCTTGCCGGTTTCGATGGGAAGGCTCTGATCGGCGCCCCATTCCGACCACGACCCGTCATAGACGGCCGTTTTGCGGTGTCCGATCTCTGCAAGGGCAAGCGCCAGCACGCTCGCGGTGATGCCGGACCCGCAACTCGTCACGACCGGCTTGCCGAGGTCGACCCCCACGCCCTCGAACAGCCGCTCGATCTCGCGCGGCGACTTCAGCGTGCCGTCCTTGTTGAGAAGCCTGCCGTAGGGAAGATTGCGCGCGCCGGGGATATGCCCCGAACGGAGTCCGGGGCGCGGCTCGGGCACCGTCCCGGCAAATCGTTCGGCCGAACGCGCATCGACGATCTCGGTCGACCGATCCTTGAGCAAAGTCTTGAGGTCGGAGAGGTCGCGGACGAGATCCAAGTTGCGGCGTGCCGTGAAGTGCCGGGGCGTGCGAGTTCTCGGTTCGCCGCTTTCCAATGGCCGTCCCTCCCGCTTCCACTTCGGCAATCCGCCGTTGAGCACGCTCACATCCTCGGCGCCCATGACCCGAAATGTCCACCACACCCGCGCCGCGCTGTAGAGGCCCTGCGAATCGTAGACCACGATGCGCGAGCCGTCGCCGATGCCCATGCTCCGCATGCGGGACGAGAATTTCTCCGGGGGCGGAAGCATGTGCGGCAGGCTGCTCTTGGTATCGGCGATCTCGTCGATGTCGAAAAAGAGGGCGCCTGGAACATGCTCGGCGAGATATTCGGCGCGCGCGGCGCCTTCGCCCGGCATATGCCAGGACGCGTCGATGATGACGAGGTCGGGCGCATCGAGCTCGTGCTCGAGTTCTTCGGTCTCCGTCAACCATGTCTTGGTCTTCTGCAACAAAACGAACCTCCCGTCTCAAGCCTAGATGAACACGCGAGGGCAGGCAGGCTGTCCCTGGTCGAGCCATCCCGGCACCGGCAAGCCCTTCTCACGAAGGAATTTGGGGTTGAACAGCCGGCTTTGGTAGCGGGTGCCGTAATCGGCCAGGACCGTGACAATCGTATGACCCGGACCGAGATCGCGGGCGAGACGGATGGCGCCGGCGATGTTGATGCCGCTCGATCCGCCGAGACAGAGGCCCTCTTCGCTCAAGAGATCGAAGATGATGGGAAGCGCCTCGCCATCCGGGATCTGATAGGCCTCGTCGATCTTTGCGCCCTCGAGGTTCTTGGTGATGCGCCCCTGGCCGATGCCCTCGGTGATGGAGCTGCCCTCGGCCTTGAGTTCGCCGTGCTTGTAGTAGTTGTACAGCGCGGCGCCCAACGGATCGGCCAGTCCTATCACGACGTCCGGGTTGTGCGCCTTGAGACCCATCGAGACGCCGGCAAGAGTGCCGCCGGTCCCGACCGCACAGATGAAGCCGTCGACCTTGCCGCCAAGATCGTTCCAGATCTCCTCGGCCGTCGTCTCGATATGCCCCTGGCGATTGGCGACATTGTCGAACTGGTTGGCCCAAACCGCGCCATGCGGCTCGGAGCGGCTGAGCTCCTCGGCGAGCCGGCCAGAATATTTCACGTAGTTGTTGGGGTCCTTGTACGGGACCGCGGGGACCTCGATCAGCTCGGCGCCGGTCAGGCGGAGCATCTCCTTCTTTTCGTCGGACTGGGTGTCGGGGATGACGATCACGGTCTTAAGCCCGAGCGCGTTGCCGACGAGGGCGAGCCCAATTCCTGTATTGCCCGCCGTTCCCTCGACCACGGTGCCGCCCGGCTGGAGCTTCCCCGCGTTCAGCGCGTCACGGATGATGAAGAGGGCCGCGCGGTCCTTGACCGACTGGCCGGGATTCATGAACTCCGCCTTGCCGAGGATGGTGCAGCCCGTCTCCTCCGACGCACGCTTGAGCTTGATCAACGGAGTATTGCCGATCGCTTCGATGATGCCGCTGCGGGTGGTCACGGGGAGCCTTCAGGTCTTCTTGGGTGGAGGCAAACTAATCAGCGCGAAGAACGCCTGCAAGGCACGGAAATTTCAAAGGGAAGGCCCCCGCTGGGTTGCGCTCCTCTCCGAGCGACTTGAGGCAGCAATTTGCATCCCAAAACCGGGGAGCCCGACTCTAATGCAGCGCCACGCTCTCGACGGCGCGGGCGACCTTTTCGGCCGGCCAGGGCGAAGGGGGGCCGGGCGGGTCGAGCGCCGAGGGCAGGTCAATCCCTTGTCCAGACCCTGAGAGAGTGACGCTTCCACCCTGGCTCGTGACGGTGACCTCGCCCTCGATCAGGAACACGCCGTATGTCCCATCGATGGGTCCGCCCCAGAACTCGGTCCCGCGCACGCCGATCTGGGCGACCGGCGTGGAGACAAGAATGTTCTTGTCTTTGAGGCTATCCATGCGGCCGGCGGCAAAACGAAAAGCCCCCGCCGCCGCCTTAAGCACGGTTTCGCCGATGGCGCGCTCGGGATCGTAGACATAGCGATCGATGATAACGCGCGCCTGCTCGCCGAGGGTCAGCACCGTGTTGTCGCGAAAGGTGACTTGCAGCCGCGCGTCGGCCCCGGTGCAAAGCTCGTCCTTCATCCGCACTTGCGTGCCGATCAGGGCCGCCTCGGTACCCGACGCCGAAATCACTTCCGCCTCGTTCTGCACCTTGTTTATGCGGCCCACGTGATCGGCGCTGTCCGCTTCCGCGGCCCACGACAGGCGGAAGGCGATAAGGATGGCAAGGGCGGCCGCGACACAGAGGCAAGCGGCGAGGACACGGACCGCCGGCGCTTGACCGCGTTGGCAAAAGCATCTCATGAGCTTGACGGAGAAGGCAGCTTGGGTTGGAGGAATGGCGGCGGCATCATAACTGAGATACGGAACGGACGGCACGGGGGTTGCACCGAGGGAGCGGCTTGGGGTAGCAGCCGAGAAATCGGCCGTGTTATAGACCCCGGTCGATCATGGCGCGGACGGGTGCGACCTCTCACGCGGGCGTGGTGGAACTGGTAGACACGCCAGATTTAGGTTCTGGTGGCTTCGGCCGTGGGGGTTCAACTCCCTCCGCCCGCACCAAGCATGAGAGGCCAGGAAGCGGAATTCGGCTCGGGCCACCGTGGCGATAGACAAGGCGAGTTGGACATGGACATCACCGAGACGACGACCGAGGGCCTGCGCCGCCAGTTGAAGGTGGTGATCGGCGCTGAGGAGCTTGAACGGCGGCTCTCCGCCCGGCTCGACGAGCTCAAGGGCAAGGCCCGGCTCAAGGGGTTCAGACCCGGTCACGTGCCCAAGGAGCATTTGCGCAAAGTCTTTGGCCGCTCGGTGATGGCCGAAGTGGTGCAGCAAGCGGTCGCCGAGACGAGCCGCGAGGCGCTGTCGCAGCGCGAGGAGCGCCCGGCCTTTCAGCCGACCGTCGCGCTCCCGCAGGACGCGGTGGAGATCGACAAGATCTTCGCCGGTAGAAGCGACCTCGCCTATACGCTCTCCTTCGAGGTCTTGCCCCAAATCGAGCTGATGGATTTCGGCAAGCTCGCCTTGGACAGGCCCGTCGCCGCGGTGACCGCCGCCGACATCGACAAGGCGCTCGAACGCCTCCGCAATGCCAACATGCGCTACAAGGCGAAGGACGGCGCCGCGGAGAGCGGCGACCGGCTCATCATCGATTTCACCGGCTCGATCGACGGCACGCCGTTCGAAGGCGGTTCGACCACGGACGCTCCCGTCGTGCTCGGCAGCGGCAACTTCATTCCGGGTTTCGAGGAGGGGCTCGTAGGCGCGCACGCCGGCGAGGAGCGCGAGGTGGATGCGACGTTCCCCGTCGCCTACCAGGAAGCCAATCTTGCCGGCAAGGCCGCGCGTTTCTCCGTCAAGGTCAAGGAAGTCGGCGCGCCGGAAACGCCGCCGCTCGATGACGATTTCGCCAAGAGCCTAGGGGTCGAATCGGTCGACAAGTTGCGCGAGACGATCAAGCAGAGGATGGAGAACGAGCGCGGAGGGGTCTCGCGCCTCAAGGTCAAGCGCGCATTGCTCGACGCTCTGAGCGAGGGCCACAGCTTCGAGCTTCCGCCGACCCTCGTCGACAACGAGTTCAACGCGATTTGGACGCAAGTGAAGGCCGATCTCGAACGCAGCAAGCGCAGCTTCGCGGACGAAGGCACGACCGAGGAAAAGGCGGAGCAGGAGTATCGCGAGCTTGCCGCACGGCGGGTCCGGCTCGGGCTGATCCTCTCCGAAGTGGGCACCCGCAACAAGATCAGCGTCACCGACGAGGAGGTGAGCCGGGCGCTGCTCGAGCGCGTGAGGCAGTTTCCCGGCCAGGAGCGGAAGGTCTACGATCACTACCGCAACAACCCGGAGCTCCTCGCCGAGTTCAGGGCGCCGATCTTCGAGGACAAGACAGTCGATTTCATCCTTGAACTGGCCAGGGTGACGGAAAAGAAGGTGAGCGCCGAGGAACTTTACGCCGACCCTGACGAGGACGGGGACCACGCCCATCACCACCATGAGCATGATCACGATCATGACCATGACCACGAGCACGGCCACGACCACGGCAAAGGCCCGAAGAAGCGCGGCAAGAAGCGGAAGTAGGGGGCCTCTCCCGTCACCCCTTTTGTTTTGGGCAACCACCCCATATGTAGTAGGACGATCAATTCAGATTCGCGCGAGAGGCTTCCGCGCCAAGGACAGCAATGCCAGACCCGGCCGATATCTACTCCAGCACGCTTGTGCCAATGGTGGTCGAACAGACCAATCGGGGCGAGCGCGCCTACGACATCTATTCGCGTTTGCTCAAGGAGCGCATCGTCTTCGTGACGGGGCCGATCGAGGACCATGTCGCCTCGGTCATCACGGCGCAGCTCCTGTTCCTTGAGGCCGAGAATCCGAAGAAAGAGATCTCCATGTATATCAACTCGCCGGGGGGCATCGTGACCTCGGGCATGGCGATCTACGACACCATGCAGTTCATCAGGCCGGCCGTCGCGACGCTCTGCATCGGCCAGGCCGCGTCGATGGGGTCGCTGCTGCTCGCCGCCGGCGAGAAGGGGATGCGCTACGCGCTCCCCAATGCCCGCATCCTGTTGCATCAGCCCTCGGGCGGCTTTCAGGGCCAGGCCAGCGACATCGAGCGCCACGCCGAGGACATTATCAAGATGAAGCGGCGGCTGAACGAAATCTACGTGCGCCATACCGGGCAGGACTACGACACGGTCGATCGGACTCTCGATCGCGACTATTTCATGTCGGCCGAGGACGCCCGGAGTTTTGGCCTCATCGACGAGGTCATTACCAAGCGGCACCCGCTGGAAGAGAAAGTGGAAAAGCTCGCGCCGGTCTCGTGAGCGCGAGCACGTTTGTTGCCGAAACGTTCGGCCGGGGCATGAGCGCCAATCACGAAAACGCGACCAAGTGCGCCGGCGCCGGCGTTGCCACGCAAGCTCCGGATAATGCATCGAGGGGCTTTGTTCCGCGAAAGAATCGGGGATTAATCAATCCTTGATAGTGCCGCCCTAGCATGCTGAGATTGCCCTTCGGGCGGCTTTCGATGGAGATAAGGGGCTCAACACTTGCGAGGCGGCAAGAAGACCCATGGCGCCAAGCCGAAGTGAACCGGCGCCACCGAACGACTGAGAGCTGGATGATCGAATGAGCAAGGTGAGCGGAGCCGACTCCAAAAATACCCTCTACTGCTCCTTCTGCGGCAAGAGTCAGCACGAAGTCCGCAAGCTCATTGCCGGACCGACCGTGTTCATCTGCGATGAATGCGTCGAGCTTTGCATGGACATCATCCGCGAGGAGAACAAGAGCTCGCTGGTGAAGTCGCGCGACGGCGTGCCGACGCCGATGGAGATTTGCGCCGTCCTCGACGACTACGTGATCGGCCAGGACTATGCCAAGCGCGTGCTCTCGGTCGCCGTGCACAATCACTATAAGCGGCTCAATCACTCGACCAAGAATTCCGACGTCGAGCTGGCAAAGTCGAACATTCTCCTGATCGGACCGACGGGCTGCGGCAAGACGCTGCTCGCGCAGACCCTTGCGCGCATCCTCGACGTGCCCTTCACCATGGCCGACGCCACCACGCTCACCGAGGCCGGCTATGTCGGCGAGGACGTGGAGAACATCATCCTCAAGCTGCTGCAGGCTGCCGACTACAACGTCGAGCGGGCGCAGCGCGGCATCGTCTACATCGACGAAGTGGACAAGATCAGCCGCAAATCCGACAACCCGTCGATCACCCGCGACGTGTCGGGGGAAGGCGTGCAGCAGGCGCTGCTCAAGATCATGGAAGGCACGATCGCCTCGGTGCCCCCGCAAGGCGGGCGCAAGCACCCGCAGCAGGAGTTCCTCCAGGTCGACACGACCAATATTCTGTTCGTGTGCGGCGGCGCCTTCGCCGGGCTCGAGAAGATCATCTCCGCGCGCGGCCGGTCGACCTCGATCGGTTTCGGCGCCAAGGTCGAATCGGTCGATGACCGCCGTACCGGCGACATATTGAAAGGGGTCGAGCCCGAGGATCTGCTGAAGTTCGGTTTGATCCCCGAGTTCATCGGCCGCGTTCCGGTCATCGCCACGCTCGACGACCTCGACGAGGCGGCGCTGATGCGCATTCTGACCGAGCCGAAGAACGCCTTGGTGCGCCAGTATCAGCGCCTGTTCGAGATGGAGGACGTGCAGCTCAGCTTCGCCGAGGAGGCCTTGCGCACGATCTCGAAGAAGGCGATCGACCGCAAAACCGGCGCCCGGGGCCTCCGATCGATCATGGAAGGCATCCTGCTCGACACCATGTTCGAGCTGCCCTCCTTGCGCGGCGTCGAAGAGGTGGTGATCAGCTCGGAGGTGGTGGACGGCAAGGCGCGTCCTTTGCGCATCTACTCCGACCGCCACGAGGAACTCGGCACGAGCGCTTAAGCCCGCCCGGCTCATTCCTGCTTGCGAGCCGAGGCGAATCCCAGTCAAAATGGCGAAAATCGGGGTTCTGTGCCGTCTTCTTAGCCACTTGACGGCGGCATCGGGGGTCGCCACGTAGCTTATCGCCGCATATTGGTTAAAGTGGCGGGGCAACTTGCCACAAGCCCGGCGCGCTCGTTGGCCATACTATTCGCCGTTGACCATAATATTTGAGGGTGGCACCGGGCGCCGGGCAGGGGGGTAAAAGACTAAAAGAGCGGAGAGGCCGTCACGCTCCGCCCAAAAAAGAAAGCGACAAAACTGCCATGACTGAATCAAAACCGTCCACGGTCAGGGAAGGCGAGACAGAGCTCTATCCGGTCCTGCCGCTCCGCGACATTGTCGTTTTCCCCTACATGATCGTGCCGCTCTTCGTCGGCCGCGAGAAGTCGATCGCGGCCCTCGAGGAGGTGATGCGGTCCGACAAGCAGATTCTGCTGGTCGCGCAGAAGAACGCGAGCGATGACGAGCCCTCGACCGACGGCATCTACACGATGGGCACGCTCGCTTCCGTGCTCCAATTGCTGAAGCTGCCCGACGGCACGGTCAAGGTTCTGGTCGAGGGCACGCGCCGCGCCGCCATTCGCCGCTACACCGAGAACGAGAGCTATTTCGAGGCCGAGGTCGAGCGCGTCGCCGAGACCGTCGGCGCCGAGGACGAGATCGAGGCGCTGGCGCGCTCGGTCGTGTCGCAGTTCGAGAGCTATGTGAAGCTCAACAAGAAGATCTCGCCCGAGGTGCTCGGCACCGCGAGCCAGATCGAGGACTACTCGAAGCTTGCCGACACGATTGCATCGCATCTCGCCATCAAGATCGCCGAGAAGCAGCAGATCCTCGAGATCACTTCCGTCTCCGAGCGGCTGGAGCGCGTCTTCACCCTGATGGAGAGCGAGATCTCGGTGCTTCAGGTCGAACGCAAGATCAGGAGCCGCGTCAAGCGTCAGATGGAGAAGACGCAACGCGAGTATTACCTGAACGAGCAGATGAAGGCGATCCAGAAGGAGCTCGGCGACAACGAGGAAGGCCGCGACGACCTTGCCGAGATCGAGCAGAAGATCGAGAAGACCAAGCTGTCGCGCGAGGCCCGCGAGAAGGCGCTGGGCGAGCTGAAGAAGCTCCGCCAGATGAGCCCGATGTCGGCCGAGGCCACCGTGGTCCGCAACTATCTCGACTGGCTGCTGACGATCCCGTGGGGCGTCAAGGGCAAGATCAAGCGCGATCTCGACGAGGCGCAAAAGATCCTCGACGAGGACCATTACGGTCTCGAGAAGGTCAAGGACCGCATCGTCGAATATCTCGCCGTGCAGAACCGCACCAACATGCTGAAAGGCCCGATTCTCTGCCTGGTCGGTCCTCCGGGCGTGGGCAAGACCTCGCTCGGCAAGTCGATGGCGCGCGCCACGGGGCGTGAATTCGTGCGCATGAGCCTCGGCGGCGTGCGCGACGAGGCCGAGATCAGGGGCCACCGCCGCACCTATATCGGCTCGATGCCGGGCAAGGTGATTCAGTCGATGCGGAAGGCGAAGAAGATCAATCCGCTCTTCCTGCTCGACGAGGTCGACAAGATGGGCGCCGATTTCCGCGGCGATCCGGCGTCGGCGCTGCTCGAAGTGCTCGACCCCGAGCAGAACCACACCTTCAACGATCACTATCTTGAGGTCGACTACGACCTCTCGAACGTGATGTTCGTCACCACGGCGAACACGCTCAACATTCCTCCGGCATTGATGGACCGCATGGAGATCATCCGGATCGCGGGCTACACCGAGGACGAGAAGACGCAGATCGCGCGCCGCCACCTGCTCCCGGCGATGACCAAGGCGCATGGCCTTGAGGCGGAGGAGTGGGGTCTCGATGACGACGCTCTGAAGGAGATCATCCGCCGCTACACGCGGGAGGCAGGAGTCCGCAATCTGGAGCGCGAGATCGCCAAGATCGCGCGGAAGTCGGTGAAGGAGCTGCTCACCACCAAGAAGAAATCGATCCGGATTTCGCTCAAGAACCTCGAGGACTATCTCGGCGTGCAGAAGTTCCGCTACGGCGAGGCCGAGCTCGAGGACCAGGTCGGGGTGGTCACCGGACTGGCGTGGACCGAGGTCGGCGGCGAATTGCTCACGGTCGAGGGCGTGATGATGCCGGGCAAGGGCAAGATGACCGTGACCGGCAATTTGCGCGACGTGATGAAGGAATCGATTCAGGCGGCCAACGCCTATGTGCGGTCGCGCGCGGTCGATTTCGGCATCGAGCCGCCGCTGTTCGAGAAGCGGGACATCCACGTGCACGTGCCCGAGGGCGCGACGCCCAAGGACGGCCCCTCGGCCGGCGTGGCCATGGTGACCGCGATCATCTCGCTCATGACCGGGATACCGGTGAGGCGCGAGGTTTCCATGACCGGCGAGATCACCCTGCGCGGGCGCATTTTGCCCATCGGCGGGCTGAAGGAGAAGCTCCTCGCCGCGCTTCGGGCCGGCATCAAGACGGTGATTATCCCCGACGAGAACGCCAAGGATCTCACGGAGATACCGGATGAGCTGAAGAATGCGCTCGATATTCGCCCGGTGTCGCGCATGGAGGAGGTGCTTAAAATCGCCTTCACCCGGCCTGCGCAGCCGATCGCCTGGGAGGAAGTGGCCGAAGCGGGCGCTCAGGTCGTTCCGCCTCAGGATGAAACCCAGCCCGGCGTGACGGCGCATTAAGCCGCGGAAATCCGCCGTTTCCGTCTGCCAATTGGCTCAGTCGCGTGGTCCGGCTCCGGTCGCGGAGTCGGACCATTTTTGTTGATTTTCCGGGTTTTTTGCGCCAGTCATACACCGCTTATTTGTGAATCGGAGCGTACCGAAGGTCCTTGAGGGTGGCGACACCCTCTCGATTGGGGCCCGAGCGAAAGGATGATGACCCGTGAACAAGGCTGAACTGATCGCCCATGTGGCGAAAGATTCTGATCTGTCGAAGGACGCGGCGGAGAAGGCCGTGGACGCGATGTTCAGGAACATCGAGAGAGCGCTGCGCGGCGGAGACACCGTGCGGATCGTCGGCTTTGGCAATTTCCAGGTCGCGCAGCGCAAGGCCTCGACCGGCCGCAATCCGCGGACCGGCGCCGAGGTGCACATTCCCGCGTCCCGCGTGCCGAAATTCCGCGCGGGCAAAGCTCTGAAAGAGGCCTGCAACAGCTAGGCCTTGACCCTGCCGATTTTTGAGGCGGAGCCCTGGCTCAAGGCTCCGCCTTTGTTTTGCGGTGGCGGGAGGCGTGCGCTTGATCTATCGCTTCTTGCCGGCGGGCGGTTAGCTCAGCTGGAAGAGCGCCTGGTTTACACCCAGGAGGTCGGCAGTTCGAGCCTGTCACCGCCCACCATCCCGCCTCGATAGGTGTGCTAAAAGTCGATCCAAACGCCGCCGCGCCAGTAACCCCGGCCGGGTCCGGCGTCACGCCATCTGTACTTGGCGCCTTCCGGCCACCTCCAGTCGTCCTCATAGACCTGGATGTTCACGTCGGCCGGATATTTGTGTTTTTCTTTAACCTTCCAGCAATCGCCCTCGTCATTGCAAACGATGGCCGCAGACGCAGTGGTGGTCAAAACAAAGGTGCCAAGCAGGCCGATAAGGGCACTTCCGAGATATTTCATGTGTCTTACTCCTCACTCTTTAGTGGTGTAGCGCTAAACGCCCCTCCCACCATTTGTTTCCACCGCGCCCCGCTTCTCATCGGGAGGGGCCGGACGCGTTGCCGCTGCGGGGCCTGGAGATGTCTTTGCACGGACAGCCCGCGCGCTTTTTTGCGCCACACGTCAAGGGGCTTGAACTCAGCGCCGGCATTTGCAATCGATTGAGGCGCGGGGGATATGCGGCTGGCAGAGGCTCTCATGCCCGGTGATCCCAAAGAGTGCCGCGAGCACGCCAAGCATTGCGCGGAATTGGCGACATCCTCATCGTCCGCCATTGCCAGGGAGCGTTTTGAGGAGTTGGCGAAAACGTGGCTGCGGTTGGCCGTCGATCTCGAAACGTCGCTGGCCCTGCTGGATGAGTGGGGCGAAAACCAGGCTAAACTACGAGCCGCTGGCGGCGCGGTTTCGCCTCGGAGATCCGCATAGGCTTGGAACCCGCGCCCGACGCAAGCGTTCAGCCCTCTGAGTTCGGCGAGCCTTCTCACCCCTGTTTTGCTCGTGTACATCCTCGCCGAATCTGAAGTGCGAAAGCCCCGTCCCCCTGCGGGGCTTTCGTTTGGCATTGATCGGGCAAGCCACGTCCCCATAAACCGCGCTCCGTCGCGCGACGGCCAGCCCGCCATACGCGCGTGCCTCCCGCAAAGCGCCCGCTGGGCCTCGGCTTGACTCGCCGAATCCGAACCCGTACATGCAGGGAGGGTCGCCTCTGACTGCTCGTTTGCGGTCCTAAAAGGGGGTGTAGCTCAGTCGGTTAGAGCGCCGGCCTGTCACGCCGGAGGCCGCGGGTTCGAGTCCCGTCACTCCCGCCAGCATTTCGCCTCAACGGCCCTGCCGGCAACGCCTCAGCTTTAGAGAACCGTTAGTCCCATTCCGATAGCGTGCGCGACCTTGGGTCAGCCATTCGCCGCCCGTCGCAAAACATTTGGGAGGTTGCCTTGATCGGTACGTCGTCGAAGCTTCTTGCTTGCGTTTTGGCC
>DASUQP010000099.1:0-2766 GCA_036280475.1 Methyloceanibacter sp. | reverse complement strand
AGTCAATCTGAAACTGCCTCTGGCGTGGAGTTCGGACGACACGCAACGACGAGACCACACGTTATGGATCTGGGTCCAGCCGGCCACGGGTGATGCGGACGGCTCCGTCGGCGCCGCGCTCGCCACCTACCACCTGTTTAAGGATCAGCCGCGCAAGCGTCGGCGTTCGAGGTCTGATTGCGTGGCTCGGTCATCGTCACCAGCAATCTGCCCTTCGACGAGTGGACCAGCGTGTTCGGCTCCGAGCGCCTGACCGGTGCGCTCCTCGACCGCCTCACCCATCACGTCCACATCCTCGAGATGAACGGTGACAGCTATCGTCTCCGGCAAAGCAAGCACCGCCGGCGCTCGCCCACCTCCGACGCCAGCCAACCGCAGCCCGCCTGACCGCCAAATGACAAGGGCCCCGCGCGGGGCCCTTGTCATCACGCCACCTGATGCATCTTTGCGCCGCCACGCCGATGCATTTTCTCTCCGCCGTTGACACCTCTACGCCGAGCACCTGGAGGGGGACAGCGCCGAGATCCGAGAGCGCGCCTGCGCCATGGGTCTCGAAGGCATCGTCAGCAAGCAGCAGGACGCGCCGTATCGCTCCGGCCAGGTGGAAAGCTGGATTAAGGTCAAGTGCGGCAAGCGCGACGCGTTTCCGATCGTGGCCTTCGTCGAGAAGCTCGGGGCGAAGCCGCGCAAGATCGCCTCGTTCTACATCGGTCGCCGTGACGGAGACCGGCTGCTCTATGCCGGCAAGGTGCGGGGCGGCTTCACCGAAGCGGAGGCGCGCGATCTGCGCGAGCGGCTCGATCCGTTCATTCGGACAGACACCCCGCTCTCCGAGCCGGTCAAGAAGCCGAAGGCGACCTGGGTCGAGCCGGTCATGGAGGCCGAAGTGGCCTACAGCACCATGACTGAACACCAGCTGCTGCGCGAAGCCGTGTTCAAGGGGTTGCGCGAGGATCGCGAAGCGCCGCCGGCGCGCACGCCTGCCGGCACGCCCTCGCGCGCACAAGGCCGCCGAGATCGGATCGCCGTGCCGCGCGAGAACATCCTGCAACTTCTTCCGGATGCCGTGGCGCCATCGAAAGAGGAACTCGCCGCGTACTGGAGGAAGGTCTGGAAGCGGGCCTTCGCGCATGTCGGGCGAAGGCCGCTCAAGCTCGTGCGCCACACGAGAGGCACAACATTCTATCACAAGGGTACGCTGCCGCCGGTCCCGGAGACAGTTCACAGGCTCACGATCGAGAAGCGGGAGGGGGCGAGGGCGCACGGCTCTGGGTGGATGACCTGGCCGGCCTGCTCGGCCTGGTCGAGATCGGCGCGGTCGAGCTGCACCCATGGAACGCAAGCATCGACGACATAGAGCATCCCGACATGCTCGTCTTCGATCTCGATCCGGGCAAGGGCGTTGCCTGGGGATTCGTGATCGAGACGGCGCTGACGCTGCGCCGAATGATGAAGGATGAGGGCCTGGAGCCGTGGCCGAAGCTGACCGGGGGCAAGGGATTGCATCTGATGGCGCCGCTCGACCGAACGATGGACCACGACCAGGCGCGAGTGTACGCCAAGCAGATCGCGCGGCGCCTCGCTGCAGCGGCACCGGACCAACACGATCGCCTCGGCGCCAGAAAAACGCGCGGGGCGCATCTTCATCGATTATCTGAGGAACGGCCGCGGCACAACGGCGATCGGTGCCTGGTCGCCGCGGGCGCGGCCTGGATTCCCGATTGCGGCCCCGGTGAGCTGGCGCCAAGTCGAGCACGGGATACGTCCGGACGCCTTTAGGATGGACAACCCGCCGCGCAGATAGCCCGCATTGTGGGGCTTCGCTGCCCTTCGATAGCATGTGAGCGGCATCGCCGATCCCTTCAACGGCCATATCGACGCGTTCCGCATCTCCCATGTCCAGCGTTTCGACGGCCGGTCTGGGGACATCAGCCGACAGGTGCCTCGTCTACCGGAGGATCCACAGCGCGATCGACATCACGACCGTGTACGAGCTGGGCGCCGACTGATGGCCCCGGGCGTCAGGTCATCGAGGCCGCGAAGATACTCGCGATCGAGCGCTCCAGAGCGCCGTTGAACTCTTCGGCGGACTGCTCAGCGACAAGCCCCTCGACGAGCGCCCGCGAGAAGCTGGCGACCATCCCGTGGTTGCGCGCCAAACGGGCGTTCGCCTCGTCCCGTGAGTAGCCACCGGAGAGCGCGACAACCTTCAGGACGTTGGGGTGTTCGATGCAGGGACGGTAGAAGTCGTCCTCCTCAGGGAGCGTGAGCTTGAGCATCACGAGCTGGCCGGGCGCGAGCTCGTCGAGAGCCGCCAGGATCGCCTTCCGCAGGAGCTTCTCGGCCGCCGCCTTGTCGGAGCACTTGATGTCAATCTCGGGCTCAATGATCGGCACGAGTCCGTGCGCGAGGACCTGCTTCGCCACATCGAACTGTTGGCGGACGATGGCGGCGACGCCCTTCGCGTTTGCTTCCTTCACGACCGAGCGCGCCTTGGTCCCGAAGACACCCTTCGCCTTGGCCCTCTCGAGGAGCTGATCCAGGCCGGGCATCGGCTTCATCATCTGCACGCCGTCGGCGGCGTCGGCGAGCCCCTCGTCGATCTTGAGAAACGGGACCACGTGCTTGACCTTCCACAGGTACTCGGGGCTCGGTACGCCCTTGATGTCGCGGTCCATCGTGCCCTCGAACAGGATCGCTCCGAGGATGCGATCGCCCCCGAACACGGGGCTCGTGACGATGCGCGTTCGCATCTCATGGACCAGG
>DASUQP010000098.1:0-7851 GCA_036280475.1 Methyloceanibacter sp. | reverse complement strand
GCCGAGGGCAATGTCCGCATCAAAGATCCCGACGGCGCGGTGATCACCTCAGACCAAATCACACTCACCGATGACTTCCGCGACGGCTTCATAGATGCGCTGAAGCTCGTTACCAAGGACGAGACCCGTATCGTTGCCTCCTCGGCCTCGCGCCAGGCCGGAAACGTCACGGTGTTCGAGAAAGGGTGGTTCACGCCGTGCAAGCCGTGCGAGGAAAATCCAAACAAGCCTCCGACCTGGCGCATTCGTGCCGGCAAGATCACGCATAAGCGTGATCAGGCCACCATCACCTACAGGAATGTGGTCTTCGACTTCCTGGGCGTGCCGGTGGCTTGGGTTCCCTGGTTCCAAATGGCCGACCCGACCGTGAAGCGCAAGTCCGGCTTCCTGATGCCGAGTTACAGCCATTCCAACGAGCTCGGCAATACGGTGCAGATCCCCTACTACTTCGCCCTGTCGGACCATTACGATTTCACCTTCGCCCCGATGGTGACCGAGAAGGCGGGGACCCTGCTCCAGGGCGATTGGCGGCACCGTCTGTCCAGTGGTGCCTATCGTATTCAACTTGCCGGCGTTTGGGATGAAGGCACCTTCGACAGTCCCACCGAGGGGGACTTCCGCGGCAGTATCCAGACCGACGGTAGGTTTGCGCTCAACCCGTATTGGAGTTACGGCTGGGATATTCTCGGCGAGACCGATGAGACCTTCCGGCGGTTTTACAACCTCGACAGCCGGCTCAAGACGGACCGCGTTTCGCAGATCTATCTCGAAGGTCTGCACGACCGAAATTACGCCTCCATGCGGTTCTACAACACGCAGAGCCTGTTGTTCACCGACGAGCCGTTCTCGGACGCCACGGTGTTCCCGATCATCGACTACGACTACATCGTCAATCGGCCGATCCTTGGCGGCGAACTGAGTTTCAACTCCAACGTCATGGTATTCGACAACCAAGAAGGCATCAGCTCCAACCGGCTGATTTTGGAGGGAAATTGGCGGCGCCAGATGATCGACGGCATCGGTCAGGTCTACACGCCCTTTGCCCGGCTTCGCGGCGACGTCTACGGCGTTGCCGGAGTTGACAGAGGGCTGAACGGTTCGGAAGAATTCGCCACTAATGAGACGGAAGGGAGCAGCGCCATCCTGCGCGGCAATGCCGTAGGCGGCATCGAGTATCGCTATCCTTTCGTCGCCAGTACTGGAAACGTCACCCACGTAGTTGAGCCGATCGGCCAGGTCATTGCCCGGCCCGATACGGTCGGCGATCAGCAGGAAATTCCGAACGAAGATGCTCTAAGCCTGGTGTTCGACGACACCCTTCTGTTCGACATCGACAAATTCTCCGGCTACGACCGGATCGAGACCGGCACACGCGCCAATGTGGGCGTGCGCTATACCGCCCAGTTGGCCTCCGGCGCGTATGGGCGCGCCGTCTTTGGCGAGAGCTATCAGATCGCTGGGCAGAACGAGTTCGACACCGAATTCTTTCGTACCACCGGCCTCGCCTCCGACGCCTCCGATTATGTTGGCGGTCTTTACATTCAAGCCATTTCTAATCTCGGCTTCTCGGCGCAGTCCCGCTTCGATGAGCAGACCTTCGACATCCGGCGCACCGATCTTGCCTCATGGGCGAGCTACGGTCCGGCGCGGGTAAAGGTGAACTATGCCGATGTCACCGCCGAACCGGGACTCGCAAATAACGAGCCGCGCGAGGAGATCATAGTCGCCGGCGCCCTGGCGGTCACCGAGGCTTGGTCGTTGCTCGGAAACTTCCGTTACGACCTCGCGACCGAGCAAACGATCACGGACGGCTTAGGCGTGCGGTGGCAGGACGACTGTTTCCTGATGGATGTGACCTATCAGCGTTCTTTCATCCGCGATCAAGACATCGAGCCGGACCAGCGTTTCCTGGTAAACTTCTCGCTGAAATATCTCGGGAGCTATCAATACTCGACCTCAGCGACCAGCGTGTTCGACGCAAGTGGGTCTGACAGCAACGACTACTAAAGGTCAATGCGGAGTTACCATCAGCGTCTAAGGGGTATCGCATCGGTCTGGATTGCGGCCGGCGGTGCCTTGCCCTACCGCCCTGGATCGGTGGCGGTGCTCCTGCTTGCGATTCTGGCCGGAGGTCTCGTGGCCGTCGGCGCGCAGGAAGTATCGATCAAGATTCTCGTCAACGACGACCCGATCTCGGACTACGACATCGATCAGCGCGAACGCTTTCTCGCCATTACCACGCAGCAGCAACCCTCGCCCGCTCTCAAGAAACAGGCCGCCGACATGCTGATCGATGAACGGTTGCAAATGCAGGAAGGCCGCAAGGCCTCCGTGACGGCCGACGAAGAGGATGTGACGGCAATCCTTCAGGACATGGCGCAGAAGAACAACCTCAATGTCGAGGGCCTTGCGACCGCGCTTGGCAAGGCCGGCGTCAACATCAAGACGCTGAAGGACCGTATTCGGGCGCAACTTGTCTGGCAGCAGACGATACAGAAGAAGTTCCGCCGCGATATTCAGATCGCCGACGCCGACGTGGACAAGGCCATGTCGGAGGCGGGTGCTGAGGGAGGTGCGTCTGAGGGAGGCGGGGCTGGGGAAGGTGGCGCGGCAGAGCCGGCCCTACAGTTGCGCCAGGTCAAGTTCGCGATCGCCGCGGGCTCCGACCAGAGGACCATTGCCGCCCAGCTTGCGGCCGCCGAGAGCATGCGCGCCCGGTTTCAATCCTGCGCCCAGCTCGCCAAAGGCGTCGATGGCGCGAGCGTGAACACGCTGCAGGATCACAAGACGGCCTCTCTGGCTCAGCCCGCGCGGCTTCTCGTCATGAACGCCAAGGTCGGGCAGATGACGCCCCCGACCATCACGCAGGCAGCCGTCGAGCTTTACGCGGTCTGCGGCAAGCGTTCCGCCTCGGGCACCAATACTGCCCGCGAGCAGGCTCAGCGGCAATTGATGAGCCAGGAAATGGGGCTTCGCGCCGAACGGCGGTTGCGCGATGTGCGTGCGGAGGCGTTCATCGAGTACCGCTAGGGACGTGTTTCATGCTAGCCGAAGCCCATGGCTTCGGCGGAACGGCCTCTGGCGCTCACAATTGGCGATCCCGCCGGGATCGGACCCGACATTACGCTTTGCGCCTGGTCTGCGCGCGCGCGCGAGGCGGTCCCCTCGTTCGTCCTGATCGGGGATCCTGCCGTGCTTTCCGCGCGCGCCCGGGCGCTCGGGCTCGACGTGCCGATTGCCGAACTCTCCGCGATCGAAGCGGGCCCGAGCCAGTTTCAGCGCGCTCTGCCGGTGCTCCCGATTGCTGGCAAAGGCGAGATCGTGGCCGGACGGCCCGATCGCTGCACGGCGCCTCTCGTCACCCAATCGATCGAGCGGGCCGTGGGCCTCCTGCAGCAAGGCGCCGCGCGCGCCGTTGTGACCAACCCCATCGCCAAGGCCGTGCTCTACGGTGCGGGCTTCACTTTCCCGGGACACACGGAATATCTCGCCGCGCTTGCCTCGCCCGAGGGGCAGCCGCTCCACCCGGTCATGATGCTCGCCGGTCCCTCCTTGCGCGTGGTCCCTGTCACGATCCACGTTCCTCTCAAAGAGGTCCCCGGCCTGCTCACGCGCGAGCTGATCGTCAAGACCATCGCCATCGTCGCCGAAAGCCTTGAGCGCTATTTCGGCGTGAAGCGTCCGCGCCTCGCCGTGTCCGGCCTCAATCCCCATGCCGGAGAGGCGGGAAGCCTCGGCCGCGAGGAGACCGAAACCATTGCGCCGGCGATCGAGGAGGCGCGGGCCATGGGCCTCGACGTCGCCGGTCCCTATCCCGCCGATACAATGTTCCATGAGGCGGCGCGCGCGACCTACGACGCGGCAATCTGCATGTATCACGATCAGGCGCTCGCGCCGTTCAAGACGCTTGCATTCGAGGAAGGCGTCAACGTGACCCTCGGGCTCCCCTTCATCCGCACATCCCCCGACCACGGCACGGCATTCGACCTTGCCGGCACCGGCAAGGCGCGCCCGCGCAGTCTCATCGAAGCGCTGCGCATGGCCTCCGCCATGAGCACGCGCGCCGAGGCGCGGGCGTGACCACGCCGGACGGACTGCCGCCCCTTCGCGAAGTCATTCGCGCGCTCGGCTTGGCTGCGAAGAGGAGCCTCGGGCAGAACTTCCTGCTCGATTTCAACCTGACCCGGCGCATCGCCCGCGCCGCGGGCCCGCTCGAAGGGGTCGGCGTCGTCGAGATCGGGCCCGGTCCCGGCGGTCTCACGCGCGCTCTTCTCTTCGAAGGCGCCCCGCGCGTGGTCGCCATCGAGAAGGACGCGCGCTGCCTGCCGGCGCTCGACGCCATCGCCGCGCTCTATCCGGGGCGGCTCGATGTTATTGCCGCCGACGCAATGGAACTCGATTACGCGGCGCTCAAGCTTCCCTCCCCTGCCCGCATCGTCGCCAATTTGCCTTACAGCGTCGCGACGCCGCTCCTCGTCTCCTGGCTCAAGAGCGATCCCTGGCCGCCCTGGTTCGACCGCATGGTGCTGATGTTTCAGCGCGAGGTTGCAGAAAGGATCGTCGCGTCGCCGGGCGGCAAGGACTACGGGCGCCTTGCCGTGATCTCTCAGTGGCGCACCTCGCCGCGCATCCTCTTCACGCTCCCCGCCCAGGCCTTCACGCCGCGGCCCAAGGTCGACTCGGCCCTCGTCGAGTTCGTCCCCAAAGCCAAGCCGCAACCCTCATGCGATGTCGGGAGCCTCGAGCGCGTCACTGCAGCCGCGTTCGGCCAACGGCGCAAGATGCTGCGCGGGGCGCTCCGCCGGCTTGTGCCCGACAGCGAAACGCTCCTTGAAGCGATAGGCATCGATCCCAAGGCGCGCGCCGAGGAGCTGCCGGTCGCCGCGTTCTGCCGCCTCGCCAACGCGCTCGCGGCCGCTCGGCGGAGCAAGCCTTAGAGCTCGGATTGTAGGGCCTGAACGAACTCCTTGAGGCCCGTCAGCCGCGACCGCCTTAGTCGCTCCGCCGCGAGGATCGAGCGCACCGCCGCCGCCGATTGCGCGATGTCGTAATTGATGACGATATAATCGTAGTCTTGCCAATGCTGGATCTCGTTGCTCGCGCCAAGCATCCTGCGCCGCACGGTCTCAGGCGGATCCTGCGCGCGCACATTGAGGCGCTGCTCCAGCTCCGACGCCGTGGGGGGAAGAATGAAAACCGTGACGACGTCGTCCTTGGCTGTTGCGCGCAAGGACGCCGCACCCTGCCAATCGACATCGAACAGAACGTCGCGCCCTTGTGACAAAGCCTCTTCGACCGGCTTCCGCGTCGTGCCGTAGTAATTGTCGAACACAACCGCCCATTCCAGGAACGCGCCGTGGTCGCGCATGCGCGTGAAGGTATCGCGGTCGACGAAGTGGTAATCGACGCCCTCCTCTTCGCCTTTGCGTTTCGCCCGGGTGGTATGGGAGATCGACATGGCGATCTCCGGCTCGGTCTCGATCACACGGCGCGCCAGCGTGGTCTTGCCGGCGCCGGAAGGCGACGACAGAACCAGCATGACCCCCCTCCTCGCGATTCCGCGCGCCATCGTCCCTCACTCGATGTTCTGGACCTGCTCGCGCAGCTGGTCGATGACCGTCTTGAGATCGAGCCCCGTCCGCGTCGTTTCGATATCGGCGGCCTTCGAGCAGACCGTATTGGCCTCGCGATTGAACTCCTGGGCGAGGAACTCGAACTTGCGCCCAACCGGCTGGTCGCTCGCAATAAGCTCGGCCGCTGCCCCAACGTGGGCGCGCAGCCGGT
Organism: Methyloceanibacter sp.; assembly: GCA_036280475.1. Lineage (GTDB taxonomy): Bacteria > Pseudomonadota > Alphaproteobacteria > Rhizobiales > Methyloligellaceae > Methyloceanibacter. The sequence goes on along the minus strand of DASUQP010000098.1, from coordinate 2,067 downwards.
CGAGTTCTTCCTGGATGTCGGCCCGAGAGGCCAACAGCAGAGCCTCCTGGTGGAGACGTTCGGGATCGAGGGTCGAGGTTCCGTCGGTGAGGCGGGCGATCTGCTCGCGAATCCGTACCGCAATCGCCGCAGGCTGCTGCGCCGCGGCTTTTGCGGCGGCATCGATCAGTCTCGCAACGGCTACAAGCTGCTTTTCGATCACGGCTTGAAGCCGCTCGCCCTCGCCACGCCGCGCGCGCACGAGCTCATCGAGCGTCGCCGCAAGGCTCGCGAGCATGGCATGGCTGAGCGCCGCTTGCGCCTCCTCGCTCTCCTCCCCCTCGGCCGTTTCCACCACGCCGCGCATGCCGAGCAGCGTGTCGAGGCGGGCATGTTTAAGCCCGGTGAGATCCCTGGCCCGTTCTGCCACCGCCTCGGCCTGCCGGAGCGCGGTCTCGTTCAACCTGATCTCCGCGCGGCCGGCTTCGCGCTTCACCCAAAGATTGATGGTGCAATTGCCGCGCGCGAGCTTCTCCTGGGCAAGGCCGCGCGCCCTGATCTCGAGTCCCTCGAAACCTATGGGCAAACGCAGACGCAGATCGAGCGTGCGGCCGTTGACGCTGCGCGCCTCCCAGTGCCAGCTGGTATCACCGTGCACGCCGTCGCCACGGGCAAAGCCGGTCATGCTGTTCAGCGCCATCCGATCGTAAGCCCCCCGGCCTGCCTGCACCCCAGACTACGCCGCTTATAGCCCGAGTCGCGCGCGAGAGGCAGCTTGTGCGCCCCCTCTAGCGCTTCGGATTTCGGAGTGGCGTGGGGACCGCCTCCTCGACAGCGTCCTCAGGCATTGCAAAGGGATGGGCGGTACTGCCCAGCGCCGACGGGTCGACGAGGATCTCCGACGTAACGGTCGGATCGGCGGCTGTGGCGTTCGAATCCCCTTCGGCGACAGGTTCGGCTTGATCTTGCGGCGTGGCCGCGGGCGCTCCTTCCGGCACGGGCGCACCGGCGCCGGCGGTGCCGGCCGCGGCTTCTTGAGCGGCCTTGGCCGCGGCCTCCGCGGCCTCGCGCGCGCGAATCTCGCGCTCGATCTTCCGCCACTCGACGACATTCTTATTATGCGCGTCGAGCGTCGGCGCAAAGACGTGGCCGCCGGTGCCGTCGGCGACGAAATAGTGATCGTTGGTCTTGGCCGGCCGCAGCACCGCCTCGATCGCGGCGCGGCCGGGATTGGCGATCGGCGTGGGCGGTAAGCCATTGATTTTATAAGTATTGTAAGCTGTCTCGCGGTCGACTTCCTCCTGCTGAATGGGATGGTCGAGCACGGCCTTGCCGCCGACGAGCCCGTAGATGATGGTGGGGTCGGACTGTAGCCGCATTCTTTTTTTGAGCCGGTTCTGGAACACGCGCGCGATGCGCGGCCGTTCATCGGCCCGTCCGGTTTCTTTTTCCACGATGGAGGCGAGGATCAGCGCTTCTTCCGGCGTCGTGACGACAATATCCGGGTCGCGCGTCGGCCACACCTTGGTGAGGAACTTGGCCTGCGCGGCCTGCATGCGTTCGATAATGTCTTGCCGCGTGTCGTTGCGGCCGAACTTATAAGTATCGGGGAGCAGGGTGCCTTCCGGCGGTATTTCGGCGATCTTGCCGCGAAGCTTGGGGTGGGCCATCAGCTTCTGCACGATCTGGTAGCTGGTCAACCCTTCGGCCAGCGTGACCTTGTGCTCGATCGACTTCCCCTCGACGACCGTATCGAGCACCTCTCGCATGGTCGCGTGTTTACGGATCTCATATTCGCCCGCCTTTAGGCTCCCCTGCCCCTTGATATACTTGAAATACAAGATGCCGGTCATGAACACGCGGCGATCGGCGATGATTCCTTCATGCTCCAGACGCTCGGCGACGGCACTCCCCCCTTCGCCTTTGGGCACGGCGAAGACGGTCGACGTGGCGAGGGGGCCGGGTTGGTCGAACTTGATTTTGACCCAATAGAAGACGCCGGCGCCCAGGCACGCCAGCAGGAAGACAAAGGTCATGAGCCCGTCGAGCATCCGCAAGAACGGGTGGGGATCGGGCTCGGGTTCGTCC
>DASUQP010000097.1:0-2932 GCA_036280475.1 Methyloceanibacter sp. | reverse complement strand
ACGCTGCCGCGTTTCTTGCGCGTCTGATCCTGCAGCCGCCGTACCACGGCGACGAAGGCGTCCCGCACCGCGACATACACGTCCTCATGAGCGTGGTCGATGGGCTTGGCCCGGCCCACGATCACGTCCTTCCCCGGCACGCTGATATCGACCCGCACGCTGTAGAGCTTGCCCTGATGATGATGACGGTGGGGCGCCTCCACCACGACGGTGCAGCTGAGGATGCGGTCATGGAAGCGTTCGAGCTTCGCCGCCTTCTTGCGAATGCGCTCCTCGACGGCGGGGGAGGGGTCCATATTCCGAAAGCGGATTTGCAACGGTATCGGCATCGGCGCACAACCTCCGCGTTCTCGTTTATTCGTGATGGGCTGAAACCGCCTTCGTCACCCCGCCGGTGAGTTTCCGCGATAGCGCATGTGAGATGTCGCCGAGGCTTACCATCCCCACGAGCTTGTCGTCGTCGTCCAGCACGGGGAGCCTTCGGATCTTGTTGCTCTCCATGACGCGCAGAGCGTCCTCGGCGTCGTCGCTGTCACGGCAGCAAATGACATTGCGGGTCATCACGTCCCGCGCTTCGAGCGTGGAGATGTCCTTGCCGTTGGCGAGCGCCCTGATGGCGATGTCGCGATCGGTCACCATGCCGATGGTCTTGCCGTTCTCGCAGACCGGGATGGCGCCGACATCGTGGTCTTGCATCTTCTTGGCGATCACATCGAGTTTCGCGTTCGGGGCGACGTACTCGACGCCCTTGTGCATCATGCTTCTCACTCTCATGATACGGACCTCCTGACTTTCGGCCTCCGGTCAGGTTACAGAATGCGTGCCGTTGGCACAAAGGTTCATTGAGGCCCCGCGGCCCGGTGTTGATCCACCGTGGCGTCCGGGACGGGCCTTGGCCCGCGCTAGCGCCGCAATACGACCCCCACCAGGAAGCCAATGCCAAGAGCGATGCCAAGGGCCTGGGTCGGATTGCGCCGGACGGCGGTCTCGAGCGCGCTCAAGGCTTCGCTCGCCGCATCCTGAGCGCGCTCGGCCTGATGGCTCCCCGCCTGCGCGATCGAGCCGGCGAGACCCTCGATGTCCTTGCGCAGGGACGCAAGATGCTTGGCAATCGCGTCGACCTCTTCGCCGAGGGTGTGGTGTTTTGGCATATCGGCGTCTTTCACGGCCATCTCACTCTCCTTAGCCGGTCTCTTCCCGAAGCGGGATACTTTATCGCGGATCGTCAAGGCGTCATCGCTTTGACGCAGATGAAGTTCGTGACCTCGCTGCCTATATACGCTGTCTATATAAAGGAGTCTGCGTGACCGAGGGAGTAGCCAATCCCATGAAGAAAGCGAAACTCTGGTATGTCATTGCCGACGGCGGCAGGGCACGTTTCGTCACGCGCGACGACAAGGGCGCCTTTCGCACGGTATCGAGCTTTGTCTCGACTGAACTGCATGCGCGCGCGAGCGACCTTGGCCTTGACCGCCCGGCGCGGGTCAAAGAGAGCGCGTCGCCGGCGCGCCATGCGATCGAGCCACGCCGCGATCTCAAGGAGGCGGCCAAGGAGGACTTCATCAAGGTCGTGGCAGAGCAGCTCGATGCGGAGCATGGCCGCGGGCAATTCGATAAGCTCGTGCTGGTTGCCCCACCCGGCGTTCTGACCGAGCTAAAGAAGGCCTTGGCAAAGCCGCTTGCCAAGATCGTCGCCAGCGACCTGCAAAAAGATCTGACCAAGATCCCGGACCACGACCTCACAGAGCACCTCGCCCTGCGCTAGAGAGGGGCATGATTCGGGTAGCTTGATTGGCCGGCCGCGCCGGCCTAGCGCCCGGCATTTCCGGGTCGCCCCAAGTCGTGGTAGTCTTCTTTGGCGGTCGGGGGTTCCAAACTCACGGCTCTGTCACTTGACGGCGAACGGAAAGTGTTTTCGATAAATCGCGGAGAAGCATGAGAATCGCCCGCGCCATCTTGGTAGCCGTGACGGCTTTGTCCGTGGCCATGTTGCCGGCCGCCGTCGCGTCTGCTCGTGCGTCTTCGACCGAGCCGATTTCCGCTCACGCGGATTGCTGCCCGCCGGGCCAAGATTGCGATAAGCAAGCCAAGCGCGACTGCACCAAGGACGCGGCATGCGCCCTAAAATGCGCGAGCGCTTCAGCGGTAACTCTTGGCGAAATCGACGTCGTCCATCCTTCATATCTGTTGCCAAGATTGGCGCTCGTGACCGGGACAAGCGGATCGCTCGCGCCAAATCCCCCTTCGCCGCCTCCCCGCGTCTGAATCCTTGAGCAAAAAGCGTGTCGCCGCGCCTTGAGCACCCGCTCACGGCGTGAGCCAGACGCCATCCTCTGCCGCTCCATGGCGGGGGCCGACCAACAAGGATTCCGGGAGACGCGTCATGATGCGTCTGAACACTCTGATCATTCTGGCTGCCGGCATCGCGGCCGGCGCGGCCGGGAGCTATTGGTACGCGCATCGCACCGAGACAGTGACAACGCCGGCCTCCGCCGAACAGTCCGGGCCTGCCTCAAGCAAGCGCAAGATTCTCTATTACCGGAATCCGATGGGGCATCCCGACACCTCGCCGGTGCCGAAGAAAGACCCGATGGGCATGGACTACATTGCCGTCTACGCCGATGACGAGGACGATCCCAACACGGTCAAGGTCAGCCTCGACAAGATCCAGCGCTCTGGCGTGCGCACCGAAAAGGTCGCGACGCGGCCGCTCACCCGCACCGTTCGCGGCATCGGCACCGTCGAGCATGACGAGTCGCTGCTTTGGATCGTCACGGTGCGCTCCGACGGCTACGTCGAGGATCTGTTCGTCAACAAGACCGGCCAGCATGTCCGCGAGGGCGAACCTCTGTTCCGCTTCTACAGTCCGCAAATCCAGCTCGCGCAGGCCGATCTCGTCGTGGCGATGCGCGCGGAAGGCGCCTCCGCGAAG
>DASUQP010000096.1:0-8084 GCA_036280475.1 Methyloceanibacter sp. | reverse complement strand
CGGAGAGGGGTCCGCGCGTCAGCACGAAGCCGCCGACATGCTGGGAGAGATGGCGGGGAAAACCGATCAGCTCCTGGGTGAGCTCGAGCACGCTGGCGAGCAGCGGATCTGAAGGATCGAGCCCGGCTTGGCGGACATATTCCTCGGGCAGGCTTGAATTGCTCAAGCCCCAGATGGTGGTGGCAAGGGCTGCGACGGTATCCGCGCTCAAGCCCAGCGCCTTGCCCACCTCGCGCACGGCAAGCCGTCCGCGATAGCAGATGACGGTGGCGGCAAGCCCGGCGCGGTCGCGGCCGTAGCGGGCGTAGATATATTGGATCACCTCCTCGCGCCGCTCATGCTCGAAATCGACGTCGATATCGGGCGGCTCCTTCCGCTCGGGCGCGACGAAGCGCTCGAACAGGAGGTCGATCTCGGTGGGATCGACATTGGTGATGGCGAGGCAGTAGCAGACGGCGGAGTTGGCGGCGGAGCCTCTTCCCTGGCAGAGGATGCCCTGGCTTCGCGCATAGCGGACGATGTCGTGGACGGTGAGGAAATAGGGCGCGTAGTTAAGCTCGGCGATCAGCGCGAGCTCCTTGTGGAGCGTGTCGCGCACTTTCTCAGGGAGACCGTTTGGATAGCGCCAGGCCGCACCCTCCCAGGTCAGATCTTCGAGATGGGATTGGGGCGTCTTGCCGTCGGGCACCGGCTCGTCGGGATATTCGTATTTCAGCTCGTCGAGCGAGAAGGCGCAAGCTCGCGCGATCTCGACGCTGCGGCGGAGCGCATCCTCATGGCCGGCGAAGAGCCGCGCCATCTCCTTCGCCGATTTGATATGCCGCTCGGCATTGGCCTTGAGGCGGAAGCCGGCCTCTCCGATGGTGCATTTCTCGCGGATGCAGGTGAGCACGTCCTGGAGCGCGCGGCGGTGGGGGGCGTGATAGAGCACCGCATTGGTGGCGACGAGGGGAACGCCAACGCGCCTGCCGAGCGCGGCCAGCGCGGCGATGCGCGCGCGATCGTTGCCGCGATAGGAATGCCGCGCCGCAAAATAGACGCGCGCGCTGACCCCAAGCGCCTGCTTGATGCGCCGTAGCTCGCTCTCGAAGTCCTTGGCGTGCTCCCCCTCACCCGGCGCCCCCGACTGAAAGCCGGGGTCGCCACCCTCTCCCGCGAGGGGAGAGGGGCTGGGACTTGCGGCTCCACGGCGACCCCTCTCCCCTTGTGGGAGAGGGAGGGGCCCACCACTGCAAGCGGTGGGAGGGTGAGGGGAATAATTCTGGGGAGGGAGGACGATGAAGATCAGGCCCTCGGCATGGGCCGCGACATCATCGAGAAACAGCGTGCATTGCCCTTTCTCGGCGCGGCGCTGGCCGAGCGTCAGAAGGCGGCAAAGCCGGCCGTAAGCGGCGCGGTCGGTCGGATAGGCGAGAAGGCTTGGCGCATCTTTCAGATCGAGGCGTGAGCCGACGATGAACTTGATGCCGGCCTCCTTGGCGGCGAGATGGGCGCGCACCGCGCCGGCAAGCGTGTTGCAGTCGGTGACGGCGATTGCCGCGAGGCCCAAGGCCTTCGCCGTCGCCACCAGCTCCTCGGGATGAGAGCCGCCGGTGAGGAACGTGAAGTTGGTGGTGACCTCGAGCTCGGCGTAGCTTGTCATGGCGAAAGGCTCACCCGAAGACGCCATGCAGGTACCAGCAAGGCGGTCCAAGCTCGCTCTCCTGATAGAGGCCCTCGCGGAACACCCAGTAGCGATGACCGTCCTCGTCCTCGATGCGGTAATAGTCGCGCGGCCTTGCCTGATTGGCAGCGCTTTCGTCCCTTCCTCTCGTGGGAGCGACGCACTCCAAACCTCCCCCTGGTGGGGAGGTCGGCGCGCCACTCTGTTTTTGCGCTACCGCTCCCTCACCCGGCGTCCCTGACTTGAAGTCAGGGACGTCACCCTCTCCCACGAGGGGAGAGGGATTAAAATTTGTGGGCTTGCCCCCAAAATCCCTCTCCCCTTGCGGGAGAGGTGGCCCGCCGCCGCAGGCGGTGGGAGGGTGAGGGGTAACGTTATGAACCCCGAGCGGACGCCACCATTCGGGCGCGATGCGCTCAGGCCCCTCGGACTTGACCACGCGGCGCGTCACGCGCCGCCAGGTGAAGCGCGCCGGCGGCCCTTCGGGGATTTCGGCAAGCACCGTCAGAGGCTCGGGCGTTGCGAAGAGAAGCGGCGGCCGCATCGGTTTTCGGGAGGCAGGCTCGGGCCAGAGCGAGGGACCGGCAAAAGCGCTTTTCAGACTTTGCGCAAGCTCGGGAAGATGACTTGCGCGGGGACCGAGGCGGCGCACCCCGTGCGCTCCCAAGCGATTGACCAGGCGGTCGATCAGGGTCTCGGATCTGACTTTCCCGTTGGCTTCGGTCAGAGCTGTTTGCGCGGGAGGAAGCGTCTCGGTGACGAGCGCTTGAAGCGACATGAAGTCCACGCCGAAGCCGAGGTCGAGGGTCTCGATCCTGTCCTTGAGGAGGCGCAAGAGATGCGTTGGCTCGCGCGAAGGGGCGCTCAAGCCCGCCTCGATCACCGTCGAGGAGCCGTCGGCGCGGGCCACCCAAAGCGCAAGACGCCGGCAGCCTTGCTCGGCGCGGGCGAGTTTTCCGCACAGTGCCTGCGCGAGACTGTCGATGCCGGCCAGCACACCGTCAGGGGTGATGAGAGGCTCGAGGAGCGGAAGCCGCGCCGCGAAATCGGGCTGAGGCAGAAGCAGGATGCGCGGCTCCTCGCGGCGAGAAAGCGCCTGATCGAGACGGAGCAGGACGGCCTCGGCCGTCTCCTTGGCGTGGAACCGCCGTTCGAGACTTGCGCGCGGCAGATCGTAGAGCTGGCCGATGCGCTTCAAGCCGAGCCGCCGCAAGAGACGGGTGATCTCAGGGGCAAGGCGCAAGGCCTCGACGGGAAGGGGCGCTAGCGCGCGCCCGATCTCTCCATCGGAAACGATGACGGAAGATTGATGCGCGAAACGGGAAAGCGCATGCGCGCCGCCCAAGGTCTCGGCAAGAGCAAGCCGCGCCGTGAACCCTGCGCGGGCGAGCCGCCGTCTGAGATCGGCGAGAAGTGCCCTTTCGCCCCCGAAGAGATGGGGCACGCCGCTCACATCGAGCCAAAGCCCGTCGGCGCCGTCGATATTCAGCGTGGGGCTATAGCGGCAAGATGCCCAGCGGGCGAGATCGCGAAGGGCTGCCTCATCCTTCTTGGTCGCTGCGGGCAGCGTGAGAAGGCGCGGGCAGATGGCGCGGGCATCGGCAAGAGGAAGACCGGCGGATAGACCTTCGCTCAGGGCAGCTTCATTGAGCGCGGTGAGGAAAAGCCCCCGCTCTTCGTTGCCGATCAGCGCCAAGGGCCGGTCAGCCGGAAGAGGCGCCTCGCCGCTCGATGCTCTCTCCCGCTTCAGCCGCTCGATCGGAAGATGCGGCAGAAAGACGCAAACGAAACGACTCATGACTGAACTCCACGACAAAACTCCGCCCCGGCGCTTCGCCACGGCAACGCTTGAGAGTGAGCTGCCAAGCGGGGCTTCCTGGCGCCATCGCGTCGAAGGAGACGGAGCTTCTTCGCGCGGCGATGCGCCAAGTTGTGACGGTTCCGGGAAGGTTTGCGTTCCGATGATCCGAAAGCAGGAGGCACGGCGTGCACGAGCCTTGAGCGGCTAGACCGAGGCGGCGCGCCATGAGCGGCGTTTTGATTTCGGTCGCGGCAAGTGCTGCGATCAGCGCGCGACTCTTCAGACCTTCTTCCAGAGCCCAGGCCGCATCGTCTTCATTCCGGGCCAGCACGATGAGAAGAAGAGCGGGGTCGAGGCCTGAGGCGATGAGGCCAGGCCCATAGGGGCGTCCCCATTCCCGCGCAGCATGTCTGGTCAGGCACCACAGCACGAGATCCCGGCGCATCCCTTGCGCCGCCGCTTGCTGAGCGATGACGGCAAGGGCGAAAGCGAGCGCCGAAGGCCTATCGCCGTAAGCTTCCGGCTTGATCTCGTGAAGCCCGCCTCTGACGAGTTTGCTCAAAAGACAACTCCTGCCCCCTTGAAGGGGAGGAGGGAGGGGGGTGGAGCTCGTCATGCCCGGACGACGCAGGCGAGCCTGCGATTCGGGCATCCATGCCGTTGGCTCGGGGCGTGGGGAGAGGCTCTTGGCGTGGATTGCCGGGTCAGGCCCGGCAATGACGAAGGAGGGAGAAAAAGAGCAGGCGGGGTGGGGAGGCGCCGCGCCCAGTGCGGGGGGATTGGCCAGAGACACGGGAACCTGCTCGAGCGCGCGAACTTGCGCGCGTAGATGCTCAATCAGGACCCTCGCCCGTGCCCCGTCTGCTTTTGCAACGCCAGCCGGCGGAACGAGGAGACCTTCTGCACCGCCTGGAACATCGCTACGCACGCTACCTCACCTCGACTCTCGTTCATGTTTTGTTCTAAACGGAATCGGACCCAGAGTCAAGGCTGGTGGTCCCAAGCAGGTCCCAGGTAGTACTGCCACCTCGTTGTTTACGATTAGAGCCCCGCCTTTTGCCAAAGTCGTAAACATTCGGTAAAAATCGAAAACAGCTTTCGAGTCATTTTCCTCACATATCCTTGATTTTTTAGGCTTCAGTCCTTGCATTTGTTACACTTGATTCACCATAAGCCGCTCGCCTCTGTTGGATTGCTTTAACGTGAGTTTTAACGCGGCGGTGTTAGCTCTCGCGCCGGGTCCGGCCACGCCGCAACAGGTAGCCGAGGCCGGGGATAACCGACAAAGCAATTAACGGGAGAGCCGAAAATGAGGACCTTGCTTGCGCGCTTCCTCAAGGACGAGTCGGGATCGACGGCTATCGAATACACCTTGATCGCCGCCGGCATCGCCATTGCCATCCTGACCGCCGTGAACGCCCTTGGCGGCTCGCTCGCCGGCTTGTTCGAGACCATCGAGGGCAAGATCGGTGCCGGTGCCGGCGGCGGCTGACTCCCCATCGCATGCAAGTGCTCCGGGTCCCGGGCTCGGATCAGACGTCGCTTTCCTTTCTCACAGGAGCATGAGGTCTTGCCGCCGCGTGGCGAGCGTCCCTTTTTGCGATTCGTCGCGCCGCGGCGCGCCGCGGCGAAAGCCGCTAGAAATTCTGCGCTGAAGCTTGCTCTCGCGAGGGTATGATGTTCTTTTTCGGCCGGATCGATTGGCTGGCCGGGCCGCGCATCCCAAATGTCTGGGGCGGGGGCAGCGAGGCTCGAGGCCCGCTACCGACGAGGAGACCTAACATGACACTCCAACTTGGCGAAACCGCACCAGACTTCGAGGCGGACACGACGCAAGGCCGCATCCGCTTCCATGAATGGATCGGCGATTCCTGGGCTGTGTTGTTCTCCCATCCCAAGGACTTCACGCCGGTCTGCACCACCGAGCTCGGCTACATGGCGAGGATCAAGCCGGAGTTTGACCGGCGCGGGGTGAAGATCATCGGCTTGAGCGTCGATCCCGTGGACCGCCATTCAAAGTGGGCGGACGATATCAAGGAGACGCAAGGCTTTGCTCCGAACTACCCCATGATCGGCGATCCCGACCTCAAGATCTCCAAGCTTTACGGCATGCTGCCGGCGGCCGCGTCGGGCAACGCGGAGGCGCGAACGCCCGCCGATAACCAGACCGTCCGCAATGTGTTCGTCATCGGGCCTGATAAGAAGATCAAGCTCATTCTCGTCTATCCCATGACCACCGGGCGCAACTTCGACGAGGTTCTGCGCGTGATCGATTCCATGCAGCTCACGGCTAAGCATCGCGTGGCGACACCTGTGAACTGGAAAGACGGCGAGGAGGTGATCATCGCTGGGTCGGTTTCCGACGAAGAGGCGAAGAAGATCTATCCCAATGGCTGGAAGGCGCCGCGGCCTTATCTCCGCATTGTGCCACAGCCGCGCCGCTGACCGGGGCGATCTTCCGGCGATCCATGGCATTACCGAAAACACCCGCGCTCGTGACCGACTGCGTGATCCGCGACGATGAAGGGCGCATCGTTCTCGTCCGGCGCAAGAGCCCGCCGTTCAAAGGCGCCTACGCCCTTCCCGGCGGGTTCGTCGATATCGGCGAGACGGTCGAAGCGGCATGCCGTCGCGAAGTTCTCGAAGAAACCGGGCTTGCGATCGGCACACTTCGCATCGTCGGCATTTACTCGGATCCCCAGCGCGATCCGCGCGGACACACTGTGAGCATCGCCTATACGACGCTTGTGGCGGGAACGAAGCGCCCAAGGGCCGGATCCGATGCTGACGCCGCGGAGTGGGTTGCGGACTGGCGCAGCCTCGACCTCGCTTTCGATCACGCGCAGATCGTTGCCGATGCGGAAAAGATCGAACTGCGGTAGGGTTGCGGGAGCGCCAAGGCCGGGACGTGGCGCCAAAGCTTTGGAAGCCCGGTCTGGAGGCTAGGCGGCCCGTCGGGGAGGCTCTATCGACGGGTCTTAAGACCCTCGAGCGGAGCGAAATTGATGAATGACGCGCCTCGTCCCGGCGGTTTGGCGGGCCAATCGGAGTCGTCGAAGTCAGCGTCCGTGTCAAAGCGCGAGCGGCGGGTCGGCGTGCTCCTGATCGCTCTTGGCACGCCGGACGGGACCTCCTACTGGCCCATGCGCCGCTACCTCAACGAGTTTCTTTCCGACCGGCGCGTGATCGAGGCGAACCGGGCGCTGTGGTGGTTCATCTTGAACTGCATCATCCTGGTGAAGCGGCCTGTCGCGAGCGGAGCGAGGTATCGCTCGATTTGGAACGAGGAACGCAACGAGTCGCCGCTTCGCACCATTACGCGAAGTCAGGCGGAGAAAGTGAGCGAAATCCTGGGCCCAAGGGGAATCAAGGTCGACTGGGCCATGCGCTACGGCAATCCGAGCATCGCCGCACGCATCGACGCGCTGATGGCGGAAAATTGCGACCGGCTGCTCGCCTTCCCGCTCTATCCGCAATATTCCGCTTCGACGACGGCGACCGCGAACGACAAGGTGTTTGATGCGCTGAAGGCACTCAGGGCGCAGCCCGCGCTCCGCACCGTGCCGCCTTACCCCCGCGACCCTGCGTACATCGCCGCGCTCGCCGACTCGATCAGAATCCATCTCCGCACGCTCGACTTCGAGCCCGAGGCGATCCTCGCCTCGTTCCACGGCATCCCGCAGGATTACGTCGACAAGGGCGATCCCTATCAGAGTCATTGCGTCGAGACGACCGAGGCGCTCCGCGAGGCGCTCGGACCGCTTGGCGAGAAAGTCAAGCTCAGCTTCCAGTCGCGCTTCGGACGCGCGGAGTGGCTCAAGCCTTACACCGACAAGACGGTGGAAGGGCTCGCGCAAGCGGGCGTGAAACGCCTTGCCATCATAACGCCGGGCTTTTCGGCCGATTGTCTCGAGACGCTCGAGGAGATCGCCGAGGAGAACCGGGAGATATTCCTGGCCAATGGGGGCGAGCGGTTCAGCTACATTCCTTGCCTCAACGACAGCAAAGGCGGGATCGAGTTGCTCGTCCATCTGATCGAGCGGGAGCTTGAAGGCTGGGTGTAGGTGCTGCTTTGACTTTGTCATGCCCGCGAAAGCGGGCATCCAGTAGGGTCGCCCGGTCCTGCCTGCGCGAAGCCAAGCTTCGCTTCGGCGAAGGCAGGCAAGCCGGGCGATGACGTGAGGGGGGGCGATGCGAGCGCGGGCATTGGTTCTGTCTTGCGCGATCCTGATCCTGGCCGGTTGCGCCTCGGCGATGACCATGCGCGACATCAAGGCGGTCAGGCCGAACTGCGCGAAGATCGACAAGCAGATCGCAGCGCTCGAGAAAGAGAAGGCGGAGAACAACCAGAGGCTTCTTGCCGGCATCCAATCGGTGGCGCCGGCGCGCCGCGATCAACATCGTGGCCGGCACCTATGGCCGCAACGTCGCCATCGCCACCGGCGAATGGGCGGCTGCGATCGACCGCAAGCTGATCGAGCTCCGGCGCGCCAAGAAGCAGTGTTGAACCATGCGCGCGGCTTTCGCCATTGCCTTGCTGATCGGGCTGCTCGTTACGCAGCCTGTCATCGCCGAGACGGACAATGCGGCCGGCGGTGCGGGAGCCTTCGCCTATGTGAC
>DASUQP010000095.1:0-4694 GCA_036280475.1 Methyloceanibacter sp. | reverse complement strand
GGTTCAAGCCGAATTGGCCGAAATGGCCGACGGCGTTCTCGGCTTGCGCTTGTCTGCGCAGAATGACCTCGCCATCGAGCTCCGCGGTGGGCGTGGCGCGCGTCTCGGTCAGAACGCGGTTGAAGTGGATGGGCTTGAGCGTGCCCGATTTCGGCAACTTGATGCCGATGGTCGCCAGAAACTCACCGAGCGACGCCAGCTTCTCCTTCGATGGGCTGTCATGGACACGATAGATGAGCGGCGATCGCTTGGCCTCCAGAGTTTCGGCCGCGGCGACATTGGCGGCGATCATGAACTCTTCGATCAGACGATGGGCATCGAGCCGGGGAGGGGTGGCGACACCGCGCACGCGGCCCGCGTCATCAAGCAGAATCTTCCGTTCGGGCAGATCGAGCTCCAGCGGCCCGCGCCCGGTGCGCGCGAAGTTGAGGCTGGCATAGGCCCCCCACAGCGGCCTGAGCACGGTTTCGAGCAGGGGCGCGGTCATCTCGTCGAGCCGTCCATCGATTGCCGCTTGCGCCTGCTCGTAGGTCAGGCTCGCGGCCGATCGCATCACCGCACGCAAGAAGCGGTGCCCGATCTTCGTTCCGTCCTTGTCGAACACCATGCGGACCGCAAGACAGGGTCTTGGCTCGTGCGCGACGAGAGAACAGAGATCGTTGGAGATCCGCTCGGGCAGCATCGGCACGACGCGGTCGGGGAAGTAGACCGAGTTGCCGCGCTTCCGCGCTTCCTTGTCCAGCGCGCTTCCCGACCGCACGTAAGACGCGACGTCGGCGATGGCGACGATCACCACCCAGCCGCCGCGATTTGCGGGGTTGGGATCGGCTTCCGCCCACACCGCATCGTCATGGTCGCGCGCGTCCGACGGGTCGATGGTGACGAGAGGCAAGTGCCGGAGATCCTCCCGGCGCTTCAGATCCGGCTCCATGGCGGAGGCTGCTTCGGCAAGCGCCGCTTCTGGAAAGCGATCGGGAATGCCGTGTGCATGGACGGCGATGAGGCTCGTCATCTGCTCCGCCTCGGGATTGCCGAGAAGCTCGGTCACGCGGGCCGACTGCACGCCCATGCGCGACGCGCGCGCGATCTCGAAGCGCACCAATTCGCCATGTGCCGCGTCGCCCGTGGCGCCGCGCGGCACCGGCCATTCCTTGAGCTGCTTGCGGTCGACGGGATCGATTACGCCCGTGCCGCCGGGGAGCGCGCGGAAGATGCCGAGCAGGCTTCGCGCGGCGCGCGCCAGCCGCTTGATCGTCCGCGCCTGGTACGGGTAATCGGCATCGCCGGAGCGCGCCGTGATGCGCGCGAGCACGCGCTCGCCGATCCCCGCGACCGGATCCGCCTCGCGCTTGCCCTCGACCATGAGGATGCGCGGGGCCGGACCTTGCGCGTCATCCCACACCGCGGGGCGGGCGATAAACTCGCCGTCGCGGTCGCGGGCCGTCACCTCGATCACCGTCACGGGCGGCAGCACCCCGGGCCGCATCAATTTGCGGCGCGAGCCCGCGATCAGCCCGTCATCGGCCATCTGGCGCAGCATGTTTTTCAACGCGATCCGGTCGCCGCCCTTGACGCCAAAGGCGCGCGCGATCTCGCGCTTGCCGGCCGCGCTGCTCGACGTCGCCAGAAAATCGAGAATGTCCTGCCGCGAAGGTAGCTTGCCTGCCGTCTTCTTGCGCGGCGCCCCCTTGAGTTTCGCCACCAGTGCCGCTCAGCCCGCCGTCTCCTCGACGGCCTCCTTATTGCTCTTTCCGGCCTTGCGGGCCGGCTTCTTGGGAGTCGTTTTCTTGGAAGCGCCCTTTGCGCTCTTGGCGGCGATCAAGGCGACCGCCTCCTCGAGCGTGACCTCGTCCGGCTCGCGATCCCGCGGCAGCGTCGCATTGACCTTGCCGTGCTTGACGTAAGGCCCGTAGCGGCCGGTCAGGACTTGCACCTTGCCCCCAAGCGCCGGGTGCGCGCCGAGATCCCTGATGACATTCGCGCCGCGGCGGGCGCGTGAGGATGCCGCCTTCTCGGCGAGAAGGCTAATGGCGCGGTTGAGGCCGATCTCGAACACCTCCTCGGGGCCGCCGAGGCTGGCATATTTGCCGTCGTGCTGGATATAGGGTCCGAAGCGCCCGAAGCCCGCCGTGATCGACTTGCCCGACTCCGGGTGCAATCCCACATCGCGCGGGAGGGAGAGGAGCGCGATCGCCCGGTCGAGATCGACCTCTTGCGGGTCGTTGCCCTTGGGGATCGAGGCGCGCTTCGGCTTTTCGCCGCGGCCGCCATCATGCTCGCCGAGCTGAACGTAAGGTCCGAACCTTCCGGTGCGGAGCGTGATGCCGAGGCCGGTCTCGGGATCGGTGCCGAGCAATTTCCCTTCGTTAAGAGAGGCCATCTCGCCATTGGTGTCGGCGAGCTGCCGCGTGTAACGGCAGTCTGGGTAATTCGAGCAGCCGATGAACGCGCCGAACTTGCCGACCTTGAGGCTGAGACGGCCCGACGCGCATGAGGGGCAGGCTCTGGGGTCGGCGCCCGCGCCCTGGTCGGGGAAGATGTGCGGGCCGAGGAGGTCGTTCAGCGCATCGAGCACCTCTGCGATCCTCAAGTCGCCGATGTCGTTGACCGCCGCGATGAACTCGCGCCAGAAGTCGCGTAGCACATCCTTCCATTCGATCTCGCCGGCGGAGATGAGGTCGAGCTTCTCCTCGAGATCGGCGGTGAAGTCGTACTCGACATAGCGGCTGAAGAAACTCTCGAGGAAGGCCGTGACCAGGCGCCCCTTGTCCTCGGGGTAGAGCCGCTTCTTGTCGAGGCGGACATATTCGCGGTCGCGGAGCACGTTGAGCGTCGAGGCATAGGTGGACGGCCTGCCGATGCCGAGCTCCTCCATCTTCTTGATGAGGGTCGCCTCGCTGTAGCGGGGCGGCGGTTCGGTGAAATGCTGCTTCGCCTCGATCTTGCGCGGATCGAGCGCGTCACCCTTGGCGAGCGCGGGAAGTGCGCCGTCCTCGCCCATGGCGTCGTCGATCCCTTCCTCGTAGATCTTCAGGAAACCGTCGAAGCGGATGACCGAGCCGGTGGCTCTCACGCCGTAGCGTTTGCCGTCCTTGCCGGCGACGTCGATATCGGCGGTCGTGCGCTCGATCTCGGCGCTCGCGGCCTGACTTGCCAAGGTCCGCTGCCAGATCAGCCGATAGAGCTTGGCGGCGTCGGCCTCGAGATAACGGGCAACCGCATCGGGATCTTTGCTGAAGTCGGTCGGCCTGATGGCCTCATGCGCCTCTTGCGCGTTCTTGGCCTTGCTCTCGTATTGGCGCGGAGAGGAGGGCACATAGCGATCGCCATAGCGCTTGGTGACCAGCTTGCGAATGCTCGCGAGCGCCTCGTGCACGATCTGCACGCCGTCGGTCCGCATATAGGTGATGAGACCCTCGGCCTCGCCGCCGAGATCGACACCCTCGTAGAGGCGCTGGGCGAGCTGCATGGTTTGGCGCGGCGAGAAGCCCAGCTTTCGCGATGCCTCCTGCTGGAGGGTCGAGGTGGTAAACGGCGCTGCGGGATTGCGGCGTTGAGACTTGCTTTCGATGTTGGCAACCCTGAAGCGTCCCCCTTCAAGCGCGGCCTTCAGGCGAAGAGCGGTAGCCTCGTCGGCAATATCGAACTTCTCGAGCTTCTTGCCGTCGGCCGAGATGAGCCGCGCCTGGAAGATCTCGCTCTTGGCGGTGGCAA
The DNA here is from genome assembly GCA_036280475.1 of Methyloceanibacter sp. Classification (GTDB taxonomy): domain Bacteria; phylum Pseudomonadota; class Alphaproteobacteria; order Rhizobiales; family Methyloligellaceae; genus Methyloceanibacter. The sequence goes on along the minus strand of DASUQP010000095.1, from coordinate 980 downwards.
GCTCGGCCAGGATCGACCAATATTCCTGAGACTTGAACTGCTCGATCTCGAGCTCGCGATCGCAGACGAGCCGAAGCGCCACGGATTGCACCCGGCCGGCGGAGCGCGCGCCCGGCAATTTCCGCCACAAGACCGGAGACAGCGTGAAGCCCACAAGATAGTCGAGCGCGCGGCGGGCGAGATAGGCGTTGACGAGCGGCCGGTCGATCGCGCGCGGATGGCGCATCGCGTCGAGCACCGCCTCCTTGGTCACGGCATTGAAGACCACGCGCTCGACCGGCACGCCGGCCAAGGCCTTTTTGCGGTCGAGCACTTGCAGAACATGCCAGGAAATGGCTTCGCCCTCCCGGTCGGGGTCGGTCGCGAGGATCAGCTTGTTCGCGCCCTTCACGGCCTTCGCGATCTCATCCAGCCGCTTGGCAGCCTTGGGCTCGACGTCCCAATGCATCTCGAAATCCTTGTCGGGGAGGACCGAGCCGTTTTTCGAGGGGAGATCGCGCACATGACCGTAGGAGGCCAGCACGCGATAGCTGGGCCCCAGGTACTTGTTGACGGTCTTTGCCTTGGCTGGCGATTCTACGATGACAATGTTCATTGAGACGTTCCTAGCCGCGCAAATTGCGTCGGGCTGAGGGCAGAGGGGCCGGCGGCCGCCGCCTATGGCCCGGAAAATGGTGTTTTGCGAGGCGGCTGTCAAATCTGGCGGGGGCGAGGCGGTGCGCTATCTTGGCCTGGCTTTGCGCAAAAGGCCCCAGAATCGGGACTTTTCAAGGCCATATTGAACCATGGCCGGACAGCACCCTAAACGCCCCGCCACCTGAACCAGTGGGCTAACGCGTGACTGACATAGTTGCCGGCGAGGCCCCGGCCAAGCCAAATGGATGCTTTTTAGGGACCGCCGCGGCCGGAGAGGAGGCTTCTGGGGTCCGGTCGAACGTCAATCGGCGCAAGAACCCAATCGGCGCAAAAACAAGGCGGTG
>DASUQP010000094.1:0-10275 GCA_036280475.1 Methyloceanibacter sp. | reverse complement strand
CGATCAAGTCTCCTACTACAAGGACGTCGCCTGGAGCGATCGCCTGCCGCGCCTGGTGCAGGCGCGCATCATCGAGACGTTCCAGAATTCCGGAGCGGTGAAGGCCGTCAGCGGCTCGACCGGTCAATTTGCTCTTGTCACCGATCTCCGCGCCTTCCAGATCGACGTGACGAGCGGCAAGGCCTATGCCGAGATCGAGATCTTCGCCAAGCTGGTCAACACCGCCAGCGGCAAAGTGATTTCGACCAAGGGATTCAGCGCGCGGGTCCCCGCCACAACCGATTCGCCGGGCGATGCCATCGCCGCCTTGAACCAGGCTTTCACCGAGGTGCTGCAAGACACCACGACGTGGGTCGCCACCCGCAAAGCCTAGTGGGCTCTCTTTCTGTCTCCCCCGGTGATGTCATTGCGCGCGCTATCATCCGAGGCTTTAGTTTACTGGATGCCCGCTTCCGCGGGCATGACAACGCATGATGAGAAATATCCGCGCCCAAAACTAAGGGAACTTCGCCTTAAAGGAGCTTTGCGCGCCTCGTTTAACGCAGCCGTCCGCTCGCATGCGAAAGCAAGAGATACACGCGGCCCGACTCGGAGGTCAGATAGTTCTGCAACATCCGCCCCTCGGGGTCTGAGGCTTCGGCTTCGCCGAGCAGCCGCTCGAAATCGGCGATGTAACGGTCGACGGTGACGCGGAACTCGTTCTCGCGGCCATAGCGGCGGGAGATTTCATCGAAGGTGGCCTGTCCGTCGGGATTGTAGATGTGGCGTCCGAGCGCGGCGCGGTCGCCCGCCCTGAAGCGCTGCCAGAACTCTGTCGCCGTGCGGAGGTCGATGGCGCGGGAAATCTCGTCGAGACGGAGCTGACCGCCGGTTTGAGCGGGCGCCGCGGGCCGGGCGCCAGGCGCTTGAGCTCCGCCGGCGTAGGCCGGATCTGCGCTCTGTGCGACCCGCGCGGCGAGATCGGCGGGCGGCCATGGAGCGCCCTGTTGTGCTTGCGGGCGCGGCGTGTAGGAGGCCCCGGCCAGTTGTTGGGCGAGACCGCCCGCCACCTGTCCCATTTCGCCGGCCTCGGGCGGGGCGACCTGCCGTCCCCTCGCGTCGAAATGGGGGAAGGTGCCCGCATCGAATTGGGCCTGGGGCGGGCGGGGCGCCTGGGCCTGCCGGAAGGTCTCGGGCGCCGCAGGCTGCGGCGGGATGGGACGGGTCAGGACCGGCGTGATCGCCTCGATTTCGCGCAGCTGCTCGCTGAGCGCCTTGCGAATGGCGGCCGTCGCTTGCGCAGTATGCTCGGGCAACGCCTCCATGCGCCGCTGCATCTCCTGGCGCAGACTGTCGAGATCGCTCGCCGTCTGCTGCGCCGCTTCGCGCATGCCGCGCGAGGTGTTGTCGAACTGGCCGCGCATCTGTTCGAGCTGCCGGCCGATCTGGGTGATGACCGTCTCGAAGCTGCCCTTGAGGTCGTTGACCGCGCGCGCGGTGTGAGCCTGCGCTTCCTCGCGGAGCCGCTCGATCTGGGCGAGCGCGGCTTGCGCCTGACCCGACGTATCGCGGGTAAGGGCGGTGCCGACTTGCTTCGCGCGGGCTTCCGCCTGGGTCATGGCGTTCTCGACCATGCCCGCGTAGGAACGCATCATGCCGTCGAGGTCTTGCGCCTTTGTGTTCACCGTGTGCAGGAGTGCGATGATCGACTGGTGCCGCCCTTCCAGGATCGAGTCGATCTTTGTGTTGGAGGAATCGAGCGCCTTGGCGGCGGTGAGGATGGCCTGTCCCTGGTTCTCGAACCGCTGGGTGAGGCCGTGAATCTGCTCGAGCAGCCCGCGCGACACCTCGCGCAGCGTCTGGGTCTGGCTGGTGAGGACGGAGACCGCCTCGCGCGACTGCGCGCCGACTTGATTTGCGGTCTGCTGGATCATGGCCGAGTTGTTGGCAAGCACCTGACCGAGCTGTGCCGTCTGCTTGCCGAAGGTCTCGGCGGTTGCGCGCGCGTGCTCGCCGAGCATCCGGTCGGCCTCGTTGGTGCGATGGCTGAAAGTGGTGTCGATCGCCTGGAGCCGCTCGGCAAGCGCAACGATCACGGCTTGCGCCCGCTCGGTCATGGTCCTGTCGAGCGTTGCGGTCTGCTGACCGATGGCGGTCTCGAGCGCCTTCACCCGCTGGAACAGCGAGGTGGTGAAAGTCTCGGCCCGGTCGGCCAGCGTCTGGTCGAGAGCGATGGCGCCCTGATTGATCGCGGTCAAGAACTGAGTCGTGCGATCGTGCAGCTGCTTGTCCATCAGCTGCGCCTTCTGCTCGATCATGGCGTTGAAGAACCCGGTGCGGTCGGTGAGCGTCTTGTCGAGCACGACGGCGCCTTGGGATACGAGGCCCATGAACGAATCGGTGCGATCCCTCAGCGTCCTGTCGAGCGCGCCCGCGCCTTCGCCGATCGCCACGGTCAACTCGTCGGTGCGCTGCTTTAGCGTGTTGTCGAACAGCACGGCGCCCTGGGAGACGAGGTTGGTGAAGGCGTCCGTCCGGTCCTTCATCGTCTTGTCGAGCGCGCCCGCGCCTTCGCCGATCGCCACGGTCAGCTCGTCTGTGCGCTGTTTCAGGGTGTTGTCGAACAGCACCGCGCCCTGGGAGACGAGGTTGGTGAAGCCGTCGGTCCGGTCCTTCATCGTCTTGTCGAGGACCTCGGCGCCCTCGGCGATTGCCACCGTCAGGTCGTCGGTGCGCATCTTCAGAGTGTTGTCGAACAGCACGGCGCCTTGCGACAGGAGACCGGTGAAGGCGTCGGTCCGATCCTTCATCGTCTTGTCGAGGAGGAGGGCGCCCTGGGCGACGGAGTTTTCAAGCCCCTCGATGCGGGACGCGAGCGACGCTTGCAGCGTTTCGGTGCGCTCTTTCATGGTCTTGTCGAGCGCGCTTGTGCGCTGCACGATCGAGCCTTCGAGCGACGCGAGATTCTGGGTTGCGCCCTCGATCACCTGCGTGAGGCGCACCTGCTCCTTGCTCAGGCGCTCGACCAGGGCTGGCACGGCGTCGGCGACGCGCGCCTGGGCCTTGTGGACCTGCTCGGCGGCCTCGCTCGAACGGGAGACGAGAAGCTCGGTCAGTTGAACGCCGCGTTCGGCGAGTTTCTTGTCGATCGAGGCCGACGCCGCGGTGATGTCGCGCGCGATCTGGGCGCCGACGCCCTTGAGCGCATCGCTCACGCGCTGGCTGTTATTGGCGAGCGCCTCGCGCTCGGTGACAAGTTCGCTGATCAGGTTCCTGACGCGGTGCTCGTTCTCGCCATAGGACCGCTCCAGCGCGGCGACCTCGCTATGCACCATGGCCTCAAGTTCGCTCGCCCGGCCGATGGCGCGGGAGATGGCGTCGTTCATGGCGGCGACCTGCCGCCGGATCGTCTGTCCCACCGAAGCGACCGACTGCTCCGCAAGCCGGTCGGGCTCGGCGAGACGCACCGCGACCTCGGTCATGGCCGAAGCCATGAGGCGCAGTTCCTGCGCGCGCCAAACGAGAAGGGCGAGGAACCAGAAGATGACGATGGGGACGATGATGGCAAGTGCTGCGGTGAGTGCAGAGGAGCTGCCGACGAGCCCCGAAACGCCGGCCGAAGACACTTGGTTCGAGATCAGCCCGAACGCGAAGAAGCCGCCGATGAGGAACCAGACGACCGATGCACCGAGCGCCACCAGGAACGGCGTGCGTGATGGCCGTTGCTGGAGCGCGAAGATCAGGCCCCCGATCGAGGGGAAATCGTCATTGGCGGGGGCGGAAAGACGGCGTTGCGGCGGCGGCCCCGCCGGACGCCGGGTGCGAACGAATTGCTTGGGCGGAACGGAGGCGCTCGTGGCTTGTGGCTCGGAGAACTCCAAAGGCGGCTTCGGAGCCGCTTCCGGCGCCTTTGCCGACTCTTCGCGCTTTGGCTCGCCGCCGTCGCGCTTGCGCTGCTCGGCCTTGAGCCGTTCTGCCAGAGAGGTCCGTTTTGGGAGGTCGAAGCCCCGCTCGGCGGGGGGATTGTCGCCCGGTTTTTCCTCGCGTGACCGGGTCATCATCGCTTCAAGTGGGTTTTGCGACTTGTCCTTGGGCCCCGCTGCCGCAGCTTCCGGCGGCGACTTCGCTTGCTCTTGCGCCATCACGCGTTCCTCGCAACCGACGAAAACTCATGAGAGAATTTTTGCGCCTCGCTACACGATACCCGCCAGCTGCGGCGCCAAGCGTCATAGACGTACAGCCCATATTTCCGGACGCATGATTTATCCGGAAGGGCACCGACGCATCTCCCCCTGTGTTGTAATCGTTAACGAATTTTTAGGGCTAAAAAAAGTTTAATCGGTGTCCATGGTTGACGCACCATAAGGCATTCAGATTGTTGGTAATTTCGACGACCTGGGGGGCGACCGCCGGCCCGGCAGGGGCCACTGGTTGCAGTAAGGTAACATTGCCTCGGCGTTTTTCTGGCAGCGATCCTGCGCTCTCAAGTCTCTCCGCCCTCGCGCCTCTTGCACACACGCCATCGCCCGATGGCGTGTGAGAGACGTTCTCGCCGAGCCTATCTGCGTCGAGCGGGCGTTTCGGCGCGATTGAATTTCAGGCTCGCAATGCGCAAATCTAGGGTGCGCCCCCGCGGCAAGATCACCACGAAAGCGCGAAGATTTGACGCCGCGAAGGCGCTGGAGTCTCAAATTCAATTGTCCTATAGAGCACGGGCCGCGAGCGGGGGCTCCTTCTCGCGCCTTCACCTTTCGGGCGCGAGCCAACCGCCGCCCGGTCCCCGAGATCGGAAGACACCGAAGCCCGCCAATGTCATGGCCAGGATTACCTTTATTCAGAACGACGGGACCGAGCGCGTGGTCGAAGCGGATCCGGGCATGACCGTGATGGAAACAGCGGTGAAGAATGGGATCGCCGGCATCGCCGCCGAATGCGGGGGAGCCTGCGCCTGCGCCACATGCCACGTCTATGTGGACGAGGCATGGCGCGAGACCACCGGCGCCCCTGAGCAGATGGAGGAAGATATGCTCGACTTCGCCTTCGATGTGAGGCCGTCGAGCCGGCTCTCCTGCCAGATCAAGGTCACCGAGGCGCTCGACGGCCTCGTCGTGCGCATTCCCGACAAACAATTCTGAGCCGCAAATGTCCGACAACGTCATCACAACAGACGTCGTGATCGTAGGCGCGGGGCCCGTCGGGCTGTTCGCCGTCTTCGAGCTTGGTCTCGTCGACGTCAAATGCCATTTGGTCGACATCCTCGACCGCCCCGGCGGGCAATGCACCGAGCTCTATCCCGAGAAGCCGATCTACGACATTCCGGGTTTGACCGTCGTCACGGGCCAGGAGCTGACCGATCGGCTCATGGAGCAGATCAAGCCCTTCGGCGCCGAGTTTCATTTCAATCAAAGGGTGGACAGCCTGGAACGGCGGAACGGCAGCTTCAGGCTCGCAACCGACGCCGGCACCGTTCTCGAATCGAAGGTGGTGGTGATCGCGGCGGGCGGCGGATCGTTCACGCCCAAGCGTCCGCCGCTTCCGGGCATCGAGCAATACGAAGGAACCTCCGTCTTCTATTCGGTGCGCAAGATGGAGAACTTCAAGGGCCGCGACGTGCTCGTCGTCGGCGGCGGCGATTCCGCGCTCGATTGGACCTTGAACCTTCAGCCCGTCGCCAAGTCTCTGACGCTGCTTCACCGCCGCGCCGAGTTCCGCGCCGCGCCGGCATCGGTGCAGAAGATGTTTCAACTCGTGGAGCAGGGCGACGTGAGCTTCAAGCTCGGCCAGGTGACCGCGCTGCACGGCGAGGGCGGGCAGCTCCGCGCGGTTACGGTGAAGGGCTCGGACGGGGCCACCTTCGAGCTGCCGTGCGAGGTCCTGCTTCCCTTCTTCGGCCTCACCATGAAGCTCGGGCCCGTCGCCGACTGGGGCCTCAATCTCGACGAGAATCTGATCCCGGTGGACACGGCGAAATTCGAGACGAGCGAAAAAGGCATCTTCGCCGTCGGCGACATCAACACCTATCCGGGCAAGCTGAAATTGATCCTGTCAGGATTTCACGAGGCGGCGCTGATGGCGCAGCAAGCGCACCACTACGTCTATCCCGACAAGAAGCTGCTCTTCCAGTACACCACCTCGTCGACGAGCCTGCAGAAGAAGCTCGGCGTCAAGTAGGAACGCCCTGAGCGCTAGGCCAGCGAGCGGTAAAATGCGACCTCGTACGGGCTGAGCGCCTTCACCTTGAGCCGCTCCAGCTGCGGCATGGCGTAGCGTTGGAACACGCCGCTCTGATCGATGAGGTCGGCCGCCACCGGATCGACGAGGATGAGATAGAGCCGGCGCGGCCGGCTCCGGTACGACACCACGATATTGTCGAGGACCTCGGCGAAGACTTCGCGCGAGAACGGGTTGAAGAAGTAGTGCACGGCCTCGCCTTCCGGCGGCCCGAGCGCGCTTGCATCGTCAAGCACGCATTCGACGTTGCGGCACTTCATGCGGCTGCGCGGGAACTGGGCGATGTTCATGGTCGCGTCGTCATGCAGCTCCTCGGCGAACTCGACGCCGCCGATGGCATTGAAGGGGTATTGCGAGGCAAGCAGCAGCACGCGTCCCTTTCCCGCTCCGTGATCGACGAAGGTCAGCCGCGACAGATCGTAGTCGAGCCCGGCGATCGTCCATTCGACGAGGCGGCACGGCGACGGCCGGTAGTCGTGGCCGTGCTCGCGATTGTTGCCGCGTATGGTGAGGGCGGAGAGCGGCACGGGATCCTTGGTCGGCTTGAAGAATAGCGACTCGATGGCAGGATCGAGCACGCGCTCATGCAGCTTGTGCAGATAGTTGCGGTAGTCTCGCTCCAGCCGGTCGCGGCGTGTGTGCTCCTTGATCTTGGCGCTGGCGCGCTCGATCTCGGGCAACACGTTCTCGCGCCCGATCTCCACCGCGCGGGCAAGTCCCACTTTGCTCGCGGCCACGGCATTCGCCGTGATGTTCTTGGTCTGGTGGGCGGTTTCGTCGGCGAGCTTGGCGATGCGCTCGGCGATCTGCGCGGTCGAGGCAATAATCTTGGCGCGCTGCTGCGCGGGCGCAGCAGCCTGCTGCTGCTTCCTCTTATCGGAGCGTTGGGGGGCGACGGACATGCGCATGAACCCCGCGTTTTGCACAAGCATTGGGCAGCTTAAGGGCAGGACGCAAGTGCTTTTTCTGAAGCTTTTCCGCGGCCGTCCTGCCGCCGGCTGAAATATGCTATCCTCTTGATTCGCCGGGTATTCCCGGGGGGCCAGCACGCACCCAAGCTACGGGGAACGGCCAGGTGCAGGCGGAACAACTCTACGATTCGATTAGAACCGGGCTCATTGCCATGCTGCCGCGGCTGATGCGTTTTGCCGACATTCTTGTCGGCGAACGGCGCGCGGGCGCAAGCCTTCTAGGCCGCGCGCTCAATCGCATGCTCGCCGAAGAGCACCGTTACCAGCGCGGTACCGCGCTCGATCTCTGGGCCTTCGCCGAGATCTACCGGCTCTGGCTCGAGGAGCGCCACGATCACAGCGGTACCTCGAGCCGGCCAGAGGCCGGCGGTGCGCGCTTTGCAATTCTGTTCCGCAACGCGAAGGGACATCCGTTCGATCCCGTCACCACCGGATTTCTCCGCAGCCTTCCGCCGGCGCAGCGCTTGACCCTGCTCCTCGTCTACGGTGAGCGCTTCGATCCCATCGATGCGGGCCGCGTCCTCGATGTGTCGGGCGAAACCATCAGCGCGCGTCTTGTGCGCATCACCGGAACTTTCGCCGACCGGCTCAGTGCGGGCGAGGAGCGCGACGCTGGCGCGCCCCGCGAGGGAATGCAATGACCGAGCTCAGCGACGAACTTCTTGTCGCCTATGTCGATGGGCAACTTGGGGGCAAACAGTCGAGTGCGGTGGAGAAGGTGCTGGCGCACGACGACGTCATCGCCCGCCGCGTCAAGGCCCTGAAGAAGGCGCATCGCAGGCTCGAAGCGGCGTTCGAGGCCATTCTCGCCGGAGAAGAGGCCGACGCCGCTTCACATCCGATCCCGCCTTCGCCGGGTCTGTTGATCCCCTGGGGCACGGTCATCAAAGGCGCCTTCGCCGCCGCAGGAATCGTCGTGGCCGCAGTCCTCTTCATTGCCGGACTTGGTTTGCCGCTCGCGACCCCGGAACGCAATGCGTCAGGCGCCGCCGACTTCGACCATGTCGGAAGCCTCGCGCGAGATTGGCATGAGGAAGTTGCGCGCGCGCAGGCGCTTCTCGGCCGCGCCAGCCTCGAGATTGGGCTCGATAGCCAGAGGAATCGGGATTTCATCGCCTTCCAGCTCGGGCGCGCCATCGGCGCCGCGCTCGCGCCGCCCGACCTCGGCGCGAAAGGCTATCGCTTCACCCGCGCGCAAATCTTGCGTTTCGGCGACGAACCGCTGGCGCAGCTCCTTTACCTTGGCGCGACCGGAGCGCCGCTTGCGCTTTACGCCAAGAAAGGCGGAGCCGATGCCGCACCGGCCGCGAAGCGCTACGGCGCGTTGGCCGGAGTGGCGTGGTCGCAAGCAGGCGTTGCCTATTTTCTCGCCGGCGAGGGCGATGAGGCCTCGCTCCTGGAGCTCGCCGAAGCGATCCGGAAAGTTGGGCCGCAGGCTGAGCGCTAGCGCCAGCGGATACCGGGGCTCGTCATCCTGAGGTGGCCCGCGAAGCGGCCCTCGAAGGATGACGGCTTGACGGCGCGGTAAACTCCCGCTCTTCCCTTAGGGAGAGCACGCGAGCGCAGCGAGCGGTGAGGGGGACCCTCACCCTTCCCGCCATTCGCCGCGCTTCGCGCGCCGGGCGGGAAGCCCTATCCCTCAAGGGAGAGGAGATCTCTACCGCGCCATGCGCGCGGAAGGCGCGTAGTCGCCGGCAAGGTAACGATTGAGATCGCGCCTGATCGCGCCGGTGCGGTCCTTGTTGCAATAGTTGAGATCGTCCCTGATCGTGGCGAGGACGGATTCGCGCGTGTAGTCGTAGGCGCGCTCGATCTTCTGCATCTGCTCGGGCGTCGCGCCGGCCCTGACTTCCGCCGCCATGAAGTTCGACCTGAGCTGATCCGGATTGAACACGAAGCCGCAATGGGTCGCGCGGGCCGAAGTCCATCCGACCTGAATGGGCCGCGCCAGCGGATCCTGCGCCGCCACGCTACGGGCTTCGATTTCGGTCGCGGCGCCGTCCTTGCCCCTGACGCGATCCACCGTGCCGCAGGCCGCAGAGGCGGCAACGAGGAGCGTCGCGGCAAGAATGCGCGCGCTCGTTCCCGGCAGCTTCGAACCATTCCCCGTCATGGCGGGGCGATCTTAGCGGGGAGGGGTGAAGCGCTAAAGGGGCGTGAGACGCGTGGAGCAGGCGCAAAGAACAGGAAAGGCGGAGCCTTGGAGCCCCGCCTCCCTGTGCGATGTCGAGCCTCACGCCCGTTCGGGACGATCGGTCGGCGCCGCGAGACCTTTCGGTCTCTGGATCACGCGCTCGGCCCCATGGTCTCCCATGGAACGGCGGCGTGACCCGACCACGGTCCTTGTTTAGCGTCGCGTTGCTACGACGTGGCTCAAGCCTTGGCCCGGCCAAAGCCAATCAGCGGAAGGATTGTGGCGCAAAATACCCCGGCGACTCCGCCTCACGGTATTGCGGCGAGGCCGCCAGACCGTGGCACTTTGCGCTTACGCCCCCTCCGCCTTGGGCTGCCCATGGCAATGGGCAACCCCGGGCTTGCCTGCCCAGTGAGCTTTCCGGCTACTTCCCGGAGCCGCCGAATTTCTCCGCCGGCGCCTTCCATAACCAGTCCGCTCACAAACAAACCATACATGAGGCAGAAGCGTGCGCATTCCGAAACACGCCCTTTTCCCCGCTATCCACTGGATCGCTCTCGGGCGCCTGCAGGACGGGCAGGTCGAAGAACGACGCTCGCAGTCGAAGCCCTTTCTTTGCCTTCTCGGTTCACTAGAATAGCCTCAGGATGCGCGGCGTTTCCGCGCGTCTCTTGGGGCCTCTTTTTTTTGGATCTATCATGCGTTTCGTGGGCTACCGCCTGAGTGCCCGCACGATCAGTCTCGCGTTGGTTGCGGCGTTCATTGCGTTGGAAGCGTTTCTCGTGCTTCGCACCGGCGCGGTCGGACTTCCCGGACTCTTTCTCATCCGCGTTGCCGATGAGCGCGGTACCGAAGCGCCGCGACACGCGGCAACGCCTGACGGTGGCGAGAGCGTGATCGCCAAACGTCACGAGCCGTCCATCCCGTCGAAGCCCGCTGGGGCGGAGGCAACGGGGGCCG
>DASUQP010000093.1:0-4476 GCA_036280475.1 Methyloceanibacter sp. | reverse complement strand
GCAGTAGAAGAGGCCGTCGCCGCCCGAGCCGCGCAGCGCGTCCTGGCTGCAGCCGCGCGAAGGATGCGAAGAATTCCAGGAGCGCGCCGCTTCCGTGTCGCTCAAGCCCACGCGGTCGTGATGGCCGACCATCGCCGCGCCCTCGCCGCTCTGGGTCCAATTGCCGCACGTCATGTCCTTATCGGCGATCGCGCGCCCGTCCGGCGTCGAGCCGGTGAGGATGTCGTGGCGGTTCGGACTGTCGCCGCCGCCGTTCACCATCTGGCCTTTCTCGTCCAGGCCGGTCTGCTTGTCGATGCGCGGATTCTTGTGCAGGTCATTCAGATCTTTCGCGATCTCCTGCCCCTTGGCGTTGCGCCACGGGCCCTTGCCGATGCGATCGCGCGCGTTCTCCTTGTCCGTGCTGAGGTAGGCGCGCCACTGGCGGTTGCCCGCGCCCGCCGCCTTAGCGAGCGCCTGGCAATGCGCGTCGGCGCCCTTCAGGCCGCCGAGGTCCGCGCCCTTGCCCAGGCCGACGCTGGTGATGAAGAAGCTCATGTCCTTTTGCTGCGCCTGCACGGCGGCAGAGACGAGAAGCGAGAGGGTGGCGATGGTGAGTTTCATGACAGGGCGAACACCGGCCCGGCTAAGATATTTCCCAAGGGAGGATGCCATGCGCGCATTGCTAGCCACCCTGAGCGTCGCCTTCGCCTTGCATGCGTACGGCCAGGACGCGTGGCCAACGCGCCCGGTGCGCATGATCCTGCCCTTCCCGCCCGGCGGCGGCACGGACATCCTCGGCCGGCTCATCGCCGAGCGGCTCTCGGCGGGCATCGGCCAGCCCGTGGTGACCGAGAACCGTGGCGGCGCCGGCGGCAACGTCGGCGCGGAGGCGGCGGCGCGCTCGGCGCCCGACGGCTACACGATCGTCCTCGTCGCGCCTTCGCTCGCCATCAGCCCGACGCTCTACTCGAAGATCAACTACGACCCGGTCAAGGACTTCGCCCCCATTAGCCTGGTCGCGACCGTGCCGAACGTGATGGTCACGCAGCCCTCGCTCCCCGGCCAACTGCAGGAATTCATCGCGTTCGTGAAGGCCAAACCGGGCGCGCTCAACTTCGGCTCGGGCGGCGCCGGGACCTCCAACCACCTCGCCGGCGAGCTCTTCAACATCGTCATCGGCGCAAGACTGGTGCATGTGCCTTACAAGGGCGTGAACCTCGCCATGCAGGACGTGCTCGCCGGCAACGTCCATCTCGTCTTCATCGGCATCCCCGCCGCGGCGCCGCACATCAAGGCCGGCAAGCTCCGCGCCCTCGCCATCGTCGCGCCGCAGCGCTCGACTGCGCTTCCTGATGTTCCGACGGTCGCCGAGGCGGGACTCAAGGACTTCGAAGTAACCACCTGGTACGGCATCCTCGCGCCCGTCGGGACGCCGCAGTCCGTGGTGAAGCGGCTGAACGCCGAGCTCGTGAAGGTCATGCACGCGCCGGAGATGAAGGAAAAGCTCACCGCAACCGGCACCGAGCCGCTCACCAGCACGCCTGAAGAATTCGCCGCTTACATCAAGCGCGAGATCGTGAAGTGGAGGGATGTCATTCGCAGGGCAGGAGTGAAGGCGGATTAGGTATTGACTCCTGTCACAAGCGTCGGCGGCACCACCTGCCGCTTCTTCTTGTCCGAGCCACTCGCCGATTCATGCGACGGCTCCGCACCTTGCCCCGAATGCATCCGGATACTCCAATCCCACCGAGCTGCATACTGCTCTTAAGCCGTGGGCCGAGGAATCGTTGACGGCGCCCTGCGAAGAGACCGCCGCTAAGATAGGCCGAAATGTTCGGATGATTTCACGTTAGCCGTCATCCATGGAGGGACCGATGCTCCGAGGTAGTTGCCTTTGCGGCAGCGTTCGTTACGAGATTCGTGGTCCCGTGGGTCGCACGAGTCACTGCCACTGCGCCATGTGCCGAAAGGCGCATGGCGCCGCCTTCGCAACCTATGGCCGAGTTGAACGCAGCGATTTCGCTTGGGTAGCTGGCGCAGCTGACGTTGCATCGTATCGGTCTTCGCCCGGCGTTACTCGCACATTCTGCAGGCAGTGCGGCTCGAACCTCCAGTTCATCAGCGACAAACGGCCAACCACACTTGCACTCGCGCTCGGAACCCTCGACGACGATCCGGGCGTTCAGGCATCGTTGCATATCTTCGTTGCTTCGAAAGCGCCTTGGTTCCAAATTACGGACGAGCTACCTCAGCATGCCGAACGTAGTTAATCAAGACAGCTCAGATGACGGCTAACAGCGCTTGTTGGTGAGCGCCGCGTGCGCAGCGGCGCTTCGCGCCTTCGTCAGCGCGCCACGACGCGGACGTTAGGCGGCATCCCAGGGCCTCATGCGACTACCGTTTACTCACGATGAGTTTCTCGACGTTTTCGGGGCGTACAACACTCTTCTTTGGCCTCTTGAAGTCATCCTTTGGCTGCTCACGGCCACGGTACTGGCTGCTGGCATCTCGTCGCCGTATCTCAACCTTAGTCGCGGGTCTGCTCGCCATCCACTGGCTGGCATCCGGCGTGGCCTATCATCTCTATCACTTCCGCCCCATCAACCCGGCCGCTGTTGTCTTCGGGATTGCCTTCTTACTACAGGCCGTGCTCTTCCTTTGGTTCGGAGTAGTTCGATCAGCTCTCCGATTCGAGTGGGGTGCGAGGCCGCGTCAGATTCTTGGGATTGGTCTCATCACCTGTGCTTTGGCCTACCCCGTCTTGGTCGTCGCAACCGGCCTTCGATGGCCTCGTCTGCCGCTCTTCGCCGTTCCGTGCCCGACTACTTTGCTAACCGCGGGCTGCTTGCTCATGGCTCCTCCCGGTCAATTGCGAGCCCTTGCGGTTATCCCCATCCTGTGGTCGCTCATTGCGGGCTCGGCGGCTCTCGTCCTTGGTGTAACGCCAGACTTGATGCTGCTGGTCGCAGGCGGCTTGTTGGTGATCTACGTCGTCGCGCCGCGTCTGCTCGACTCGTCGCATGCAGCCTAACAGCGCGTTGGTGACCGACGGCTTCCGCCGGGTCACGGCCGGTGCTGTCCAGCGCTGCAGGTTGGCGTCCGCTCCTTAAACGAGCCTCAATCGCAAGAGCGCGACATCCGTTTTAGTTAGCGGAGTGCCGGCGCGCAGCTTCGCATCAATCTTCGCCAGTCGTGTGGCCAAACGTCCTAAGCGAGAAATCTTGCGCCGAACCTTCTTTTTCGCCTTCGCCATCTGTTGCTCTCCTCGACTGATGGTACCAGTGCGGACGGTCGGACCAATGCTTTATCTAAGCCGGCTGCAAAACATACGGCGGAAAATGAGCGAGCCGCTCAGACTCTCGCGGCGCGCGTATTACAAGACGCGGAGAGGATTGGAGGCAAACTCGACGGAAGTCTGTCGGCTCGAGCGACGGCTTTCTCATATCGCAGGCGAAGTCCAACCGGGAACGTCCACCCGGCCCGCGCGGAGTTGTTCCGATTCGTAGCGCTTAGGAAAAGCGCCGCATAACGAGGCCGCGGTGATGTTGGCCGCGTGGCGGTTTGAAGTTGTCGGCAACGGCCGGTCCGTTACTCCTCCACCGCCATGTAGGCGGTCGCTATCGTGTAGGTTGGCTCGACCGGGATTTCGTGATCCGCCATGGATACCGCGGCCGCGACCAGGATAAGGATCGACGGGATCATCAGGACCAGGAACAGCAGGTGCTCGGTCTTTCTCATGACAACCTCCGTGCATCAGATGGACCCAATGTAGGCCTCGATGCCGGGTCGGTCAGCGAAGTGCGGCGCGCCAAGTTGGTGATGTATTCACCTCGTCCGACGCCCGCGGTAGTCTTCCGCGAAGGTCCCGCAAGTAGCCCGCAACGAGCATTTCAGGCCGCGGGGCTCGTCCCCGGCGTTAGGGAGACCGGCCTAATGTGCGCGAACATGCTGCGGGCATTCCACGTCGGAAACGCTCTTACCAGCGACGGGGAGCCGTCGAGTCGGATGCGGTCCGCGCGGGTGGCTTGGCCCCAACTGAGCTGGCCGGCGTGCCATTTGACGAATGCTTCGGCTTCCGCCGTGATGTAGAGGTCTTCATCGAGGCCCGGGTACGTCTTGCAGATCTCGGTGTCTCCGAGCTCGATGATCAGCCAATAGCGCTCGCGGCGCGGGCGGCCGGTGAAGTCGAAGCGGATGACGACGCGACGATTCGGGAGCCGGTCTCGCCGCAGTGCGTTGCACATGGACCAGAGGGCCACGAAGGGGTCGAGGTTCTCGGGGGCGATCTCGAGCCAACGCGCACCCCACTCGCCGAGCGACTGGCAGACCGCGAAGAGGTCATGGCCCGCGCCGGTGAGCTCATAGTGGCGCCCGCGCCCGTCGGTCTTGGGTGCCGACTCGACGATACCAAGCCGTTCGAGCTGCTTGAGCCGCTGGACGAGCACGGTGTGCGAGAGCCCCGGCGCGCCCGCGAGGATCGCGCCGAAGGTGTCA
>DASUQP010000092.1:0-2292 GCA_036280475.1 Methyloceanibacter sp. | reverse complement strand
TCAACGACGGGCTGATGGCGCTGTTCTTTTTGCTGGTCGGACTGGAAATCAAGCGCGAGCTTCGCGCCGGCGAGCTCGACACTTGGCCGCGCCGCGCGCTCCCACTCGCAGCCGCGCTCGGGGGCATGATCGCTCCGGCTCTAATCTTCTTAGCAATCAACGGCAGAACGCCGGAGAATTGGCGAGGCTGGGCAATTCCGACCGCGACCGACATCGCATTTGCGCTCGGAGTCTTGTCGCTGTTGGGGTCGAGGGTTCCGCACTCGCTCAAAGTCTTCCTGACCTCACTTGCGATTATCGATGATCTCGGCGCGATTCTTATCATTGCGATCTTCTACGCCTCGAGCCTCTCGGTACCAGCCGTTGGCGCTGCGATCGTCATCGCGGCGGTTCTGTTCGGTCTCAACGCCGTTGGCGTCCTTCGCCTCGCGCCTTATCTCGCGCTTGGCGTCATGCTCTGGGTAGCGATGCTGTTCTCGGGCATCCACGCCACGCTCGCGGGTGTCGTTCTGGCCATGGCTATACCGCTCGGGGCGGGCGCGGAGGAAGCGTCAGGATCTCCGCTCCAGCGCCTCGAGGACGGGCTTGGATCTTGGGTTGCCTTTCTCGTGCTGCCCGTCTTCGCCTTTGCCAACGCCGGCGTATCGCTTGCGGGAGCGAGCGCTGACATGCTGCTCGCGCCGCTGTCGCTCGGTATCGTCGCCGGTCTCTTTTTCGGCAAGCAGGTCGGCATCATGGCCGCGGTGTATGCCGCGAGCAGGACCGGGCTCGGCCGGCTTCCCGAGGGCGCATCCTGGCGCGCGATCTACGGCGTGGCACTCCTCTGCGGCATTGGCTTCACAATGAGTCTTTTCATCGGCTTGCTTGCGTTTTCCGATCCGGAACGCGAAGCCACGATCAAGATTGCCGTTCTCACCGGCTCTTTGCTGTCGGCCCTTGCCGGCGTTGCAGTGCTCTTAGTTTTGGGCCGGCCGACGGACGCTCACTGATCTGCGCACCTTCGTCATTCCGGCAAGAGCCGGGATCCTGTGGGCAGGCACGGGGTGTGGGCACTGGATACCGGCTTTCGCCGGTATGACGGGGTAATGGCGTCATTCCGGACCAAGCCGTCTTCCCTTATTCCGGCTCGTCGCGCCGGTAGAGCCAATCGAACCGCCGCAGCGCGGTCGCTTCACTTCTTCGCGCAAGGATGAGGTTGCGCGCTTGTGCCAGCGGGACGCCAAGATGGTAGAGCAAGCCGAAGCGCCGCGCGGTGCGTTGAACGCGCGCGGCACGTGGCTTGCGTACCCGCTCATAACGGCGAAACGCTGAAACCGGATCGCTCGGCTCTGCCGCGAGACAGGCGGCAAGCGCGGCGGCATCCTCAATGGCGAGACCCGCGCCTTGCGCGAGATACGGCAACACCGGATGGGCGGCGTCGCCAAGGAGCGTGACGGGACCCGCCGTCCAGCTCTTAAGGCCGGCGAGGCGATAAAGCGACCAGCCGCGCCAAGCTTCAGCCTGGTCGAGCAGGGATTTCGCATCCTTGGTCCAGCGCGCGAAGCTTGCGAGCACATCCGCTTTGCTGCCCGGCTCGTTCCAACCCTGCCGGGCCGCGCTGCTTGCGGTGACACCGCCGGCGGTGACGGCGACGATGTTGAGATCGGCGCCGCCGCCGACCGGATAGTGAACGAGATGCGCACGCGGCCCGAGCCAGAGCCCGACCACGGGCTCCGCGAACGGGGCGGGAAGATTGGCGCGCTGCAGTTGCGCGCGCCATGCCGTAGCTCCGACAAAACGCAACGCTGCCGCCGGACTGATGATGGCGCGAACCGCCGACCACAGTCCGTCGGCGCCGATCAGACATGCGCCCCTGGCGTGGCTGCCGTCGCGCCCGCGCGCGACAACGTCATCGCCCGCTTGCGCGTCGATCGCGGCAAGATCGAAACCCGATCGCAGAGTGACGGAACCGAGATCGTTTAGGGCCGCGCGGAGACCGGCATGAAGATCGGCGCGACGCAGTGTGAGATAAGGTGCGCCATATCGCGCGACCGCCATCTTGGCGAGCGGAAGCGAACTGAGCTTGCGCCCCGAGACGCCGTCATAGATGACGATTGCATCGGGCTTGAACGCGCGAGACTCGATCGCGTCGAGGAGGCCGAGCGCAGCAAGGGCTCGCGTGGCGTTGGGACCGAGCTGAATGCCGGCGCCGGTCTCCTCGGCGAAATCGGAGCGCTCGAGGATTTCGCAACTGATTCCCCGGCGCCCGAGCGCGATGGCCGCAGCCAGGCCGCCGATGCCGCCGCCGGCAAT
>DASUQP010000091.1:0-4968 GCA_036280475.1 Methyloceanibacter sp. | reverse complement strand
GCACCGCGCGCGACACAATCTGCGGCCCGGCCTTCGCCGGCCGGGAGGCCGCCTGCGGCGCGGGTTTTGCCTGCCCGGCCTTGGCGAAAGGCGATCGCCACGGCCAGAGCTTGCTACTTAAACCGGTAAGTGATCCGACCTTTAGTGAGATCATAGGGCGTCATCTCGACCAGAACCTTATCGCCCGCAAGCACCCTGATCCGGTTCTTGCGCATTCTTCCCGCCGTATGGGCGATGATCTCGTGTTCGTTCTCGAGCTTCACCCTGAATGTGGCGTTGGGGAGCAGTTCCGTGACCACTCCCGGAAATTCGAGCATTTCTTCCTTCGCCATAAGGCTCCTTTCCAATCGAAATTCGGCGGAGAATGGTCGGCTGTGGCGGCAAAATCAAGGACGATTCCTGTGCCTTGAGGCGTGGGGGACATCGGCGAGAATGCGGGTGTGGTGTCCAGCGAGCCGCAAGCGCGCCGCTCAGCCCTTCCAGTGCAGCGCGCAGAGCAGCGTGAAGAGGCGCCTCGCGGTGGCGATATCGACGGCGATCTTGCCCTTGAGGCGCTCCTGCAGGAGCCGGCTCCCTTCGTCATGCAGCCCCCGGCGACCCATGTCGATCGCCTCGATGCGCGTGGCGGGCTGCGTCTTGATCGCCTGATAGTAGCTGTCGCAGATGAGGAAATAGTCCTTGACGATGCGGCGAAACGGCGACAGCGACAGCATCACGTGTTGGATCGGCGTCCGCGCCTCGTCGCCCACGGTGAAGACGAGGCGGTTCTCGGCGAGCGAGAGTTTGAGCGTATAGGGGCCGGAATCGTGGTTCTCGAGCGCGAAGCAGTTCTTTTCGAGAAGATCGAAGATCGCGACCTCGCGCTCATGCTCGACTTCGCGGGTGTTGCGCCCGATCGAGGCCTCATCGAGCGTCACCTCGACGAGCCGCGCCTCCTCAGGCCAGGCTTTGAGCGCCTCGTTCTCGTGCTCGCCGCTCATGGCCTAGTCTCTGACATTGAGCCTGATGGCGACGGAACGGCGATGAGCGTCGAGGCCTTCGGCCTCCGCCAACGTCATGGCTGCGGGACCGAGCGCTGCGAGATGTTCGGCGTCGAGCTTCAGGATCGAGCTTCGCTTCATGAAGTCGAGCACGGAGAGCCCGGAGGCGAAGCGCGCGCTTCGCGCCGTCGGAAGCACGTGGTTTGAGCCCGCGACATAGTCGCCGATCACCTCCGGCGTATAGCGGCCGATGAAGATGGCGCCGGCGTTGGTGATGCGCGCGGCGAGCGCATCGGCGTCGGCTGCCGCGATCTCGAGATGCTCGGGCGCAAGACGGTCGACAAGCGTGGGCGCATCGTCGAGATGATCCACGACAATGATCGCGCCGAAATCCCGCCAGCTCGCGCGCGCGGTCTCGGCGCGGGGCAGAACGGCCAGCTCGGCTTCCACCGCTGAAGCGACGTCGCGCCCGAAATCCGCGTCGTCGGTGATGAGGATCGCTTGGGCCGTCGCGTCGTGCTCGGCCTGAGCGAGAAGGTCGGAGGCGATCCAGGCCGGATCGTTGTCGCGATCGGCGATCACCACCACTTCAGAGGGGCCCGCCACTATGTCGATGCCGACCTGGCCGTAGACCTGGCGCTTGGCCGCGGCCACGTAGGCATTGCCGGGACCGACGATCTTTGCCACCGGAGCTATGGTCTCCGTGCCGTAAGCGAGCGCGGCAATCGCCTGCGCTCCCCCGACCCGGTAGATCTCGGTGACGCCCGCAAGCTCGGCCGCCACCAGGACCAGAGGGTTGAGCACGCCCTTCGGCGCCGGCACTGCTATCACGATGCGGGGAACGCCCGCGACCTTGGCCGGCAGCGCATTCATCAGCACCGAGCTTGGGTAGCTCGCAGTGCCGCCCGGGACATAGAGCCCGGCGGAGGCGACCGGCGTCCAGCGTGTGCCAAGCTCGACCCCGAGGGAATCGCGATAGCGGTCGTCCTTCGGCAGCTGCCTCTTATGGTGGTCGAGGATGCGGTCATGGGCGAGTTGAAGCGCATCGCGCGTGGTCTTTTTCACCTGGTTCCGCGCCGCGGCGATCTCGGCCGCGCTCACTCTGAGACCGGTTTTCCGTAGATCGAGATCGTCAAACTTGAGCGTGAGATCGATGAGCGCGCGGTCGCCGTCGGCACGCACAAGCGCGATGATGGAAGCGACCGTTTCGTTGACGTCCTCGGCCTGCTCGCGCTTTTGCCCGAGCAGCGCCTTGAAGCCGTCCTCGAAATTGCGGTCGGCGGTTCTGAGCCACGCGGCCATGGGAGAAGCGGCTCAAGAGCCGCCGGCGCCGGGCGCGCTGCCGGCGCCCGACTTGGGGCCGGCATCGGGCTCCTCACCGGGATGCGCAGGTTTTGAGCGCGTGCGCCATTCGGGACCGAGATCTTTGAGCTCGGCCTCGATGCATTCGACTTCGAGCTGGATGGAGGCGTCGCCTGAGAAGGTGAGCGTCAGCGTTCCGGAAGGCGCGTCCTTCGGCGTGAAGGCGACGGCGAGCAGCGACAACACCCGCTCCCCCGCCTGAGGCTTAACATTCTTGAGCTTCGCGTTGAACACGCGGTCGAAGCGAAGCGCGGCGCGCCGCCGCCGGTAGTTCTGGCCGGCGTCCTTTGCCGCGCCTTCCCACTCGAACCGGTTGAGCGCTGCGGCGAAGCGCTTCTGCTTCGGCAGATAGCTCATATCGGCAACGCGGAGCACCGCGTCCTGGAGCAGCGAGGAAAGGACAGCCAAGTCTTCCTCGTCAAGCGCGATCAGTTTCAACGGTTCCATGGGCAACGGTGAGGGCTCGTTCGCACTCGACCTACCACGCTTTACGCGGGGCAGGAAACCGTCAAGTTGTGGCGGCGGCGCTAGTTCGACAACCGTTCGATCTGGGCGCCGCATTGGCCGAGCTTCTCCTCGATCCGCTCAAAGCCGCGGTCGAGGTGGTAAACCCTGCCGATGGTGGTTTCCCCTTGGGCTGCGAGCCCGGCGATGATGAGCGACACCGAAGCGCGCAAGTCCGTGGCCATGACCGGCGCGCCCTTCAGCCCGCTGACCCCGGTGACGAGAGCAGTATCGCCCTTGAGCTCGATGCTGGCGCCGAGACGCGCCAGCTCCTGGACGTGCATGAAGCGGTTCTCGAAGATCGTCTCGCGCACTTGCGAGGTGCCGTCGGCCATCGACATCAGTGCGATGAGCTGGGCCTGAAGGTCGGTTGGGAAGCCCGGGAAGGGCTGTGTCTCCACCGACACCGGACCCAAGCCCGAGCCATTCCGCGCCACCCTGATCCCGGTCGGACGCTCCTCGATCTCCACTCCTGTCGAGCGCAGCGTGTCGAGCGCCTCGCGCAGGAGGTCGGGCTTTGCGCCATCCAGGAGGACGTCGCCGCCGGTGATCGCTGCGGCCATGGCGTAGGTCCCTGTCTCGATGCGGTCGGGAAGCACAGTATGCTCGGCGCTGTGCAGCGTGTCGCGTCCCTGCACCCACAGCGTCGAGGTGCCGATCCCTTCGATCCGCGCTCCCATGCGCACCAGGCAATTGGCGAGATCGGCGACCTCCGGCTCGCGCGCCGCGTTCTCGATCAGGCTCTCGCCGCGGGCAAGCACCGCCGCCATCAGCGCGTTATGGGTGGCGCCCACCGAGATCTTCGACAGTTCGATGCGGTTGCCGGTCAAGCCCCGCGGCGCCCGCGCATTGACATAGCCGCCGTCGAGATCGATCTCTGCCCCGAGCGCTTGCAGCGTGGTGAGGTGCAGGTCGACGGGGCGGGTGCCGATAGCGCAGCCGCCGGGCAGTGAAACGCGCGCCCTGCCGCAACGCGCGACAAGCGGCGCGAGCACCCAGAAGCTCGCCCGCATGCGTGCCACCATCTCGTAAGGCGCGGTCGTATCGACGATCTCAGTCGCGGTCAGCCTGAACGTCTGGCCGTCGCTCGAGCGCTGGTTCGACCTCTTTCCCGCGATAGTCACATCGACACCGTGATTACCGAGAATGCGGCCGAGCAGGGTCACATCGGCGAGACGCGGCACATTGTGCAAGGTCACCGTCTCCCGGGTGAGAAGGCTTGCAATCATCAAAGGCAATGCGGCGTTCTTGGCGCCGCTGATCGGTATGGTCCCGATCAAGCGCCTGCCGCCCACGATGCGGATGCGGTCCATGACGTTACTCCCTCGCGTCCTTGCCCCTGGTTCTTTTCATTTTGGCGAAGACCCCCGTCTTCGCTGGCAAGGCCCCGATCGGGCCTCGGCCAACACTCCAATCTACTCCTTTGCCCTTAACGCTGTCTCCCCTCATTCCGATCCCTTTGGGTTTCCTTGGATTTAGCCTTGCGTTTCAACAAATTTGCCCTGAGTTCGGCCGCAAGCCGGGCCTTGCGCGCCTCCGATTTTGCCTTTCCGGCAGGGTGTTGCTTTGGCGGTCTGGTCATCGACTTATCCTACTCGAACAGTCTTAGCGCCATGCTTACATCTGGACCGTAAGGGCGGGGCGGCGCCGCTTGGCCAACTCCTTCGTCCGGCCGATAGGCCAAGACCGTTCGGTTGGGACCTGGGGCAGAACGTGCGCCGCCTTGCATGCGTTCCGGCGCTATGGCAGGGTCGCGCGCGAGGCTTCAAGGAATGGCTTCCGCCTTGCGAAGCCATAGGGCCTCGGCCCTAGGGCGTGGTCTCTAAAGCCGCCATAGCTCAGTGGTAGAGCACGTCATTGGTAATGACGGGGTCGACTGTTCAATCCAGTCTGGCGGCACCAGGTTTTCCAAGTCTTTCGTGGTTTTCATTGGAAATGTCTAACCGGCTGGGATAACGCCGGGATAACAGCCCCCCACTTCTTCAGCCTCACCCCTTCTCCGCCGCCGCACTCTTCGGTCTGCTCGGTTAGTGCGTTGAGCGTTGCGCCCTCGGTCGGGAGGGGGCCATTTGACGGATTACTCACGGAACATTACCAGCCCTCGTCGCTTACGAATTTTAGG
>DASUQP010000090.1:0-9914 GCA_036280475.1 Methyloceanibacter sp. | reverse complement strand
AGCGCCATGACGGGCGACATGGCGGGGGCGAAGCGAGGCGCAGCGGAAGTCATTCGTCTCGATCCCAATTGGAGTGTCGAGAAGTATCTGAGCGATAGCGGCGGTTACCCAGACCATGTCGCCATGTTGTTCATCGACGCCGCCAGAAAGGCCGGCGTCAAGGCCTGCGTGCCGGAGGCTGAGCTTTCGTCAACGCCCAAGCTCATTCATATCAAGACGTGCGACGCGGAGAGGGCCGGCGAGGTTGCCGGCTAGTGCCCTTAACGTGGCCTACCGGAACCAATGGGATCATGCGACCGCATGCCGCGGCGCCGAGGGCGGAGACGCGTTATCCGGGACTTCCCAAGGAGAGTAAGTTCTCCCGCGCTAGACTCACTTTCTGGGCAAGGAGTCCTCGCATGTCGAATCCATCAAGCTTAACCAAGACACAGCTTTGCCGGCGTTCGCTGTTGAAGAGCGTCCCGATGATTGCCGGGGCCATCATCTCCACGAGCGCCGTCGCAGAGACCCTGTTGGCGCAAACCAAGCTGACGCATGAGGCCGCCAAGTATCAGGACACGCCAAAGGACGGGCAGCAATGCTCGGCCTGCGTCCAGTTCGTGGCGCCCGCTTCATGCACGGTGGTGGAAGATCCGATCGCCGCGAGCGGGTGGTGCCAGCTGTTCGTCGCCAAGCCTGCCTGAGCATCCCTCTAAGCGGGAGCGACGTTCGCGGCCGGTTCTGACGCACCTATTTCAGGGTCGGGAAATTGAACTCCGAGCCGCCGCGGATGCCTGAGGGCCAGCGCGCCGTCACGGTCTTGAGCCGCGTATAGAAGCGCACGCCCTCGGGGCCGTAGACGGAATGATCGCCGAAGAGCGACCGCTTCCAGCCGCCGAAAGAGTGATAGGCGACGGGAACGGGGATCGGCACATTGACACCGACCATGCCGACCTCGATGGAAGCGGCGAAGTCGCGGGCCGTGTCGCCGTCACGGGTGAAGATGGCGGTGCCGTTGCCGTATTCGTGCGTGTTGACGAGATCGGCGGCCTCCCGATAGCTGCCCGCGCGCACGACGCAGAGGACCGGCCCGAAGATCTCGGTCTTGTAGATCGTCATGTCCTTGGTGACGCGGTCAAACCGCGAACCACCGAGAAAGAATCCGCGCTCGTAGCCTTGCAGCTCTAGCCCGCGCCCATCGACGACGAGTTCGGCGCCCTCCTCGACGCCCTGGCCGATGAGATCGGTGATGCGCTTCTTGGCCTCTCCCGTGATCACGGGCCCCATCTCGGACTCGGGGTCCGTCGCCGGGCCCACTTTCAGAGCATGGACCTTGGGCGCGAGCGAGGCGACGAGCCGGTCGGCCGTCTTCTCGCCGACCGGGACCGCGACCGAGATCGCCATGCAGCGCTCGCCCGCCGAGCCGAAACCCGCTCCCATCAAGGCATCCACGGCCTGATCCATGTCGGCGTCGGGCATGACGATCATGTGATTCTTGGCGCCGCCGAGCGCCTGCACGCGCTTGCCCGACGTCGTGCCCCGCCGATAGACGTGCTCGGCGACCGGCGTCGAGCCGACAAAGCTCACCGCCTTGATATCGGGATGGTCGAGAATGGCATCGACCGCCTCGCGGTCGCCATGGACAACGTTCAGCACGCCCGGCGGAAAGCCCGCCTCCTGGAACAGCTCCCAGATCAGCATCGAGGGGGACGGATCGCGCTCCGACGGCTTCAGCACGAAGGTGTTTCCGCAGGCGATCGCGACCGGATACATCCACATCGGCACCATGGCGGGAAAGTTGAACGGCGTGATGCCGGCGACGACACCGAGCGGCTGGCGGTCGGACCAGCTGTCGATCTCGGGACCGACATTGCGGCTGTACTCGCCCTTGAGCAGATGCGGGATGCCGCAGGCGAAATCGACAACGTCGATGCCGCGGGCGAGCTCGCCGCGCGCATCTTCGTGAGTCTTGCCGTGCTCGCGCGAGATGGAGCGGGCGATCTCATCCGCGTTCCGATCCAGCAACTCCTTGAACCGAAACATGAATTTGATTCGCTTGAGCGGCGGGGTCGCGCCCCAGCCGGACGCCGCCGTCTTGGCGGCGGCGACGGCCGCGTTCACTTCCTCGGCGGTCGAGAGCGGGAGCATGGCCGTTTGCTCGCCGGTCGCGGGATTGTAGACGGGCGAGACGCGCGGCGATGCCGACTTGACCGTGCGGCCGTCGATCGCGTTCGGGATGGTCGGCATGGCGGCGTACCGTTGCTCAGTTGGCCGTCTTCAGCACGCTCGAGAAGATATCGATCAGCTGATCGATTTCCTTCTTTTGGATAATCAGCGGCGGCGAAAGGGCGATGATGTCGCCGGTGGCGCGCACCAAGAGGCCACGCTCGAAGGCGTCGACGAAGCGCGTGTGCGCGCGCTTCATCGGCTCGCCGGGAACGGGATCGAACTCGACGGCTCCGATCAGCCCGATATTGCGGACGTCGATGACGTGCGGAAGGCCTTTCAGCGAATGGACCGCCTCTTGCCAGTAGGGCGCAAGCTCCGCCGCGCGGGTGAGCAACCCTTCCTCCTTATAGAGCTCGAGCGTCGCGATCGAGGCGGCGCAGGCGACCGGGTGGCCCGAGTAGGTATAGCCGTGGAAGAAATCGATCGCCTCCTCGGGGCCGTTCATGAAGGCGTCATGTACCTTTCCCGTCACAAACACCGCGCCCATCGGAACGGTGCCGTTGGTGACGCCCTTCGCCGTGGTGATGATGTCGGGCGAGACGCCGAAATAGTCGGCGCCGAACGGCGTGCCGAGGCGGCCGAAGGCGGTGATGACTTCATCGAAGATGAGGAGGATGTCGTGCTTGGCGCAGATCGCGGCGAGGCGCGTGAGATAGCCCTTGGCCGGGATCAGGACGCCGGTCGAGCAGGCCACGGGCTCGACGATGACGGCGGCGATGGTCGAGGCATCGTGCAGCGCGATCAAACGCTCGAGATCGTCGGCGAACTCGGCGCCATACTCGGGCTCGCCCCGGCTAAAGGCATTGCGGCCGAGATCGTGCGTGTGGCGAATATGGTCGACGCCGGAGAGCAGCGTGCCGAACATCTTGCGATTGTTGAGGATGCCGCCGACCGAGGTGCCGCCGAAATTGACGCCGTGATAGCCGCGCTCGCGGCCGATCAGCCGCGTTTT
Source organism: Methyloceanibacter sp. (assembly GCA_036280475.1). Classification (GTDB taxonomy): domain Bacteria; phylum Pseudomonadota; class Alphaproteobacteria; order Rhizobiales; family Methyloligellaceae; genus Methyloceanibacter. The sequence continues at coordinate 6,754 of DASUQP010000090.1, read as the reverse complement.
CGCGGCGTTGCCTCGCGCCCGATGATAGGCGAGCGCGATCTTGAGCGCGGTCTCGACCGATTCGGACCCAGAGTTGGTGAAGAACACATGGTTGAAGCCAGGGGGCGCGATGTTGACGAGCTTTGCCGCGCACTCGAACGCTCTTGGATGACCCATCTGGAAGCTGCCGGCGAAGTCGAGTTCGCCGATCTGCTTGCGCACCGCCTCGACGATCTTGGGCCGGCAATGTCCGGCATTGACGCACCACAGTCCCGAGGTGCCGTCGAGCACGCGGCGTCCGTCGGCGGCGGTGTAGTACATGCCTTCGGCGCTCACGAGCAGGCGCGGCGCCCTTTTATATTGCCGGTTCGCCGTGAACGGCATCCAGAAGGCTTCGAGATCGTTCGTGGCAAGCTTTGCGTTCATATCGGTCCTAATGTCCAACGCCGCGCGCCTCACCCGGCCCGGGCCACGGCTTCGGTGAGGCTGGCCTCGAAGATATCCATGCCCTCGCGCACGATCGCATCGCTCGCCGTCAGCGGCGCAAGGAAGCGACTGACATTTCCGTACGTGCCGCAGGACAGAAGAACAAGCCCATTCTGGTTTGCCACCTTCATCAAGGTCTGCGTGAGCTGCGGCGCAGGCTCGCCGCTCGCAACGTCCTTGACCAATTCGATGGCGCACATGGCGCCGATCCCTCTCACATCTCCGATGCAGTTCAGGTTCGAGCGGTCCTTCATCTGGCGGCAGCGGTCGAGAATGATCTTGCCGATCGCATTGGCGCGGCCGCAAAGATCCTCCTCTTCGATCACTTCGAGCACGGCGTGAGCGGCGGCGCACGCCAAGGGGTTGCCGGAATATGTGCCGCCGAGGCCGCCGGGATTTGACGCGTCCATCACATCGGCGCGTCCGGTTATCGCCGCGAGCGGAAGCCCTCCCGCCAGTCCTTTCGCCATCGCCACGACATCAGCCGTGATGCCGGCATGCTCGAGCGCGAACATCTTTCCCGTCCGCGCGAAGCCCGTCTGAACCTCGTCGGCGATCAAGAGGATTCCATGCTCGTCGCACAGCGCCCTAAGGGCGCGCAGGAAATCGAGCGGCGCCATGTAGAAGCCGCCCTCGCCCTGCACCGGCTCGATGATGACGGCGGCGATGCTTGACGGGTCGGCGGTATACTTGAACAAGGCGTTCAGCGCGGCAAGGCTCTGCTCGCTGCTAACCCCATGATAAACGGCGGGAAAAGCGACGTTGTAGATTTCGGCGGGGAACGGGCCGAAGCCCTTCTTGTACGGAACCACCTTGCCCGTGAGCGCCATGGCCATGAGCGTGCGGCCATGGAAGCCGCCGCTGAAGGACACGATGCCGGGACGGCCGGTGTAGGCGCGCGCGACTTTGACCGCGTTCTCGACGGCCTCGGCGCCGGTCGAAACCAGCATGGTTTTGGCAGGGCCCGCGACCGGCGCAATCGCGTTCAGCCGTTCGGCGAGACGCACATAGGTTTCGTAGGGCGTGACCTGGAAGCAGACATGGCTGAACGCCTTCAGCTGCTCCTCGACTGCGGCGACGATCTTCGGATGCTGATGGCCGGTATTGACCACCGCGATGCCGGCGCCGAAGTCGATATAGCGGTTGCCGTCCTCGTCCCAGATTTCGGCATTCTTGGCGCGCTTGGCGTAGATCGCGCTCGCGTGGCTCACGCCGCGCGCAACCGCGGCTTTCCTCCGTTCATGCAGTTCGGCAGACATCGACATGCGGACGTTCGCGTTCTTTCTTGCTGACGCGCTCGGCGTCGAGCCGTCAGTTTTGCAGGACAACGGGGCTCGACCCGGCCCAACTCACCCAGACCTTTTCGCCCCAAGTAAAGTTGTCCTGATCCCAGCGCGAGCGATTGGGACGCGAGATGCGGATCAGCCGGCCGTTGGCGAGAAGGACGTGGTAGATCGAGATGTCGCCGAGATAGGAGATCTCCTTGATCTCGCCTTTGGCAACGTTGTGCGCGGCCGGACATTCGGGCACCGCGGGGGGCTCGGCGGCATCTTTGTGCAAGGTCATCTTTTCGGGACGGATCGCCACCCAAACCGGCGCCTTCGCCTTGCCGGGGACGGAATGCGGCACGTGTACCCGATGCGGGTCGAGCTCGGGACATGAAACGGTGGCCTCGGTTGGCTTGTCGTCAAGCAGGGTGCCCTCGAACATGTTCACCGAGCCGATGAAGTCGGCCACGAACCGCGATGCGGGAAACTCGTAGAGGTCGGAGGGCGTGCCGAGCTGGGCGATCGATCCTTTGTTCATGACCGCGATGCGCGAGGCGATCGCCAGCGCCTCGTCCTGATCATGCGTAACCATAATGAACGTGATCCCAACCTTTTGCTGCAACTGAGACAGCTCGAAGCGCATGGCCTCGCGCAGTTTGGCGTCCAGCGCCGAGAGCGGCTCGTCGAGCAGAAGTACCTTGGGCTTTTTCACGAGCGCACGGGAAAGCGCTACCCGCTGACGTTGACCTCCAGACAGCTGGTCCGGCATGCGCTCTGCCAGGTGACCGAGTTGCACGAGGTCAAGAGCTTCCTGGACGCGCTTATCGCGTTCCGGCTGCGGCACGCCATCGATCTTCAGCCCGTAGGCGACATTGTCGGCGACAGACATATGCGGAAACACGGCGTAGGACTGGAACACCATGTTGACGGCGCGCTTGTTCGGCGGGATCTCGCTCATGTCCCGGCCGTCGATGAGGACATGGCCTTCCGACGGCACTTCGAGACCGGCGAGGATGCGCAGCAATGTGGTCTTGCCGCAGCCGGAAGGCCCAAGCAACGCGAAGAACTCTCCGGGCTGGATATCGAGGCTGACACTGTCGACGGCGAGCGTCGAGCCCCATCGCTTGGAAATATCGCGAAAGCTGATGATGGGCTTCACGGCCGTCTTGGTGCCTTCGGCCAACGCTCGATCCATGGTACTCATCCTTTGGCCTTCTTCTGCGTTTTGCTCTGCATCACCATCATGATGACCATGAGCACGATCGTGAGAACGATCAGCATGGTCGACGCGGCGTTCACCTCCGGCGTCACCGAGAATCGCAGCATCGAATAGACCTTCACCGGGAAGGTGACCGTGTCCGGTCCCGAAGTGAAAAAGGTGATGACGAAATCGTCAAGCGACAGCGTGAAGGCGAGCAGAGCGCCGGCGATCAGGGCCGGTTTGATGTGAGGCAGAAGGACATCGCGGAAGGCCTGCCAGTCGTTGGCGCCGAGGTCGCGCGCCGCTTCCTCCTGCTCCTTGTTGAAGCTCGCGAGCCTCGCGCCCACGACCAGCGCGACGAAGGGGAAGCAGAACGAGACATGCGCGATGATGATCGAGCCGAGATTGAACGGCCAAATAAGATCATTGGGCCAAGGTAGGACGCGCGTGAAGAACAGCAGCATGGCGACGCCCATGCAGATTTCCGGCACCACGAGCGGAAGCGTGAACGCGCCCTCCACGGCGAGCCTGCCCGGGAAGCGGTAGCGCCACAGGAGCACGGCGGCGAGCGCACCAACGAAGAGCGAAATCAGCGTAGCCACAAACGCGATCGTCAGCGAGTTGGCGAAGGCGATGAGCAGGCTGTCGTTGCTGAACAGCTTCTCGTAATATCTGAGGGTGAAGCCGCGCCAGACGGTGGTGCGTTTGGAGTCGTTGAAGCTGAAGGCGATCAGCGCAACGAGCGGCGCGTAGAGGAAGAAGAAAACGGCAAACAGCCAGGCGCGCATCTGCCACAGACGATTGTATTCGAGGGGCGCGCGGCGCTCGGCCATGGCTAGATCCCGTGCTCTGCCGCGGGCTTGCCGCGGCTGAAATAGGCTCGAAACGCAATGGCCGCGAAAGTCGCGTACATCAACAGGAAGGAGAGCGCGGCGCCGAACGGCCAATCGTTGGCCTTCTTGAACTGTCGCTCGATGACATTAGCGATCATCTGGCTGTCGGGTCCGCCGAGGAGATCGGGGGTGAGATAGGCACCGAGCGCCGGAACGAACGTGATGATGATGCCGGAAATGATGCCGGGCATGGCGAGCGGGATCACGATCGAGAACATCGTGCGCAGATGCCCTGCGCCGAGGTCGAGGCTCGCCTCGATCAGGGATTTGTCCAGCCGATCAAGCGCCGCGTAGAGCGGGAGCACCATGAACGGCAGATGCACGTAGACCAGCCCCAACACCACGGCGAAGTTGTTGTAGAGGAGCTGCAGCGGCGTGAACTCGCCGAGCGGCTGCAAGCCCACCAGCGTCATGAGCCAGCTGCCCTGATTCCAAAGCCATTCGAGCGTAAAATTGGCGTAGCCCTCGGTGCGCAGCACCGACATCAGCGCGTAGGTGCGAATGAGCAGGTTCGTCCAGAACGGCAGCATGATCAGAAGCAGCATCCACGGCCGCCAGCGCTCGCTCGCAAAGACGATCGAGAGCGCCACCGGGAAGCCGATGATGAGACAGAGCAGCGTGGTAAGCCCGGCCACGAAGACCGATTTGGCGAAAATCCCGAGATAGAGCGGCTCCAGCGCCCGCGCGTAGTTGGCGAAGGTGCCGCTGACATCGACCTCGGTCAGACTGACGTTCTGGCCGAAACTGTAGGCCCAGACGATGGCCAGCGGGGCGATGAAGAACACCACCACCCAGGCGATGGGCGGCAGTGCCGTTGCCAAAAAGGCGAGCCGGCGCTCCTGTGTTTGAGTGGCCATCCCGGCGCTTCCTCTCGCCCCGCTAGATCATGTCGTTTCCGCTTGCCTACGACGCGCGCAGTCGCGTCATCGCTTCGTCGAGGAGACGCGAAAACTCCGGCCCGAGGTAGTTCGGATACTCGCATTTCGCCATGACGTCCGCCGGCGGGAAGATCACCGGATTGTCCTTGTAGGACGCCGGCATTAGCGCGACGGCGGCGGCATTCGGAGATGGATAAAGGATCGTCTTGGTGATCCCGGCCCCGGCCTCGGGCGAGAGGATGAAGTTGATGAACTTGAGGGCATTGTCCGGATGGGGTGCGCCTTTCGGGATGGCGAGCGTGTCCTGCTGCTTCATGGCGCCCTCTTTCGGCACGACGAAGTCGACGTCGTCATCCTCCTTCATGATCTGGGCAATATCGCCGTTATATTCCATCACCACGTCGACCTCGCCCGAGAGCAGAAGATCCTGGCCATTGTCCTCGTGGAAGGCCTTGATATTGGGCTTCTGCTTGGTGAGCATCGCCTCGGCCTGCTTCAGCAACTCGGGCGAAGCGTCGTTCAAAGAATGACCGAGATACTTGAAGCAGTTGCGGAACAGCTCGCTCGCGTCGGACATCACGGCAATGCGGCCTTTGTAGACGTCGGAATCGAACAGCCATTTCCAACTATTGGGGACTTCCTTGACCTTCGACTTGCGATAGCCGATGCCGATGACGAGCCAGGTATAGGGCATGCTGTACTTACGCCCTGGATCAAACGGCGCGTCTTTGACGAACTCGGGCGCGACGTTCTTGATGTTCGGAATCTTGGCGTGGTCGAGGGGCTCGAGCATGCCGGCCTGGATCATCCGCTCGACGAACTCGCTGCCCGGAACGATCACGTCGTAACCGGGATTGCCGGCGCGCAATTTGGCGAAGAGCTCGTCATTGGTCGCAAACAGGCTCATGTTCACGTCGATGCCGCTTGCGTCCTTGAAGTCTTCGAGCGTGGTCTCGCCGATATACGTGTCCCAGTTGTAGAGATTGAGCTTCGGCTCTTCGGCGGCGAGAGCGGAGAATTTCTTGTTGCTCGAGAGCGTGATGCCGATGGCGGCGGCGCCAAGACCCTTCAGAATCGAGCGGCGGGAAGAGTAACGCTCTGCATGTACTGCGGTCATACTCGCTCTCCTATAGACATGACGGTTGGTCGGTTCCTGAGCTTGCCCTCTTGCTTCGCTGATAAGGTCTGTCCCGGCGAGTATGGCCGGTTGTGCCGGAGGCGCAAGGCGCATTCGCCGGCTCGTTTTCGCGTCCATCCAGACCGATCAGGCATCGATCGCTCCGAGGCAGATGTATTTGACTTCGAGGTACTCATCCAAGCCTTCGGCGGCGCCTTCGCGGCCAAGACCCGACTCCTTGACCCCGCCGAAGGGCACCACTTCGTTGGAAAAAATGCCTTCGTTGACGCCGACCATGCCGGCATCGATCTTCTCGGCGACGCGCCAGGCACGGCTCAAATTCTGGCTGAACAGATAGGCGGCGAGCCCGAACGGCGTATCATTGGCAAGGTCGATTGCCTCGGCCTCGGTGTCGAAGCGCACGAGCGCCGCGACGGGACCGAAAATCTCCTCGCGAACGATGCTCATCTCGGGGGTCACGTCGCCCACGACCGAAGGCCGGTAGAAGAGCGGTCCGGCGGCGTCGGGCTTGCCTCCCAGGAGCACCTTCGCGCCTTTCTTGACGGCGTCGCCGACAAGCGTCTCGACCTTGGCGATCGCCTCGCCGTTGATCAACGGGCCGATATTGGTGCCGGCCTCGAGGCCTGATCCGACGGCGAGCTTCTTGACCGCGTCAACGAGGGCTTTGGCGAAGCGGTCATAGATGCCCGATTGCACCAGGATGCGGTTCGCGCAGACGCAAGTCTGGCCGGCATTGCGATATTTCGAGGCGATGGCGCCGGCGACCGCCGGGTCGAGATCGGCGTCGTCGAACACGATCAGGGGCGCGTTGCCGCCGAGCTCGAGGGTGAGCTTCTTAACCGTGTCGGCGCACTGGCGGTATAGCATCTTGCCGACCGGGGTCGAGCCGGTGAAGGAGAACTTGCGCACCC
>DASUQP010000089.1:0-20125 GCA_036280475.1 Methyloceanibacter sp. | reverse complement strand
CGACACTTGGCGATCCCACCTACGCCGACAAGATCGGCACCCCGGAAAGCAGGATCGACGCTGTTTATTGAGGATTGGTCAGGAGGCCTGGTCCTGCGGCCGGGCGGCACAAAGTCATGGGCGCTCCGGCGTGGTAGGATCGTTCTAGGGGGAAAAAGTAGGGGGGAATTGGGAGGGATGTAAGTCGCGGAGGGTGATATGAAACGCCTAAAGCCTTTGGCAATTCTCGTTCTGTTGGTGCCCCTCATGATCGTTGCCCGCAGTGTCAACGCGGAGACCGGTGCAACGCCACCGATCAAAGTGCAGGCGCTGAACGATTATCTGATCTATTTCTTCGACGGACGGCGTCCGGCCGAGCGTTACGCCAAGGACTGGAATTGGTTTGACGACGCGGCCATGAAACTTGGCGTCGGCACGTACGCGATCCACAGCGGCGACGAGGCCATCGTCTACGATACCTTCACCAGCGTGCCGCAGGCGAAGTTCGTCCGCGACTACCTGGAGAAGATGGGGATCAGAAAGTTCACCGTGGTGCACAGTCATTGGCACCTCGACCACGTTGCCGGCGACGCCGCTTACGACGATAGCGACGTCATCGCCACGACATTGACCCGTGACGCCCTCCAGAAGCAGAAGGCCGATATCGAGTCGGGAAAGCTATGGGGACCGCCGCCCATCACGCCGCTCCGAATCCCGAACGTCACCTTCGACGACACGAAGCAACTCAAAGTAGGAGATATCGACCTTGAGCTTCGGCGGATCAACATCCATAGCGTCGACGGCTGCGTCATCTACATCCCGAAGGACAAGATCCTGCTCGCGGGGGACACGCTCGAGGACTCGTTGACCTACATGATCGAGGTGGAAAAACTCGCCGAGCATGTCAAGAACCTCAAGGACATGCGGCAGTGGGATGTGGCCAAGATCTTTCCCAATCACGGCGACCCGGAGGTCATCATGAAGGGAGGATATGACAAGACCCTGATCGATGCGACCGCGTCCTACGTCACGAAGATGCTGAGCAAGTCCCATGATCCGGACTATTTGCAGGGCACCATGGAGGACTATATCGGCGATGCGGCGGGGAAGGGCTGGGTTCATATCTTCGAGCCGTATCGCGACGTGCACACGCAAAACCTCAAGCTTGTGCACGACTATTGGAAGGACAAGCCGCTGCCGGAGATCGCGCCGTAACGCCGGCGCGGCAAACGAGGCCGGCGAGGGGTTGCTAGATCAGGCCAAGCCCGCGGAAGCTGGCATGGCCCCTCTTGCCGACGATGATATGGTCGTGCACCAGGACCCCCAGCGGCTTCCCGGCGGACACGATCTGCTTCGCCATCTCGATATCGGCCCGCGACGGCGTCGGATCGCCCGAGGGGTGGTTGTGCACGAGCACGATCGCCGTCGCCGACAGCTCCAGCGCCCGCTTGACCACCTCGCGCACATAGACCGGGGTGTGATCGACCGTGCCGGTCTGCTGCACTTCGTCGGCGATGATCTGGTTGCGCTTGTCGAGGAACAAAATGCGGAATTGCTCCTTGTTCTCGAACCCCATGGTCGCCCGGCAATAGTCGAGCACGAGCGCCCACGAGGACAGCACGGGCCGTTCCAGCCTTCGCCGCGCATCAGGCGCAGCGCCGCCGCGCGCACGAGCTTGAGCTCGACAACGGCCGCCTCGCCGATCCCGGACACTCGCGCAACAGCTCTTCAGGCGCGTTCACCGCCTCGGCAAAGGTACCGAAGCGTGAGATCAGCGCTTTGGCCATCGGCTTGGTGTCGCGCCTCGGCGCGGCGCGGAACAGGATCAGTTCGAGCAGCTCGTAATCGGGCAGGGCGTCGGAGCCCCCCTCGCGGAAGCGGCGCCTGAGCCTCTCGCGATGGCCGAGATAATGTGGCTTGCCCGCATCCTTGAAGCCCATTCAGCCTTGGCCCGATCAGTGTCTGTAAGGAGGACGATGCAACCCTCGCGGCGATGTTGTGAACACTTGGCATCCCGTCTCGGTCACCCCGACGGTGTGCTCGAACTGCGCTGACAGCGACCGGTCACGGGTCACCGCCGTCCAGCCGTCCGACAAGATCTTCACATGCGGTTTGCCGAGATTGATCATCGGCTCGATGGTGAACAACATGCCGGGCTTGAGGACGAGCCCTTCGCCCGGCTCGCCATAGTGCAGGATGTTCGGCCGGTCGTGGAAAACGCGCCCCAGGCCGTGGCCGCAGAAGTCGCGCACCACGCTGCAGCGCTCGCCTTCGGCATAGGTCTGGATGGCGGCGCCGATATCGCCGGTGGTGGCGCCCGGCCGCACCGCGGCCACCCCCCGCATCAGCGCATCGTAGGTCACCTCGAGCAGGCGCTCGGCGGCACGGGGGATCTTGCCCACGGCGTACATGCGGCTCGAATCCCCATGCCAGCCGTCGACGATAAGGGTCACGTCGATATTGAGAATGTCGCCGTCCTTGAGCGTGCGCGGGCCCGGGATGCCGTGACAAACCACATGGTTGAGAGAGGTGCAGATCGACTTGGGAAAGCCGCGATAATTCAGCGGGGCGGGAACGGCGCCATGGTCCATGGCGAATTCGAACACGAAGCGATCGAGGGCTTCGGTCGTCACCCCGGGTTTCACCTCGTCGACGAGGAGATCGAGAACGCCGGCCACGAGCCGGCCTGCCTTGGCCATGCCGGCAAAGTCGTCGGCTCCGTGCAGCTTGATCTTGGTGTCGCGCGCCTGGGCGCGGGCGAATTCGAGATTGGACATGGGATGAGATTATAGGGAATTGAGGTTCACTTAGGGGGAAATATGACAATGTGCAACGGGGCGCTCGCCGGTTTTCTTGTCTTCGCGGAAAGCACGATGCATGAACCCGACGGCGAGGCGCTGGACTTTTCGTTTCGGCAAGCGTTTCTGTTCGCCATGACCTCCGAGCAGAACCAGCGAACCGTCACGGCCGCGCTCCTCGTGATCGGCGAGGAGATCCTGTCGGGCCGCACCAAGGACGAGAATATCGGCTATATCGCCGCCTACCTGACCCGCATCGGCATCATGCTGCGCGAGGTCAGGGTCGTGGCCGATCGCGAGAGCGAGATCGCCGCCGCGGTGAACGAGCTTCGCCGGCGGTATACCTACGTGTTCACCACTGGCGGGATCGGACCCACCCATGACGACGTGACCACCGACGCCGTCGCCATGGCCTTTGGCGTTGACGTCATCGTCGAGCCCGAGGCCGTGGCCGCCATGCGCAAGCGGTTCAGCGACGAGGAACTCACGCCGGCGCGCCTGCGCATGGCCCGCGTCCCCGAAGGCGCAGCGCTGATCGACAATGCCATCTCCCGCGCGCCCGGCTTCATGCTGGAGAACGTCATCGTCATGGCCGGCGTCCCCCGCATCATGCAGGTCATGCTCGACGCCGTGGCTCCGCGTCTTGCCAAGGGGAAACCGATTATGACCCGCGCGGTCCGCCTCGACGTGCCCGAGGGCGACGCCGCTCCCGGCCTCGCCGACCTCCAGGCGTCCCATCCCGAGGTGCAGATCGGCAGCTATCCCTTCTTCGAGAACAAGCGTCTCGGCACGTATGTGGTGCTGCGCTCGACCGATCAAGACCGGCTGGCCGCGGCCGTTACAGATCTGTGGATATTTATTGACCGGCAAGGATTTCGGGCCGTTGCCACCGAAGACAAATGAGCTCGGCTTGACGAAAACGAATCACCCCGCCTCTTGACCGGGTCGGCCCGCCGGCGGCGGCCGGCTCATGGCGCAACGCGGAAATGCCCGCGCGCGGGCGCGGTCGAAACAGCCGCATGTCTGCTCCCGCTCATCGTTCGTTTTCGTTCACATCGCGCAACGCGACGTGCGTGTGCACGGGCAAGCGGAGCGCTGGTGCATCGATGCGGGAGGCGAGAAACGGCGGCAGGCGTCGCGGCAAAAAGCCCGCAAGCGCCGCGCTCTGGGGAGCGCCGCTTGGGCCGAACAATCGTTTGATTTGGAAGGAAAATAAAGGAGGCGCGGGGACGAGCCCCGCGCCTCTAAGCAAGCCTATCTCTTCTTGCGCCGGGCGCTGCCGGTCTTCTTCGCCGACGACTTTTTCGCCGCCGCGGTCTTGCGGGCCGGCTTCCTCTTCGCTGTCTTTCTCTTCGCTGCTGCCATAGTGCATCCCTCCTTCGGGCTGGCTGGCTGTTAATTCACTCTAGCTACATCCGCTCGTCGCTCCACACGTATCGCATTTAAGACACGTGCCGTTGCGTACGAGGGTGAAGTTCCCGCACTCTCCACATGCCTCTCCTTCATAACCCTTAATGCGCGCTTCGGCCACAAGTTCTGTTGCGCCACGTTCAGCGAGCGTTTCGACGGCACGGGCGACTTGCTCGGTCGTCTCGGCTGAAGGGAGTTGAGAGGACGGGACGGCAAAGCTTGTGGTGCGCGGCTGCGCGTCGTCGCGGGCGTCCGCCTGCAACGCACGCGCATGCGCACCAGTGCTCTGCGCTTTGCTCGGCGCATGAAGCTTCCGCTCGCTGAGGCGACCACGCGTGTAGCCTGGCGAGACGAGAGCTTCGGTGGAACGCTTGCCTTCGCCCGCGTCACCGGAGCCGAGTGTTGTGCTGCCGATCTCACTTGGATCAACATGAGCAAGCTCGTAGCGCCCCAAGTAAGAAACTGCAAGCTCTCTGAACAAATAGTCAAGGATCGAAGTTGCGTTCTTGATCGCCTCGTTGCCGCGCACCGGGCCTGCTGGCTCGAAGCGCGTGAAGGTAAAGGCATCGACGAACTCTTCCAACGGAACGCCATACTGCAAACCGACGGACACTGCGATCGCAAAGTTGTTCATGAGCGAGCGGAAGGCGGCGCCTTCCTTGTGCATGTCGATAAAGATCTCGCCCAGACGACCGTCTGCATACTCTCCAGTCCTTAAATAGACCTTATGACCGCCGACGACCGCCTTTTGCGTATAACCCTTGCGACGATCTGGCAAGCGTTCGCGTTCGGCGCGCGCCCGCATGCGCTCGACCACGCGCTCGACGATGCGCTCGGCGATGACCGCGGCACGCTGCACCTGCGGCTGATCCGACACGACTGCGGCCAGCACCTCTTCCTGCTCGTCCTCCTCGTCGGCGAGGAGCTGCGCGTTGAGCGGCTGTGACAGCTTGGAGCCGTCGCGATAGAGCGCATTGGCCTTGAGCGCGAGCCTCCACGAGAGGAGATAGGCCTCCTTGCAGTCCTCGACCGTGGCGTCGTTCGGCATGTTGATGGTCTTGGAGATGGCGCCGGAGATGAAGGGCTGCGCCGCCGCCATCATGCGGATGTGGCTCTCGACCGACAGGAAGCGCTTGCCCTTGCGCCCGCATGGCGAGGCGCAATCGAACACCGGCAGGTGCTCGGGGTTGAGCCCCGGCGCGCCTTCCAGCGTCATGGCCCCGCAGGCATATTCGTTGGCGGCCTCGATCTCGCGCTTGCCGAAGCCGATCTCCGCCAGGAGATCGAAATCGGGCTGGTCGATCCGCTCGGGAGAGAGGCCGAGCGTGCCGGTCAGGAAATCCTCTCCGAGCGTCCAGCGATTGAACACGAATTTGATGTCGAAGGCCGACGCCACCGCCTTCTCGACCGCGGCGATCTTCTCGGGCGTGAACCCCTTGGCGGCAAGCGCCTCGTGGTTGACGCCAGCGGCGCCTGCGAGCGTGCCATGACCCACGGCATATTCGACGATGCGCTTGATCGCCTCGTCCGGATAGCCGAGCCCCCGAAGCGCCTCGGGCACCATGCGGTTGATGATCTTGAAATAGCCGCCGCCGGCGAGCTTCTTGAACTTCACAAGCGCGAAATCGGGCTCGATCCCGGTGGTATCGCAGTCCATGACGAGACCGATGGTTCCGGTCGGGGCGATCACCGTCGCTTGCGCGTTGCGGTAGCCGTGCTTGCGGCCGAGCTCGATCGCCTTCTCCCAGGCATGCGTGGCATGGGCGAGCAGCCGCGGATCGGGACAGGAGGCGTGGTCGAGAGGCACGGGCGCCGTGTCGAGGCCCTCATAGCCCGCAGGCTTGCCGGCAGCGGCCCGGGCGTGATTGCGCATGACCCGAAGCATGGCTTCGCGGTTTGCCGCGTAACCCGGGAAGGGCCCAAGCTCGCGCGCCATCTCCGCGCTCGTGGCATAGGAGATCCCCGTCATGATGGCGCTGAGCGCGCCGCAGAGCGCGCGCCCTTGCGGCGAGTCGTAGGGAACGCCTGCCGCCATCAACAGGCCGCCGATATTGGCGTAGCCAAGCCCGAGCGTGCGGTAGTCGTAAGACAATTGCGCGATCCGCCGCGACGGGAATTGCGCCATGACCACCGCGATCTCGAGCACGACGGTCCAAAGCCTGATCGCGTGCTCATAGGCCTCGATGTCGAAGCTGCCGTCCTCTGTTCGGAACGCCATCAGATTGAGCGAGGCGAGGTTGCAGGCCGTATCGTCGAGGAACATGTACTCCGAGCAGGGGTTCGACGCCTTGATCGGCCCGGCCTCCGGGCACGTGTGCCAATCGTTGATGGTGGTGTGGAACTGGATGCCGGGATCGGCGCAGGCCCAGGCGGCGTAGCCGATCTGCTCGAACAGCGCCCGCGCCTTCACCGTCTTGGCCACGGCGCCGTTCCTGCGATAAGTCAGGTCCCAGTCGCCGTCGGCCTCGACCGCGCGCAAGAAATCGTCTGTCACCCGCACTGAGTTGTTGGAGTTCTGGCCCGACACGGTTCGATAGGCCTCCGAATCCCAGTCCGTGTCATAGGCCGGGAATTGGATCGCGGTATAGCCCTGGCGGGCGAACTGGATCACCCGGCGGATGGCGTTGTCCGGGACCTTGGCCTTGCGGGCGGCTCTCACCTCGCGCTTCAGCGCCGGGTTGCGGTTCGGGTCGAAGCAGTCGCCGCCGTCGCCCTCGCAATTGACGCAAGCCTTGAGGATGGCGTTGAGCCGCTCCGACAGGATCTTCGAGCCGGTGACGAGCGCCGCCACCTTCTGCTCCTCGGTGACCTTCCAGTTGATGTAGTCCTCGATATCGGGGTGATCGATATCGACCACGACCATCTTGGCCGCGCGGCGCGTGGTGCCGCCCGATTTGATGGCGCCCGCCGCCCGGTCGCCGATCTTGAGGAAGCTCATCAGGCCGGAGGACTTGCCGCCGCCCGAGAGCGGCTCGTTCTCGCCTCTGAGCCGCGAGAAATTGGTGCCGGTGCCCGAGCCGTATTTGAACAGCCGGGCCTCGCGGACCCACAAATCCATAATGCCGCCCTCGTTGACGAGGTCGTCGTCGATCGACTGGATGAAGCAGGCATGAGGCTGGGGGCGCTCATAGGCCGAGGTCGAGGCTTTGACCTCGCCGGTTTCGAAATCCACATAATAATGACCTTGGCTCGGGCCATCGATGCCGTAGGCCCAGTAGAGGCCGGTATTGAACCATTGCGGGCTGTTGGGGGCGCCCATCTGCATGGCGAGCATGTAGCGGAGCTCGTCGAAGAAGGCTTGACCGTCCTCCTCGCTGGTGAAGTAGCCGCCCTTCCAGCCCCAATAGGTCCAGGTGCCGGCGAGCCGGTCGAACACCTGCCGCGCGTCGGTCTCGCCGCCATAGCGCTCGGCCTCGGGGAGCGCTGCGAGCGCGGCCTCATCGGGGACCGAGCGCCACAGCCAGGAGGGAACCGAAGTTTCCTCGACCCGCTTCGCCTTCGCCGGCACGCCCGCCTTGCGGAAATATTTCTGCGCCAGGATGTCGGCAGCGACCTGGCTCCAACGTTCGGGGACCTGGAACCGCGCGAGCGAAAAGACGACCGACCCGTCGGGATTGCGGATCTCGCTTCCGCTCTCCCGGAACGGGATGGCGTCATAGGGCGATTTGCCCGCCTCGGTGAAACGTCTCTCGATCCGCATCCTGTCGTACCCCCTTCGCGCTCTTTGCCGATTTGGCGCGTAACCGCTGAAACTGGGGCGATTCGTCAAATCCATCAATATATATGTATGGACTTCCTACTATACCACTAAAGGCTGTGGGGGAGTCTGGGACGTTACGTGGACAGCGAGGGACAATAACAAGGCGGGCCTCGGGAGGCGCTTTCGCTCCATGGATCTCACATCTCGCCGGCCGGCGGCGGACATAGCGCTTACTTAAATAATGGCATGTGGCGAGTCGGTCATGGCGCGGGCGCGACCGATCCGATCATCCCACCACGAATCGCGCCGGACGGGCCGGCTGGACAGGCGCGGCGCCTTGAGGCCATAGTCCCCGCGCAAACGAAGCGGCGAAAGCAATAATGGGATTTGTCACCGAGCTTTTCGCGTGGTGGACGGGCAACACCATCGGCACGCGCCTCTATACGTGGCGGAAAGGGGAGCGCGTGGGGGAGGATGGACTGGGCAACGTCTACTACCGGGAACGGGGCGGGAAGCGCCGCTGGGTGATCTATCGCACCCTCGCCGAGCCCTCGCAGGTCCCGCCGGAATGGCACGCCTGGCTGCATCATACCGTCGATGTGCCGCCAACCGAGGAAGACTACACCCCGCGGCCCTGGGAACAGGCGCATCGCCCGAACCTGACCGGAACCTACGAGGCCTATCGGCCGCCGGGCTCGACGCTGCGTCCGGGGGCCGCGAAACCTCCGCTGGACTACGAGCCGTGGCAGCCCAACTGACAGAGCCTTCGGCGCTCGATGCCGTGCCGCCCAAGGCGGTGCAGCGCTGGTCGGCGTCCGACTATGCCAAGAACGGCCGCTTCGTGCACGAGCTCGCCGGCCCTGTCTTCGGCATGCTCGCCGCGAAGGCCGGCGAGCGCATCCTCGATCTCGGCTGCGGCGACGGCGCACTGACGGCGGAGATCAGGGCGGTTGGCGCCGATGTCCTCGGCGTCGATCTAAGCGAGGAGTTGCTGGCCGTCGCCCGCATGAAGGGGCTTCCTGTCCGCAAGCTCGATGGCCACGCGTTGGATTTTGTATCCGAGTTCGACGCGGTCTTCTCCAACGCGGCGCTGCATTGGATGCGAAAGCCGAAATTGGTGATCGAAGGTGTCGCGCGCGCCCTTCGCCCCGGCGGCCGCTTCGTGGGCGAGCTTGGCGGCCACGGCAATGTCGCGGCGATCGCGACTGCCATCCGCGCGGTCGGTGCGCTCCGCGGCGGCGATCCGTCCGTCACCGCGCCCTGGTTCTTTCCCACGCCGGAAGAATATACCCGCCTCCTCGCCGAAGGCGGCTTCAGCGTCAAAGAGATCGTGCTCGTCCCGCGTCCGACGCTGCTCAAGACCGGCATGGAGGGATGGCTCAGGACTTTCGGCCGCTCCTTCTTCGACCAATTTCCCGAGCCTCTGCGCGGCGAGGTCGTGGGGGAGGTCGTCGAACTGTTGCGGCCCTCGCTCTGCGACACGGAAGGGCGCTGGACCGCCGACCATATTCGGCTTCGCTTCCATGCCGTGCGCCGTGACTGAGCGGGCCCGCCACATCGATGCCCCAATCCTGGACGAGGCGTTTTCCGCGGGTCATGATGCGACGTGGTGGGCTTTGCGAGAAAGTAATGCTCGCGGCCGAAGCCAAGACGGAGCGACAATCAAACGGCCCGTTCACGAGGTGTGCGGCATGGCGGAACGAGCGAGCATCGGGATGACGCGCCGGCCAGCCTCCTGGCTGCCCCTCTCCTTGCTCTCCTTCGCTCTCGCCTTCGGCTTCGCGCCGGGCCCGGCCGGCGCCGAGATCGTCAGGAACCCGATCGCGGTCTTCGCCGCCCTCGATAAGGTCACGGGGCGCATCTCCCGTCTCGAGATTCCCATCAACAACACGGTCGAGTTTGGCGCCCTCAAAGTGACGCCGCGGGTTTGCGACACGCGCCCGCCGACCGAGCAGCCCCACACCGCGTCTTTTGTCGAGGTCGATGAGGTCAAGCTGACCGGCGAGGTGCAGCGCATCTTCACCGGCTGGATGCTCGCCGAAAGCCCCGGCCTTCACGCGGTCGAGCATCCGGTCTTCGACGTCTGGCTGACCAACTGCAAGACGAATGCGCCGCCGGCGCCTTCCGGCAACGCCGCGAACGCCGCAGACCCTGGCGCCGCGCCGGCCGCCGAGGCACCTCCCGGCGCACCTCCTGCCGAGGCCCCGCCGGGGGAGGCGCCCGCCGACGCGGCTGCGGCGCCACCGCCGCCCGAGCCGGCCGAGCCGCTGCCGTGGGCCAAGCCACCGCCCAACGCGGACTCCAGCAATCGCTGAAACTCGTCCCGGCTGACCTCGATCGCGCCGAAGCGCGCAAGGTGCCCGGTGACGAATTGCGTGTCGAGAAGGGTAAAGCCTCCGTAGATCAATCGTGCCACGAGATAGACGAGCGCGACCTTGCTCGCATCGCGCGCCCTCGAAAACATGCTCTCGCCGAAGAACGCGCGGCCGAGATGCACCCCGTAAAGCCCTCCGGTGAGGACGCCGTCTTGCCAGACTTCGATCGTGTGGCAATGACCGAGCGCAAACAGCTCGCGGTAAAGGCTCCTGATGCGGCCGTTGATCCAGGTCGAGCGCCGGCCGGAGCGGGGCGCGGCACACCCGTCGATGACGGCCTCGAAATTGCGGTCGACCTTGACCTCGAAGCCGCCGCTGCGGATCAAGCGGGCAAGCCGCTTCGGCACATGCATGCGGTCGAGCGGAAGAATGCCGCGCCGCTCCGGCTCGATCCAATAGAGCGCGTTGTCCTCCGCGCTCTCGGCCATGGGAAAGATCCCGCACGCATAGGCCTTGAGCAGCACCTGCGGCGTGATCTCGATGGTGACGTCGTCAATCGCCGTCATCAGCGCTTTCCGCGGGTGCCGTGCTTGGCGAGGTGTTTCTCAAGCCAATGGATATCGTAGTTGCCATTGACGATATCGGGCTCGGCGATAAGCGAGGTAAACAACGGTATGGTGGTCTCGATGCCATCAACCACGAATTCTCCAAGTGCCCGCTTGAGCCGCATCAGGCACTCGTTGCGGGTCCTTGCGTGCACGATCAGCTTGCCGATCAGGCTGTCGTAGTAAGGCGGGATAGTGTAGCCCGCGTAAGCGCCCGAATCGACCCTGACACCGAGCCCTCCCGGCGTGTGGAAATGCGTGATCGTCCCCGGCGACGGCCTGAAGGTCTGCGGGTTCTCGGCGTTGATGCGGCATTCGATGGCATGGCCGTTGAAGGGAATGTCCTCCTGTTTGAGCGAAAGCGGCGCGCCTGCCGCGATCCTGATCTGCTCGATGACGAGATCGATCCCGGTGATCATCTCGGTGACGGTATGTTCGACCTGGAGGCGCGTGTTCATCTCGATGAAATGGAACGCGCCGGCCTCGTACAGGAATTCGACGGTGCCGACTCCGCGATAGCTTAACGCTTGCATCGCTTTGGCTACGATCTCGCCGATCCGCACGCGCTCGTTTTCGTTCAGCGCAGGCGAGGGCGCCTCCTCCCAGAGTTTTTGATGGCGGCGCTGCAGCGAACAGTCGCGCTCGCCGAGATGGATGGCATTCCCCCTTCCGTCGCCCAGGACCTGCACTTCGATGTGGCGGGGACGGGTCAGGTATTTTTCGAGATAGACGGTACTGTCGCCGAAGGCGGCCTTCGCTTCGTTGCGCGCGGTCAGAAGCGCAGGCTCAAGCTCGTCCTCCGACAGGGCAAGCTTCATGCCGCGTCCGCCGCCGCCCGCTGCCGCCTTGACCAGCACCGGATAGCCGATCTCGCGCGCGGCACGCTTCGCCTCATCGAAGTCATCGACCGGGCCTGAGCCCGGCACCACCGGGATGCCGATCTGTTGCGCCGCGATTTTGGCCTGGATCTTGTCTCCCATGAGCTGAACGTGTTCGGCGGTCGGGCCGATGAAGGTGATCTCGTGCTCCTCGAGAATCTCGGCGAAGCGAGCATTTTCGGCCAGGAAGCCGTAGCCGGGATGCACCGCGTCGGCGCCCGTGATCTCGCAGGCGGCAACGATGGCCGGAATGTTGAGGTAACTGTCCTTGGCCGGGGGAGCGCCGATGCACACGCTCTCGTCGGCGAGGCGCACATGCATGGCATCGGCGTCGGCGGTCGAGTGCACCGCCACGGTGGCGACGCCCAACTCCTTGCAGGCGCGTTCGACGCGAAGCGCGATTTCTCCCCGGTTGGCGATCAGGATCTTGTCGAACATCGCGCCCCGGCTAGCGTTGCTCGATCACCGCCAGCGGCTCGCCATATTCGACCGGCTGTCCGTCCTCGACCAGGATGGCGATGACGGTGCCGGCGCGGGGGGAGGGGATCTGGTTCATGGTCTTCATGGCCTCGATAATGAGGAGCGTTTGCCCCGCCGTGACCTTCGATCCGATTTCGATGAAGGGCGGCGCTCCGGGCTCGGGCGCGCGATAGGCGGTGCCCACCATCGGCGATGTCACGGTGCCGGGATGTACGATGAACTCCTCGCCTTGGCCCGCCGCCCGTTTCGCGGGCTTTGGACCGTCGCCTTTTGCGCGGGCGCTCTCGCGCGGTTCGGCCTGCGGAAGGTCGGTGGTCAGCGTGGTCGTGAGGTTCACCCCGCGCGCGACTCTGATCCGTCGCCCGTCATGTTCGACCTCGATCTCGGTGAGACCGGTCTCCTCCAGAAGCGCGGCAAGCTCGCGGATCAGGTCCTTGTCGAAGCTGCCCCCTTGTTTACTCATGGGTGGCTTCCTTTTACCGCCCCGGTCACTTTGGCTTCGCCGGCGCAAGCGTTGCCGTCAGCGCCTCGATGGCAAGCTCGTAACCGGTCGCCCCGAAGCCGCAGATCACGCCTTTTACCGCCCTGGAAATGTATGAATGGTGTCGAAACGGTTCGCGGGCGAAGATATTCGACAGGTGAACCTCCACCGCCGGCACCGTGCAAGCCAGCAACGCATCGAGGAGCGCGATCGAGGTGTGGGTGAAGGCCCCGGCATTGACGATCAGCCCGGCCGCCTCCGTTCTCGCCTCTTGGACCCATGCCACCAACTCGCCCTCGTGATTGCTCTGGCGGAACACCAGCGAAAATCCAAGCGCCTCCGCCTTGCGCTCGCACTGGGCGCGCAGGTCATCGAGCGTCTCCCGGCCGTAAACCTCTGGCTCGCGGGTCCCAAGCAGGTTGAGATTGGGACCGTTCAACACGTAGATCGGCTTCGCCATGGCGGCTAGGAAACGCCTGATACGGCCGGGCGGTGCGCGGGCTCCCCTGCGCTGGCCCCGGCATGAGGGACCGGCCCCTTTACCAGCTTTTCGGCCATTCGGCAAAATGAGTGGAGCGCCCGAGGGCGAACGTCTCCTTAACGAGGCGCTCAGCAGGTCACCTTGCAGCCCTTTTCCCGGATCTCGGCGACCTTTGCCACCAACTGATCGTAAAGGTCGTCAGGAGCGCCAGGGATCATCCGATCGCCGATCAGGTAGAGCGGCGTTCCCTGCAAGCCGAGTTTCGTGGCGAGCTCCTTGGTCTCTTCGAGTGCTTGTTTGATCGAGGGATCTTCCATGTCCTTCTCGAGCTGCGGCACGTCGAGGCCGATTTCGGCGGCGACGCGGAGCGCCTTCTCTTTGTCGGACTTGCCCGGCGCCGCGTAGAGCTTCTGGTGCATCTCGAAATATTTTCCCTGCTTGCCGGCGGCGAGAGCGGCCTTCGCCGCCCACTCGGACTCCTCGCCGAAAATGGGCAGCTCCTTGAACACGACGCGCACCTTGTCGTCGGTATCAATGAGCTTGACCACGTCGGGCAGCGCCCGGCGGCAGTAGCCGCAATTGTAATCGAAGAACTCGACCACGGTCACATCGCCGTTGGCGTTGCCCGCGGCATAGGAAAGCGGCGAGCGGAAGATGGTGTCGGCATTTTCGCCGATCACTTTTTGCTGCTTCGCCGACTCCGCGGCCTGCTGGCGCTTGTCGAGCTCGGTCGTCATCTCGACCAAGATCTCGGGGTTCTTGGTGAGATAGTCGCGGACGACATCGATGATGGTCTTCTCGTCGAGCGCCGCCCGGGGAACCTTGACCACGGGAACCTCGACCACGCCGGGCGCCGCGCGCCAGACGACGAGGAGGGTGGCCGCGGTCACGAGCGCGGCCACGATTGCGGCCACGAGCGCCGTGGCCAAGCCTGTCTTGGGGGTCATGCTGAAATCTCCAGGCGCTTTATGTCAGTTGGTTTGGGGGACTTCGAAAGCCAGGATGTCGTCGGCCTTGATCCAATTCGGCGTCCCGTCGATGAAGCCGTCCCTGGCGCGCTTGGCCTGTTGTTTGGCGAGCTTCAGCTGACCTTCATAGAAATACGCCTCGGCCGATGCAAGCGCGGCTTGCGCCATGAACTGCTTCTTGCCGCCAACTGCTTGTGCCGCCTCGGCTTTCCGGGCGTAAGCCGCGGCGAGCTGGCGGTACCCCATGGCCGAGTTGTCCTCGCGTGTAAGCGCGGTTCGCAGATTGGTGATGGCCTCGTCGACGAGCTTGCGGTCGTTGGCGCCAAGGAGCGCCTGGCCCAGCATCACCCGAAGCAGCGGCTCGTTGGGACTGAGCCGTACCGCCTCGCGAAGCGGAGGAACCGCCGCCGCCGGGTTGCCGCTCTCGAACAAAAACTGGCCTTTGAGCTCGTAGAAATAGGGCCAATCGGGTTTGGCGGCGATCAGCTGATCGATGAGCGGCGCCGCAGCCTTCATGCCGGATTTCCGGTAGACGGCGATGGCTCGCGCGTAGAGCGCCGGAAGACTCTGGTCGGTCTGCGGGTAGCGGTTGAACACAGTCGCCGGGTCGTCGAGAAAGCCGAACAGCTTCGCCTTCATCAAGTCGTGACGGAACTGGAGCTCGGGGGGGTCGACGTTGTTGTAGTAGGGGCTCGATTCGACAAGCGCCCTGAGATTCGTGATGCGCTGCTGCGGCAACGGGTGCGATTGCAGGTAAGGGTTGATGCCTTGGACCCCGACAAGCTTGCTGCCCATGAACTCGAAAGTCTCGATCATTCCGCGGCCCGATTGCTTGGTGGCGTTGAGGAACGTGACCGCGGCCTGGTCGGCCGACGACTCCTCGTTCTGGCGGTAGGCGAGCAGTGTGCGAAAGGCGGCGTCCATTCCGCCTGTGGCCACCCCCATACCGGCCTGGCCCATCCCCGGGGCTCCTGCGAAAGCGCCCCCGACCATGGCAGCAAGCCCGATGATTTGCATCATGAGCGCCGCCGATTTCGCGCGCGAGACCTGGGTCCTGAGCCGGGCGAGATGACCGCCGGTGATATGTCCGGTCTCATGGGCGAGGACGCCGATCACCTGATTGGGCGTCTTGGCGCTCGTCAGGCCCCCGGCATGCATGAAGATGTTGTGCCCGTCGACGACAAAGGCGTTGAAGCTCAGATCGTTGACGAGGTGAATGCGGATGCCTTGAGAGCCGATGCCGGCCGCGTTCAGGATGGGCTTGGCGTAAATGCGGATCAGCGCTTCGATCTCGGCGTCACGGATGAGCCCCTTCGCATCCGCCGTCGTCGCGACGATTTGAGCGGCGGAAAGCGCCCCGACAAACACCGCGCGGAGCCGCCGCGCTTTTGACCGGGGTTGGACATGAGCCTCTAGCGGCATGGATGTTCGGCCTGTTCGCTTGGCTCGACGAGGGCCGCGGCGGAGCCGCCGGCTCTATGCTTTAGAGTACTGGCGATATGCTGTCGCCTTGGGCCGTCTCTTCGCCGCCGTCTTTGCTTGGCGGTTGAATACGGCGACAACGTGACGGGCGAAGCCCCTCCCTTTATCGGCAGAAGCGCGGCCGCCCTCCGCGCTCCCCGACCTCCCTAGCGCTGCCACCAGCCGCGGCGGCGGGGCGGTTCCGGCTCGCCCCCAGTTTCCGCATGTGCACCACTTGGCGGTTCGCGCTCGCTGGCCGTTGTGACAGTCTCAAGGACGGGAGCGGGCTCTTGCGCAGATGCCTCCTCATCAGATCGCGGGCCACCGATCCCGTTCTTGCTTGCGTCGACGGGAGAGGTTGCGGCTCTCTCGCCGCGAACGCCGATCCGGCTGTCGCTCGGTCCCTCCTCTCCCGGGGCTCCCTGGGGACGCTGGCCGGAACGGCCGCGGCGTCCGCCGCGGCGGCCTCTGCGGCGCGGCCCCTTGCGGGCTTGCGCACCGCCTTCCTCTTTCGCTTCGCCGCCGCTCGCTGCCGCGGCGCCAGTGGTCCGCGGCTGCTCGGCTCTCTCCTCCATCTCCTCCTCGGGCTCCGCAGCGGCCGAGTGCATCGGCCGATGGAACTCGCCGCCGTCCGAACGCCGCCGTCGCCGCCGCCGTCGCGAACGGGATCGCGGCGGTTCGGCTTCCGCTTCTGCCGCCGCCGGGCGAGCGGGTGTTTCTTGGTGATGGGCCCAATCCATATGCACCGGGACCGAGCCGTTGGCGATCTCGCCTTCCGCCGCCCGCTCGATCACGAATTGCGAGATGTGCATGTCCTCATCCGCATTCACCGTGATGGCAACGCGATAGCGTTGCTGAATGTCGTTCAGATGGATGCGCTTCTGATTGAGGATATAGAGCGCGACGTCGACCGCGGTGGTGGCGACGAGCGGCACCACGCCGTCGGTTATGAGCCGGTCCTCGATGGAGCGCAGAATATCGAGTGCGACCGACTCGACGGATCGCACCATGCCGGTTCCCTGACACATGGGGCAAGGCTTGGTCGAGCCTTCGAGCATGCCGGTCCTGAGGCGCTGCCGCGACATTTCGAGCAAGCCGAAATGGCTGATGCGACCGACCTGGATGCGGGCGCGATCGTGACGCAACGCTTCCTTGAGGCGCCGCTCCACCAGCCGGTTGTTGCGGCGCTCGTCCATGTCGATGAAGTCGATCACGATCAGTCCGGCGAGGTCGCGCAAGCGCAGCTGCCGGGCGATCTCCTCCGCGGCCTCCAGATTGGTCTTGAGCGCGGTGTCCTCGATATTGTGCTCGCGCGTCGCCTTGCCCGAATTCACGTCGATCGAAACCAGCGCCTCGGTCTGATTTATCACGATATAGCCGCCGGATTTCAGCACGACCTGCGGCGAGAACATCGCGGCAAGCTGGCGCTCGACCTGGTATCCGATGAAGACAGGCTCGGGCTCCTTGTACGGCTTCACGTTCTTCGCGTGGCTCGGCATCAGCATGCGCATGAAGTCCTTGGCTTCGCGATAGGCGTCGTCGCCCGCCACCAGCACCTCGTCGATGTCCTTGTTGTAGAGGTCGCGAATGGAGCGCTTGATCAGGCTCCCTTCCTCATAGACGAGCGCCGGCGCCGTCGATTTCAGGGTGAGATCGCGCACGTTCTCCCATAGCCGCAAGAGATAGTCGTAATCGCGCTTGATCTCGGTCTTGGTGCGCTGGGCGCCGGCGGTGCGGATGATCAGTCCCATGCCTTCCGGCACTTCGAGCTCGCCTGCGATCTCGCGCAAGCGCTTGCGGTCGGTGGGATTGGTGATCTTGCGCGAGATTCCGCCGCCGCGCGCCGTATTCGGCATGAGCACGGTGTAGCGGCCGGCAAGCGAGAGGTAAGTGGTCAGAGCCGCGCCCTTATTGCCGCGCTCCTCCTTCACCACCTGCACCAGGATGATCTGGCGGCGGCGGATTACCTCTTGGATCTTGTAGGGGCGCCCGCGGCGGCGTCTTGCCCGCTCGGGCACTTCCTCGAGCACGTCCTCAGAGCCGACCGATTCGACCGCCTCGACGGCGGTCTCGCCATTGCCCTCTTTCAACGCCACCGGTTGGCCGACGATCTCGCCCGGCTCGGCCTCATCCTCGTCTTCCCCGGCATCGCCGGGCTCCGGCTCTGCGGCGAAATGGCGTTCTTCGGTTTCCGCGTCGGGCTCCTCGGCGGGCTCGGACACTTTGTGGATGAGATCGGTCGCCTCCATGGCGACGACCTGCGGATCCTCGCGCGGCGTGGTATCGATCTCGTCGTCGTCGTCATGTTCCAATTTCGCAATCGGCATCGGTTCCGCCGGAGCGGCGCTCGGCGAGGGGGCGTCGCGGCGCCCTTGTCCCTCATGACGCCCGCGGCCGCGCCGCCGGCGCCCGTGGCGGCGTCCGGCCGCGGCCTCGTCCTCCGCGGCCTCCGCCGCGGACGCGCGGCTTTCCTCGGCGGCCTCTTCCTCAAGGAGCGCCTGACGATCCGCGACAGGGATTTGGTAATAGTCGGGATGAATTTCAGTAAAGGCCAAGAAGCCGTGGCGATTGCCGCCGTAATCGACGAAGGCCGCCTGCAGCGACGGCTCTACGCGCGTGACTTTGGCAAGATAAATATTGCCTCTGAGTTGCTTCTTGTTTGCTGATTCGTAGTCGAATTCCTCTACGCGATTACCCCTTACGACGACGACCCGGGTTTCCTCCGGATGCGCCGCATCGATCAGCATTTTGCTTGCCATGTTGTGTTATCTCCGCCGCGCTGGTCTCGGAGGGCGGAACAGACGTCCGCCAAGAAATCTTCGCGTCCGAGCCTCGCGCGCGCCAATGACCAATAGACCATGATTCGCTGCGACGCCCCAGGAGCGGCCCAGCTTTCGGGCCCAAGGGCGCGGCCATCACTGGCCGGAAGGCAATCGGAAGTATCGTAAAAGTCTTGTCATTTCCGATACTTATAGGATTGCACTGATCTTGCATCGCAGTCCTCACCGCCGCGTCTTGAACGCGGCTCGAGAGAGTTTGGCGGCCTGCTCTCACCTTGCCGCCTTTTCTAGCGTCCTGGCCGTCAGAACGAGGCCCGACGCGGGAAACAATTCCGCCCGTATCGCCGTTTGGCGTCCAAGGGCTCTGGCCCGCATTGCGGGCCTGATCCTTATTACGGGTACGGCGGGAGATTTGGCAAGCGTCGCGGGTCGGGAGCCCCAAAAAAGGGCCACAACAGTCGCTTAACGACTGCGTGGTTAAGTTTTGGCGGATTTCCGAGCCTATTTAGGCGCAAAACCGGTCACGCGCCCTGCGGAGCGGCGGGGCGATTCGTTGGCCGGCTTAGACTGTGGGGGACGATGCACGTTCGGCGTGCCTTGCTTGCGGCCGTGCCGATGCTGGCCTTCGTCGGCCTTGAATTGGCGCTGATCTCCGCGTCGTTCGCGGGCGCGACTGAAACCGCCCCGGCCGTCGCCAACGACGCGCGCGTTGCGGGCGATCGGGAACGCACGCGCTTCATCGCAGACCTGTCCAGGAAGGTCGACGTTCACGTCTTCGCGCTCGGCAATCCCTACCGCGTCATCGTCGACGCTCCCGACGTGAACTTCCAGATGCCCGACGGGATCGGGAAGCAGAAGCGGGGACTTGTCACTGCCTACCGCTACGGACTGTTCGCGCCGGGTAAGGCGCGCATCGTCATCGATGTCGCCGGACCGTTCCTCATCGACAAAGCCTTCGTCCTCGAACCGCGCGACGATCAGCCCGCGCGTCTCGTCGTCGATCTCGTGCCGACGGACGAGAAGACATTTCTGGCCAAGCAGAAGGAAGCAAGAGCGCAGGCGGAAAAGGAGATGCCGATCGTCGCCCCGCAAACGCCCTCAAGGCCTCCCTACGCCAAGCCCGTGGTGGTGTTGGACGCCGGCCATGGCGGCCTCGATCCCGGCACCAAGAGCGCCTCGGGCATCACCGAAAAGGAGGTCGTCCTCACCTTTGCGCGCGCGTTGAAGGCCAAACTCGAAGCTGCCGGTCGCTACGAGGTCTATCTCACACGCGAGGACGATAGGTTCCTCGCGCTGCGCGAGCGCGTGGAATTCGCGCAGAAGAAAGGGGCCGGCCTCTTTCTCTCGATCCATGCCGACTACTTCCCCCAAGAGATCGACAAGACGACGGGGGCCACAGTCTATACGCTGTCGGAGAAGGCCTCCGACGAAGAGGCCCGCGCGCTTGCCGCCAAGGAGAACTTTTCCGACGCGCTCGCCGGCATCGAGCTGCCGAGCGACTCCGACGAGGTTCTTGCGAATATCCTGATCGACTTGGCGCAACGCGAAACGCAGAACCGCTCCGCGGTGTTTGCGCGGTCGATCGTCGGAGAGCTCGCCGCGCGGGGGGCGCTGCACACCCGCAAAATAAGATCGGCCGGATTCCGCGTCTTAAAGGCTCCCGACGTGCCCTCGGTGCTGCTCGAGCTCGGGTTCTTGAGCAATCCCGACGACGAGAAGCTGCTCACCTCCGAGGCCTGGCGCGACCGCACCGCCGAAGCCGTGGTAAAATCGATCGACGCCTATTTCG
>DASUQP010000088.1:0-6250 GCA_036280475.1 Methyloceanibacter sp. | reverse complement strand
CTACGCCCATTTCACCTCGCCGATCCGCCGCTATGCCGATCTCATCGTCCACCGCGCGCTGGCGCGGGCCTTGGGGATGGGGAACGACGGCTTGAGCGACACCGAGATGGGCGAGCTTGAGGAGATCGCGCGTCATATCTCCGAAACCGAGCGCAGGGCCATGGCGGCCGAACGGGAGACCGCGGACCGCCTCATCGCGGCCTATCTCGCCGACCGGATCGGGGCGGCGTTTGCGGCGCGGGTCTCTGGCCTCGTCCGCAGCGGCCTGTTCGTCAGGCTCGTCGAGACGGGTGCCGACGGTTTCGTCCCGGCCTCGTCGATCGGGCGCGAATACTACTTTCATGACGAGGTCCGGCACGCGCTCGTCGGCGAGGATACGGGCCTCGCCTACAGGCTCGGCGATCCCGTCGAGGTCAGGCTTGTCGAGGCGATCCCGACTGCCGGCGCGCTGCGGTTCGAGATGCTGAGCGAAGGACGCCCCATACGCCCGCGACCGAAGGGCGCACGGAAGCCGAGCGACAGGGGAAAGGCGCAACGCTACAAGGGCCCGCGCGGGCAAGGGCGTGGACGCGGTCGCAAGAAGCGACGTTAGCCTACGCGCGGACCATAGCCTGCGCCGCCTTGACTTCCGGCTCCGAGCGAGTAGGGTCGCGCCAAATTTGCCCCCAGCCTTGTCGAGGACGAGATGGCCAAGCCTGTCACCCTGAAGATCAAGCTCGTGAGTTCAGCCGGGACGGGCTACTACTACGTCACCAAAAAGAACCCGCGCAATCAGACCGAGAAGCTCGTATTCAAGAAATACGACCCCGTTGCGCGCAAGCACGTCGAATTCAAGGAAGCCAAAATCAAGTAGGCAAGATCGGAGGGTAGCCCTTGCGATCTGCGAGACAGCGCGACGGCCCGGCCGAGGCTGTGAGCGGCCTTATGTGCGAACGGCCGGCAAGACAACCACGGGCACCCACGAAAAGGGTTGTGTGAACTGGTGGCCGGCCGAAACGCGGCGCTAACGAGGAGGCCACTCAACCGCGCTCCGGCCGGCCGAACCCTACGGACCCAGGAGATGCGGCGGACCTGAGCATTCCGCAGGGTTAACTCTTAGGACGAGGGGAATAGAGGGTCCAGAGCTGCTCGGAACTTGGCGCCGCAAATCCGAAGCCCCAATTGCCTCCCGTCGCGTTCGACTGCGAGTCTGATCATAAAACAGGCAAAGACGGGATGAAATCAATCTTATTCCTCGCTTAATACGATAAAATGCTAAGCTTTGTAAAGTGTTAAGGTTAAGCGCTCAGGTTGCACATAAACTTAGGCGCGATGCTCAGTCCACGGAATCGGCCGTTGGGTTCCCTCTCGGCGGCGGCTCTTAGCAGCGGCTTTTGTGCCGAAGAGCACGCATGCGGTTGTTGTCCTTACCGCGCCTCGCCGATGAACTGCCTGATCGTGTCGAGGAACATCGAGACCGAGATCGGCTTCGAGATATAGGCCTCGCAACCGCCTTCGCGGATGCGCTCCTCATCGCCCTTCATGGCGAAGGCCGTGACCGCGACGACCGGAATTTTGCGGAGCTGGTCGTCCTCTTTCAGCCATTTGGTCACTTCAAGCCCCGAGACCTCGGGGAGCTGGATGTCCATCAAGATAAGATCGGGACGGTGCTCGCGGGCAAGCGCGAGTGCTTCCATACCGTTCCGCGTCTGGAGTGTCTTGTAGCCATGGGCATCGAGCAGATCATGAAACAGCTTCATGTTCAGCTCGTTGTCCTCGACGATCAGAATGGTCTTGGTCATGGTGCTCGGCCGCGGCTGCGATTCGGTCCCCCCATGATGGGCGATCTCGTGCAAAGGCGCCATGGCGCTCGGAGCCGATTTAAGCCTCCAAAACATGGTCCCTGCTCCCGTCCTTCAAGCGCCGGGCGAGTTTCGCCGGAAACCTCTAACGAATTTCTTTCGATGGGCGGCAAACGCTTTGGGGCATGGCAAGGTGCCGCGGCTCCGGGGCCGCGAGGGGTCTCTCAGGCCCCTCAGTGACACTCTGAGGCTTTGAGATACTCGAGCGCGGTCAAGGTCCCGTAGACCGAGAAGCTGCCATAGTCGATCAGGAGCTCGCGGCTGACGCCGTTTTCGTAGAGCCGAAAATCGATCTGATAGCTCGGCGTGAGATCGCCGGTCTGTTCCTCGAAATAGCCGATCGACACGGGCCACGAGCTAAGCTCGCCCAGTCCCTTGTCCTTGGCGACGATCTCGAGCTTGGGGTCGGCGCCGGGCGGCACAATCTTTCCGATGACGGCCGTGGTCTCGTAGACTTTTCTTCCCTTCTCCGAGCCGTCGTAGACCCGCGCCTGGAACAGCGTCTGACCGGCGCGCGCCTTATCGATCAAGGCAAGGCTATGCTGCGTCGGGAACAGCACCGGGCCAGAAAGCTTGAGCTCCGCCTGCGCGGGCTGGCTCAGCTTGATTCTGACCGCTTCGTTGGGGGTTTCGCGCACCGCGCGCCCCATGGTCACGTCGCCCTGCTTTTCGTTCACGTATTGTGACGATTGAAAACGGAACTTCCGCCCGTCGCCCTGCTCCCAAGTCGAGGAGCGGAGATCGGTCAGGTTGGTCTGATCCTGGGAATCGGTCATCTGCGTGACCATGCGCATATTGAGCGAATAGCCGTCGCACTCGGAGCCGGTGAACTCGAACACCATGCGGCCATCGATGCCGGTAATGCCGGTAATGCCCGTGGCCGAGCGCGTATCGTCGAGCTTCATCTCATAGACGGCCCGATGGGGCACGAGCTTGTTCGCCTCGTTTGCCGCGATCGCCTGAGCGGAACCGTTAGGCGTTCCGGCGAGCGGCCCTGCCACGAGCAACGTCAGTAGAAACCGTTGGCTGAAACCGCCCATATGCTATTCCCAACCCTTGGCCAGGGTTTTTAGCCCGTTGCCCCGTGGCCAAGCGATTCTTCGCACCAACCGCAATGACGGACAAGAGGAGGTCATGACCGCTTCTTGCGCGGCGATCGGATTTGCTGAATGGTTTAGGCCCTCGCGGCAGAGCACTCAAGGCTGAAGAGGACGACCATGGCGGGTGAGATCGAAGCACGGCTGAAGGCACTCGGGCTCGTCCTTCCCGAGGCAAGAGCGGCGATCGGCAGCTATGCTCCCTTTCTTCACATCAACGGTCAGCTTTTCATTTCCGGCCAGCTGCCCCTCGTCGACGGCAAGATTGCCGTTGCCGGCAAGGTCGGTGCCGAACTCGACCTCGGACGCGGCCAGGAGGCGGCGCGGCTTTGCGCTCTCAACATCCTGACGCAAGCGAAAGCCGCGCTGCGCGATCTCGACCGCATCGTCCAGCTTGTGCGCCTCAACGGCTTCGTCAACGCCGCTCCCGATTTCGCCGACCACCCCAAGGTGCTCAACGGCGCGTCCGACCTCATGGTCGAGATTCTCGGCAATAAAGGGATCCATACCCGGATCGCCGTTGGTTGCGCGAGCCTGCCGCTCAACGCCGCAGTCGAGGTCGATGCGATTTTTGCGATAGACTAAGCCCCGTGGCCGAGCGTCTCTCATGGCCGAGCTCTATTGGTTGAAGCGGCCCATTGCCCATCGCGGCTTGCACAATGCGGCCAAGGGCATCATCGAGAACAGCGTCTCGGCCGTCAGCGCCGCCATGGGCAAGGGCCTGGCCGTTGAAGTCGACGTGCAATGCGCCGCGGGCCGCATGCCGATCGTCTTTCACGACGCGACACTCGACCGGCTCACGGCCGAGACCGGCCCGGTCGCCGCGCGCGACGTCGACACTCTGTCCGGCATTCCCTTGCGCAACAGCGATGACCGCATCCTTTCGCTTCCCGTCCTGCTCAGCCTCGTCGACGGCCACGTGCCGCTGCTGCTCGAAGTGAAGAGCACCTGGACGCGCGAGGGCACGTTCGAGAAGAACATTGCCGCCATGCTCGCCTCCTACAAAGGGCCCGTGGCCGTGATGTCGTTCGACCCTTACGCGCTGGCGTCGTTTGGCGAGGTCGCCCCCGAGCTTCCGCGCGGACTGGTGGCCGAGCGGTTCGACAAGCCCGGCGATTGGCCGCATCTCACGGCCAAGCAGCGCTTTACCATGCGCCATCTCCTGAGCGCCGCCATCGCCCGGCCCAACTTCATTGCCTACGATATCGCGGCGCTGCCCGCGGTCGCGCCGCTCGTTGCGCGAACCCTGTTCGGGTTACCGCTGTTGACATGGACGGTGCGGACCGAGGAGGAGCGCGAACGCGCCATGCGCTATGCAGATGCCATGATCTTTGAAGGGATCAAGCCATAAAGCGATGGGCGATATCGAACAGACCCCGACCCGTGCCGAATCCGAACGCGCGAGCGAGGCCTTTTCCTTGCGCATTGCCGCGCGCATCGGCGATGTCGCCGCATGCGATTGGGACGCCTGCGCGCAAGGGGGCGCCGCAACGGAATCGCCCGCAACGGATCGGACTAACCCTTTCATTTCACACGCTTTTCTGATGGCCTTAGAGGGGAGCGGGTCGGCAACCCGAGCGACCGGCTGGCTGCCGCATCACCTTCTCCTCGAAGACAAGTCGGGCAGACTGATCGGCTGCATGCCCTGCTACGTCAAATCGCATTCGCTCGGGGAGTACGTGTTCGATCACGGCTGGGCTGACGCTTATGCGCGCGCCGGCGGCCGCTACTATCCAAAGCTTCAGGTATCGGTTCCCTTCACGCCCGTCACCGGGCGGCGCCTGCTTGTCAGGGATGGGGAGAACCGAGCCGCGCATGAAGCGCTCCTGCTGCAGGCGGCGATCCAGGTGACGGACCGGCTCGGCCTCTCTTCTCTGCACATCACCTTCCCGACGCGGGAGGAATGGGAGCTTGCGGGCGAGATCGGCTACCTCAAGCGAACCGACCAGCAATTCCACTGGCGGAACGAGGGCTATGCGACCCTCGACGATTTCCTGGCGGCGCTTGCCTCGCGCAAGCGGAAGGTCATCAGAAAGGAGCGGCGCGAGGCGCTTCTTGACGGCATCGCCATCGAATGGGTGACGGGAAGCGACCTCACCGAGGCGCGTCTCGACGCCTTCTTTGCCTTCTACATGGACACGGGCTCGCGCAAATGGGGCTCGCCCTATCTGACGCGGGACTGCTTCAGCCTGCTCGCCGAGAGCATGGCCGACCGGATGGTGCTCATTCTCGCCAAGCGCTCCGGGCGCTATGTCGCGGGCGCGCTCAACTTCCTGGGCGAGGATGCACTCTACGGCCGTTACTGGGGCGGCATCGGGCACCACCCCTTCCTCCATTTCGAGGTCTGCTATTATCAGGCCATCGAATACGCCATCGCTAACAAGCTCGCCCGCG
Source organism: Methyloceanibacter sp. (assembly GCA_036280475.1). Classification (GTDB taxonomy): domain Bacteria; phylum Pseudomonadota; class Alphaproteobacteria; order Rhizobiales; family Methyloligellaceae; genus Methyloceanibacter. The sequence goes on along the minus strand of DASUQP010000088.1, from coordinate 918 downwards.
TAGAGGCGGGCGCTCAAGGCGCGCATAAGCTCGCCCGAGGCTATCTGCCGGTCGAGACCTATAGCGCGCATTACATCGCCGATGCCGGCTTGCGCCGCGCCGTCGCCGACTATCTGAAACGGGAGCGCCGCGCGGTCTCGCGCGAGATCGCGCTCCTTGCCACGGAATCGCCCTACCGCGGCAAGGCATAAGGCGGCATACAGGCGAAAGCTTGTATCCAGTAACCCCGGTGCTTCGCTATAACCTAACGCGCGCATTGCTGGATCGCCCGGTCCTACCGGGCGATGACAATGAAGGGCTAGAAGGCTGCAATGGCCTACGATGAGAACAACGTCTTCGCCAAGGTGCTCCGCGGCGAGATCCCCTGCCATAAGATCTACGAGGACGCCGACACGCTCGCCTTCCTCGACATCATGCCGCGGGCCGACGGGCACGCTCTGGTCGTCACCAAGGAGAAGGCGCGCGACTTTTTCGACATTTCGCCAGTCGCTCTCGCCAAGCTGATGGCGGTCGTGCAGAAGCTCGCGCCGAAGATCAAAGAGGCCATGGGCGCGGACGGCGTCCTGATCCAGCAATTCAACGGCGCGGCCGCAGGCCAGACGGTGTTCCACCTGCACGTCCACATCATCCCGCGCAAAGAGGGCGAGGCGCTAAAGCCGCACGCGGGCAAAATGGGGGACCAGACGGCGCTCGCCGCCACCGCGGAAAAAATCCGGAAGACACTGAAAGGGTAATCTTACACCACACAAATGTCATGCCCGCGCAGGCCCCACCCCAGCGTCGCGCGTAGCCACGTTGTGGCTTCGCGCGCCGCCGGACCTCCCCACGAGGGGGGAGGTTAGAAAAGAGAACCGCGGCAGCAAGAAATTGTGTGCGTGCTTCGAGGCGCGCCCTTGGCGAGCCGCCGGGCGCTCCTCA
>DASUQP010000087.1:0-3110 GCA_036280475.1 Methyloceanibacter sp. | reverse complement strand
GATCGACACCTTCATGCCGTCTTGCAGGAAGGCCGCGCGCTCTTCGAGGAAGTCGGCCGGGACCTGGATCTGGTCGTAGGTATCCATGTCCATGAAGGTCAGCATGTCGCCTTCGGCAAAGAGAAACTGGTAGTCCTTTTGCTCGAGCCTCACGCGCTCGACCGTCTCGGAGGAGCGGAAGCGCTCGTTGAGCTTGGTACCGTCGATCGCGTTCTTGAGCTCGACTTGCGCGTAGGCCGGTCCCTTGCCGGGCTTGACATGCTGCGTCTTCACCGCGACCCAGAGCCCGCCTTTGTGCTGGATCACATTGCCGGGCCTTATCTCGTTGCCATTGATCTTCATGGGACGCCTTGGCGAAATCGGAAGGTCGGCGCCTTTAAGACGCGCGGGCGAACCGGTGTCAAGTGCGACCGGCCGGAGCGACGGCTACTCGCTCAAGCGCTCGCCCCGCCAATTCTCAGCCGCGTCCTCCGCCTTGGCGCGCTCCTGCGGCGTGAGCTTGGACAACACGATGTCGAGGGAGAAATCGCTGACGCCGGCGCCGCGCGCCAGCAAATGCCATTTCGCGGCCTGCACGGGATCGGCCTTGACGGCCACGCCATTGGCGTAGAGCCGCGCGAGCCGGTTCTGGGCGACGGCATTGCCTTGCTCGGCGGCAAGCCGGAAGAGCTTGGCGGCGCGGGCCTCATCCACCGCCACGCCTTGGCCCTTGAACAGCATGACGGCGTACTCGACCTGGGCATCGGCGAGGCCCGCGTCGGCCGCGCGGCCCGTCCACTCCGCCGCCTTCATCTTGTCGATCGGCACGCCGCGGCCGAATTGGTAAAGCGCGCCGAGGTCGTATTGCGCGGCGGGATTGCCCGCCGCGGCGGCCTTTTCCATCCATTGGGCGGCCTTCGCTTCGTCGGCGGGGCGCCCCTTGCCATCGAGATAGACGAGCGCGAGATTATATTGCGCGGCGGGATTGCCGTTCTCCGCCGCTTTCTCGAACAGGCCGGCGGCGAGGCGAGGGTCCTTCTTCACGCCGATCCCCTCGGCGACCATAAGCCCCAGCAAGAGCTGGGCATTGGCGTCGCCTAGATCGGAGGCCTTGGCATAGGCGTCGGCCGCCTTGCCATAGTCCTGCGCAACGCCGAGTCCCCCGGAATAGATCTCGCCTATGAGCGTGTAGGCTTCCTTCGAGCCTTGTGCCGCCTCTTGTTCTGCGAGCTTGAGCGCCGTCAGGTAGCGGCCTTGGGCGTAGGCCGCGTATGAAGGGTTTTCCGCCGCGCCGGCTTGCGTCGGGGCAAGCGCATGGGCCAGCGCGATTGCAAGGATGGCAGCGCATACGCGATAAGCGGTCAAGCGGCCCTCCGCGACCCGCGAACGGCACGATCGATCTCGGCGATCAGCCGAGGACCATCGTCGCGCCGCCAGAGGCTGAGCGCGGGTGCAACGAAATCAGCGCCGCAAGCAGCACACCGCGCCGCTTCCTCTGCGCTTGCGACATTCCAGGCGACGCACGGCACGACAAAAATCTCAGACCACCAACTAATTAGATCAGCATACTGATCGATCGTGTCAATAGCCCTCCTGTCCGCAGGACCGAAGGCGACGTAATCGGCGCCCATCCCGGCAAGCTGCATGGCGTCGTGACGGCTCAAGCCGCATCCCGCGCCAAGACTTGCATCCGGGCCGAGAATTTTGCGCGCCTCAGTATAGCGAGTTGAATCGGCGGCAAGATGAACGCCATCGGCGCCTAATTTTGAGGCAAACGCGGCATCCTCCGCGATGAGGCAGGCGAGCCCGCTTCCTTGCACGAATTCAACCAGTGGGCCCGGGTTCTCATTGGAAGGCGAGGGGTCGGAACAGAGTAGGACGCAAGCTGCGTCGGTGTTGGCGGCAACATGGGCAAGCCCGCTGATGAGGTTGGCCGGAGGCTGCATGGGAAACTGAAGATAAAGCCGGCAATGAGGCTTGATTTCGGCCATCCTCCGCTGGACTCCCGCTTCCTCGCTCCCGTCGAATCGATCGAAGGCTCAACACAGAGCCCGTCTCAAATCATGGGGCTCGCTTGTCTGTCAATGTCAGCGGGCGGAACAAAGGCACGAGGTTCGTCGTTTAAGTCGGGCGCCATAACATTGACATCAAGCCGGAGGGTCACCAGCTTGAGTCAGGCTGACAAGAAGAACGGCGTTTCAGGGGGAGAGTACAGCGATGAGCCAATCCGACGCCCTGGAGCGGGCTGCCGCGCGGCTCGACTTGGCTGTCGATCAGCTTGAGACCTTCTTGCGGCAGGCCTTTGCCGAAGCCGAGGACGGCGTTTCGCTTGCGGCGTTGCGCGAGCAGGTCCGGTTCCTCACCGAAGACCGCGACCGGTTGCTCCGCGAGCTCGAGGCCGAAAGGGCCCGGGTGCGCGGACTGTCGGCCGCCAACGAAGAGGTTTCCGGCAGACTTGAGGCGGTGATTGTGACGCTCAAGGACTTGATGCCAGCCAACCCCAGGTAGATCATTGCCGGGAGCACGTGTACCGGGGGGTGTCATGGGTCAAGTCAGCGTCGTTCTGAACGGCCGAACCTATCGGCTCGAATGCGGCGAGGGCGAGGAAAGCCACCTCATCGCGCTGACGGAATATCTCGGCACCCATGTCGAAGACATGAAACGAAAATTTGGGCAGGTGGGGGACGATCGTCTGATACTCATGGCATCGCTGCTCATCACTGACGAATTGTGGGAGCTCAAGCGCGAGATGGAGCAACTGAAATCCGCGCTTGCCGTGGCGCGACGCGACCGGTCGGTTGCCGATGAATCGGCGAAGTCGGCCAAGACTGATCTCGCTCAGCGCATCGACGCCGTCGCCGACCGGCTGGAACTTCTCAACGAGCGGTTCGGCACCGAGGTGAAGGCGCCGGTCAAGGCAAGAAGGCGGCCTTAGCTTCGATCCTGTCGCGGGATCGCATTTCCTTCGCTATAGTCGAAACGGCAGGCTGCGAGGTGCGTTAGGAGCACAATCCCCGGGCCCCGACCCTGACGGGGACCGTGGTCTCCGCCATTTGGCGCGCACCTACTGATGTAGGGACACCCGGGATCCTCGCTCCGACGGCCATCGCGGCCTGGCCATTCCAACTTCC
>DASUQP010000086.1:0-2363 GCA_036280475.1 Methyloceanibacter sp. | reverse complement strand
GTCCTTGCTGCTCCGCATTGCCGCTTCCTTCGAGGCGGGCAAGCGCCGCGCCGTCGTCTTTCCCGCCGACCCGTCCGGAGAGCAGCGGAACCCGGTGCTGTGGCCCCGGCGCTTGTTCCCCGATCTGATGAGGCTCTCCGGCCGCGGCGGAGCAAAGGATTTGTTGCGCGCGCACCGCGCCGAATCGATAGCCGTCGCCGTCGATGATCCCGCGCTCCTGGACGATGTCGACACGCAAGAGGACCTCGAAGCGGCGCGCGCTCTGCTCGACAAGACCAGGCCCTAGACTGCGCTTTCGCGCAGCGCTGGAAGAGGCGCGCTGGCTCACACGGCGGTGAAGCAGTTGTCGACGAAGAGATGCGCGCCGTTGATGAAACTCGCCTCGTCGCTTGCGAGAAAGAGCGCCGCGCGCGCAACCTCCTCGGGCTCGCAGATGCGGCCCTGTTGAACGGCAAGCGCCGCATCCGACATGTCGACGCCGAGCTTGTTCAGTGCGTCGACCTCGCGAAGGCCGTGCGGCGTGCGCACGAAGCCCGGGCAGACGGCGTTGCAGCGGATGTTCTGGTCGCGATACTCGACCGCGATCGAGCGCGCGAACATATGGCAGGCGCCCTTGGACGTATTGTAGACGACTTCGCGCGGCGTGGCCGCGATGGCCGAGATCGACGATGTGCAGACGATCGACCCGCCGCCGGAAGCGATCATCCCCGGCAGCACCGCCTTGGTCATGAGGAACATGCTCGTGACGTTGACCGCCATCAGCCATTCCCACTCCGCGAGCGTCGTTTCGAGGAAGGGCTTGATGATGATTGAGCCCGCGTGATTGAAGAGCACGTTCGGCGCGCCGAATGCCGCCGTGACGGCGGCGACCGCCGTGTTGACTTGCGCCTCGTTGGCGACGTCTGCGAGCGCGAACATGGCCGTGCCGCCAGCTCGTTCGATCTCGGCCACGACGGCACGCCCCGCCTCCTCGTTGCGGTCGACGACCCCGACCTTGGCGCCTTCCGCCGCGAACAGCCTCGACGAGGCGCCGCCCATGCCAGTTGCGCCGCCCGAAATCAATGCGATCTTGCCTGCCAGTCTGCCGGGCATGGTGCGTTCATCCTTCTCCTCAGACACGGTTGCGCTATTCTAGAACGGCATCGGGCGCGGCCGAAAGTGGCGCGCGGGACGGGAAGCGCTCTCGTCTCAAGGCAATCAGGCGGGGTTAGCGATGAGCGAATACCGGCACGTCTACGAGAGCTGGAAGGCCGACCCCGAAGCCTTCTGGGCTGACGCCGCCGACGCCGTCGATTGGATCAAGCCTTACGACAAAGTGTTCGACGAAGGCGCCGGACAATATGGCCGCTGGTTTCCGGGCGCCCTTTGCAACACGGCTTACAACTGCCTCGACCGGCACGTCGATTCGGGGCAGGGCGCTGCCACTGCGCTCATCTACGATAGCCCGGTCACGAACACCAAGCGGAAATTCACCTTTTCCGAGCTTAGCGACGAGGTGGCAACGTTCGCAGCCGTTTTGGCGGGGCTCGGCGTCGCGAAAGGCGACCGCGTCGTCATCTATATGCCGATGGTGCCCGAGGCCGTGATCGCCATGCTGGCCACGGCACGGCTCGGCGCGATCCACTCGGTCGTGTTCGGCGGCTTCGCCAGCAACGAGCTTGCCAAACGGCTCGACGACGCCAAGCCGAAGCTGGTGGTGTCCGCCTCATGCGGTGTGGAGCCGGGCCGCACCGTCCTCTACAAGCCGCTTCTCGACAAGGCCATCGAGATTGCGGCCCACAAGCCCGAGAGCTGCATCATCCTCCAGCGTCCTCTCGCGGCCGCGCAATTGCACGAAGGCCGCGACCACGATTGGGCAGGCCTTGTCGCCGAAGCCAAAGCACGTGGACTTGCGGCGGACTGCGTGCCCGTCGCCGCGACCGACCCGCTCTACATCCTCTACACCTCCGGCAGCACGGGCGTGCCGAAAGGTGTCGTGCGCGACAATGGCGGTCACATGGTGGCGCTCACGTGGACGATGAAGAACCTCTACGGCGTCAAGCCGGGCGAGGTGTTCTGGTCGGCATCGGACATCGGCTGGGTCGTCGGCCACTCTTATATTGTCTATGGGCCGCTTCTCGCCGGGAACACGACCATCCTGTACGAAGGCAAGCCCGTCGGAACGCCGGACGCCGGCGCGTTTTGGCGCGTCGCAAGCGAGCACAAGGTTGCAGCCCTCTTCACGGCGCCGACGGCGCTCCGCGCGATCAAGAAGGAAGACCCGCATGGCACGCATCTCGCGAAATACGATCTGTCGAACTTCCGTGCACTCTTCCTCGCCGGCGAGCGTGCCGATCCGGACACCGTGAAGTGGGCCGAGGATC
>DASUQP010000085.1:0-3562 GCA_036280475.1 Methyloceanibacter sp. | reverse complement strand
TCGGTGGCCGGCCTCCTCATCACCACCGGGGCCATGGTGGCCGAAGTGCCGGGGCCGCCCCCGCCCGAACTCCCAGGGCACCATCATCACGGCGATCTCGACGTGGATTTCTGACCCAGTCACGCTCCACGACCGCCGCTGTCGAGGCCGTGGCAGTAACCGTTACGGCCATTTACGTTCGGGCGCTCTTTGCTACACTAAGAGGGCGGGGGCGAGCCTGGGGCCTTCGAGCCCGGCGTCGTGGAGTTGACGCATGGAATTGACGCGCCGCGAACTGTTGAGGAGCGTTTGCGCCGGGACAGCCGCACTCGCCGGTGCGGCGCTTCCACCTGTTTCTTCAATCGCCGGCGACGACGCGCTCGCGTTCGTCGAAAAAACTTTCGACCGCGGCGCCACGATGTCGAGCCGCGTGCAGCTCACGATGCCGTCGGTATTCCCGACCGGCTACACCGTCCCCATGGATATCGCGATCGACACCGCGATGACCGACAACGATCGTGTCAGGAGCGTGCGCGTGTTCGCTCCGGGAAACCCGCTCCTTGAAGTCGCCGGTTTCAATTTCGTGGCGGGGCGGAGTGTACCGCGGGTGTCGACGCGCATCAGGCTCGCCAAACCGCAATTCGTCGTCGCCATCGCCGAGATGAACGACGGCGCGCTGCTCGCGAACAAGGTTTGGGTTGACGTCGCCACCGACGGCTGCGCTTGACCGCTGGCAGGAGGCTTGAAGTCGTGACCACACCCGTTCCGCGCATCGTCGTACCGGAGTCGGTGCGCAAAGGCGAAGCCTTCACGGTCAAGACCATCATCAGCCATCCGATGGAGACGGGACTTCGCAAGGACGAGCACGGAAGCGTCATTCCGCGCAAGATCATCAATAGGTTTGCCTGCACTTACGGCGGGGTGCTCGTGTTCAGCGTCGATCTGCACGAGGCGGTCTCGGCCAATCCCTTTTTCGAGTTCGAGCTTGTGGCCACGGAGAGCGGCAGGTTGCAATTCGTTTGGGAAGAGGATGGCGGCGCGCTTTACGGGCTCTCGCACGATCTTGTGGTCGAATAGCTTTGCGCCGGCAAGGGATGCGTAAAACAATGCATACCGCGTTCGGCCGGCGCGGTCTTGTTCAAATTTCGCTGGCCGCGGTCCTTGCGATAGGCGCCGCAATTGCCGTGTCGGGTGCCCTAGAAGGCGGTGCTGCCGAGTTCGATCAAGGCGCGCGGCTCGCTTCAATCTGCGCCGCCTGCCACGATTCGGATGGAAAAAGCGACGGCATCCCGCCGCTCACCGGTCTCGACGAGAATGAGATCACCGAGGCGCTGGCGCGCTATCGTGCCAGCGAATCCCCAAGCATCGTCATGCATGCGATCGCACTCTCGCTCACCGCGGAGGAGGTTAGAAGCGTGGCGCGCTATCTCGCCGATAAGGGGAAGGAGGCGAGGCCGTGAGAGCCTTGACCCGCCGCCAATTCGGTGCCGGCGCCGGTGCCGCGCTCGCCGCCGTGGCCGCGCCCCGCCTGGCACGAGCCGCGGCAAAACCGCCGGTCGCGGTGATCGGCGGCGGCGTCGGCGGCGCCACCGCAGCCCGCTATCTCGCGCGCGAAGGCCTCGACGTCACCCTCATCGAAGCCAAGGAGCGCTACGTCACGTGTTTCTTCAGCGATCTCTATCTCGCCGGATTGCGCTCGCTCGACTCGCTGACCCACGGCTATGACAGGCTTGCGCAAAACGGCGGGATCAAAATTGTCCACGCCACGGCGACCGGCATCGATCCGGTGAGCAAGATCGTTTCACTCAATAACGGCACCAAGCTCTCTTATGAGCGGCTTGTGGTGTCGCCGGGTATCGCCTTCAAATTCGGCGCGATCGAAGGTTACGACGAAGCGGCCACGGCGGTCATGCCCCATGCGTGGATGGCGGGGCCGCAGACCGAGCTGCTCAGGAAACAGCTCGAGGCGATGGAGGACGGCGGCACTTTCGTCATCGCCATTCCGCCCGATCCGTTCCGCTGCCCGCCCGGGCCTTACGAGCGCGCTTCGCTCGCCGCTCATTACTTCAAACAGAACAAACCCCACTCGAAGATTATCGTTCTCGACGCCAAGGATGCCTTCAAGGCGCAGGAGCTGTTCGAGGAGGCGTGGGCGCGGCGCTATCCCGGCATGATCGAGTGGCTGCCGATGCAGTTCACAGGCGGCGTCAAGGCGGTCGACGTGAAAGGCGGAGTCGTGGTGGCGGCGAATGCGCGCTTCCCGGCCGCGGTCGCCAATATCATTCCGGCGCAGATGGCGGGGCAACCGGCGGAAGCGGCTGGCCTCACGGACAAATCGGGCTGGTGCCCGGTCGATCCTGTGACCTTCGCCTCGAAGCTTCAGCCCGACATTCACGTCATTGGCGACGCCGCTATCGGCGGCGACATGCCGAAATCCGCCTTCTCCGCCAACACCCAGGCCAAGACGTGCGCCTTCGCCATCGCCGCCGCGCTGAACGGAACGCCGCCCGCGGCGGCGCATCTGTTCAATTCCTGCTACACATTTCTCGGTCCTGACGACGCCTTCACCAATGCGATCAATTTCGCGCCGGTCGACGGCAAGCTGAAGATGACCGATTTCTTCATCAGCAAGGTCAATGCCACCACGCAGGAGCGCCGCCGCATGGCGGCCGAGGCGGGAGGCTGGTACCAAGCCTTCATGCGCGACGTCTTCGGCTGATCGGCGGACCCGCGCCTCGGGCGCTCGTTAGGCCGCACGCGAGAATGCGCGCTTACGCGCGCTCCTCAGCATGAGGGCTTTGGCACGGACGGATTTACGAAGAGCGGGAAAGCTCGGCGCCTGCCTGAAGCGACCTTGCAATGGAGTTTTCAGCGATTTCAGCCACAGCAATATGCGCTGCGAGGACGGTTCGGACCTTGTGGTGCCAAGCCGTGAACTCGATCAGCTTGTTCGCCAGAAGTAGCTGAGCCCTCATATGCTGGATCGCGCCGTCTCGTTCTGCCGTGAGCCCCGACACCTGTTGGTCAAAACGCGCGTTCTCCGCATGGATTTCCTGCTCGAGGAAACGGGCGCGGTCGCGCAAGTCGGCAAGAATGTCACGCATGAGCGATGCCCCCTGCTCCCGCCCCCGATGCCCCCCGCGGGTCCGTAACGACAGTGTCCGTCCAATCTTGTCAGCCAAGAAAGCGGCGGGGGGTTCGTCAAGGACTCAATTCTCGTTTTCCCGGTTATGCACAGTCGCCTCCTTGGCAAGCCGGGGCAAGGTGAACCTATGGCCCGGCCATTCAGGCCCTGACTCCTCTCACTCTCAGGAGGGCCGGAGGCCGATCTCGAAAGGCGCATACTAAAGACGTGCTTCGAGACGCGCCCCTCACGGGCGCTCCTCAGCATGACGGCGTTGGTATGTTGGCTGAGGATACGTTTCGATTCGTTGCGCTGAAATTCGTGGATGGCCGGGACTGCGCCCGGCCATGACGAGGACGTGGTGAATGAGGCCTTCTGCCCGGGGTAACCGCGCCGGATGGGAGGCAGGCGGAAGCAGCACGTTGACCCGCGCCAGGCATGCCACCACACTTCAAGACA
>DASUQP010000084.1:0-11834 GCA_036280475.1 Methyloceanibacter sp. | reverse complement strand
GCCACGTCGAGAATCTCCGCAAGTACGAGGTGCCGGTGGTGGTGTCGGTGAACCGCTTCTCCAGCGATACCGATGCCGAGATCGCGCTGCTCAAGCGCCTCTGCTCCACGATGGGGGTGGAATGCGTGATGGCCGATCACTGGGCGCAAGGAGGGGCGGGTGCCGAAGATCTCGCCCACACCGTGGTCCGCATCATCGCCGAGAAACCGAGCGACTTCCGGCCGCTCTATCCCGACCAGATGTCGCTCTTGGACAAGACCCGCACCATCGCCCAGGAGATCTACGGAGCCGAAGACATCACCGCCGACAAGAGCGTGACGGACCGCTTTGCCGAGCTCGAAAAGGAAGGTTTCGGCAGGTTCCCGATCTGCATCGCCAAAACCCAATACAGCTTCACCACCAATCCCGATGCCAAGGGCGTACCGCTCGGGCACGTCATCCCGATCCGCGAGGTCAGGCTCTCGGCGGGGGCGGAGTTCGTCGTGGTGATCTGCGGCGACATCATGACCATGCCGGGCCTGCCCAAGGTGCCGGCAGCCAACAATATCGAGCTTGCGGCCGACGGACGGATCGCCGGCCTGTTTTAGGAGTTGAGAGGAGTTGAGTTCAGTGCAGCACGCGATCGTGTTTCTCGATCGAGAGTCGGTCGACGCCAAGGTCCGCAAGCCGAATTTCCCGCACAGCTACCAGGAATATCAGTCGACCTGGTCGGCGGGGGACGTGGTCGACCGGCTGAAGGACGCGACCATCGCCATCATCAACAAGGTGCCGATGCGCGCCGACACGCTGAAGCAGCTCCCGAAGCTGAAGCTGATCGCGGTCGCGGCCACCGGCACCGACGTGGTGGACAAGGCCTATTGCAAGCAAAACGGCATCGCCGTCGTCAATATCCGCAACTACGCCTTCAACACCGTGCCCGAGCATGTGCTCGCGCTGATGTTCGCGCTTCGGCGGAACATCCTCGCCTATGTCGAGGATGTGCGCAACGGCAGATGGAACAAGTCGCAGCAATTCTGTTTCTTCGACCACCCGATCCGCGACATCGCCGGCTCCACCATGGGGGTCGTCGGTTATGGCGCCATCGGCAAGGAGGTCGGCAGAAGGGCCGCGGCGCTCGGCATGCGAGTGCTTCCCTACGATGTGGTGCCGCAGCCGGGCCTCGTCGATTTCGAGACGCTCCTGAAGGAGAGCGACGTCATCACCTTGCATATGCCGCTCACGCCGCAAACGAAGAACATGTTCGGCGCCAAGGAGCTCAAGATGATGAAGCCGACCGCCATCCTCATCAATACCGCGCGCGGCGGGCTGGTGGACGAGGCGGCGCTCGCCGAGGCGCTTCAGGACGGCACCATCGCCGGCGCGGGCTTCGATGTCTTGACCGTTGAGCCGCCCAAGGACGGCAATATCCTGCTCGACCTCAAGCTGCCCAACCTGATCGTCACCCCCCACGTCGCCTGGGCGAGCCAGGAGGCGATGCAGATCCTGGCCGATCAGCTTATCGACAACGTCGAAGCGTTCGTGGCAGGCAAGCCGCAGAATCTCGTGTCGGAGTGAGCCGATGAAGAAGCTCCTGTTCCTGCTCGACACCGACCCTTATGCCAGCGTCTTCGATACGGTGGTCGCCTATGACGGCGGCGCCGACCGGGTCGCGGGCTACGCCAATGTCACGCCCGACACTGTCGGTCCCCTGGTCGACGGCACGATCTTCACCCGCGGCGGCAAGGACAAGCAGAACACGGCGATCTTCGTCGGCGGCGGCGACATGACCAAGGGCGAGGCGCTGTTCACGGCGGTGAAGAAAAAATTCTTCGGACCCTTCCGCGTCTCGGCCATGCTCGATTCGAACGGCTCCAACACCACCGCTGCGGCGGGCGTGGCGCTGCTCGAGAAGGCGGGCAAGCTGAAAGGCAACAAGGCCGTGGTGCTGGCGGGCACCGGCCCCGTCGGCATGCGCGCGGCCGCCTTCTTCGGCCAGGAGGGCGCCGACGTCGCCATCACCTCGCGCAACCAAGCGCGCGCCAACAACGCCGCCAAGGCGATCGAGCAGCGGTTCGGCGTGAAGGTCAAGCCGATCGAGGCCGTGGACGATGCCGCCCGCGCCCAGGCGGTGAAGGATGCCGACATCGTCTTCGCCACCGGCGCCATCGGCGTGCAGCTCTTGAAGGCCGAAGACTGGCAGAATAACCCCAAGATCGTGATGCTCGCCGACGTCAACGCGCAGCCCCCGCTCGGCATCCAGGGCGTCGAAGCCACCGACAAGGGCAAGGAGCGCAGCGGCAAGACCGCCTTCGGCGCGCTCGGCATCGGCGGACTCAAATTGAAGCTGCATCGCGGCTGCATCGGCCGGCTGTTCGAAACCTCAGAAAGCGTGCTCGATGCCGAGGAGATTTACGCCTTGGCGAAAGAGATGGCCTGATGACGAAGTTCAAGGACACGGCGGTCGAGCCATTTCTCGACGCTCTGGCGAGCCAGAGTGCGACGCCCGGAGGCGGCAGCGCCGCCGCCATCATGGGCGCCATGGGCGCGGCCCTCGTCAGCATGGTGTGCAACCTGACCATCGGCAAGAAGAAGTACGCCGAGGTCGAGGGCGAGATGAGAAACGTGCTCGCCAAGTCCGAGGCGCTCCGGGTGAAACTCACCGGCATGATCGAGGACGACGTGCAGGCCTTCGACGCGGTGATGGCGGCCTACGGCATGGCCAAGGACAGCGACGCCGAAAAGGCCGCGCGCGAGAAGGCCATTCAGGCCGCGCTGAAGCAGGCGACCGACGTCCCCTTGCGCTGCTGCCACGCGGCGCGCGAAGTGATCGACCTTGCCGCCGTCGCCGCGGACAAGGGCAATCTCAACGTGATTTCCGATGCGGGCGTTGCCGTCCTCGCCGCTTATGCTGCATTGCGAAGCGCCGCCTTGAATGTTTTCACCAATGCAAGAATGATAACGGATAAGGATTTCGCCGAGGCCAAGCTCAAGGAACTTCATGCGCTGTTGGCGGGAGCCGAGAGCGCGACCGAGAAGGCCTACGGCGTGGTCAAGGACAAACTGAGCTGAGGTTGGGTCTAGCCCCCAGCACCGGATAAGGGAGGAAAGACGTGGACGTTCACGAGTATCAAGCCAAGGAATTGCTGGCGAGTTTCGGTGTGCCGGTGCCCAAGGGTGCGGTTGCCTTCAGCCCAGATCAGGCGGTCTACGCCGCGACCGAGCTTGGCGGTTGGAACTGGGCGGTGAAGGCTCAGATTCACGCCGGCGCGCGCGGCAAGGCCGGCGGCATCAAATTGTGCAAGACCTATCACGAGGTGCGTGACGCTGCCGCCGCCATGCTCGGCAAGCGGCTCGTCACCATCCAGACCGGGCCCGAAGGCAAGCCCGTGCAGCGGGTCTATATCGAGGTGGCGGAGCCGTTCGAACGCGAGCTCTATCTCGGCTACGTGCTCGACCGGAAGGCCGAGCGCATCCGCGTCATCGCCTCGCAACGCGGCGGCATGGAGATCGAGGAGATCGCCAAGAACGAGCCAGAGGCCATCCTCCAAGTGGTGGTCGAGCCGGCCGTAGGCCTCCAGGCCTTTCAGGCGCGCGAACTTGCCTTCCAGCTCGGGCTCAGCATCAAGCAGGCGCAGAGCGCGGTCTCGACGATCATGAACGCCTATCGCGCCTTCCGCGATTGCGACGCGACCATGCTCGAGATCAATCCGCTCGTCGTCGCCAAGAACGACCGCGTGCTCGCGCTCGACGCCAAGATGTCGTTCGACGACAACGCGCTGTTCCGCCGCCACAACGTGGCCGACATGCACGATCCCTCGCAGCAGGACCCGCGCGAGGCGCAAGCCGCCGAGCACAATCTCAATTATATCGGGCTCGACGGCGAGATCGGCTGCATCGTCAATGGCGCGGGGCTCGCCATGGCGACGATGGACATGATCAAGCATGCCGGCGGCACACCCGCAAACTTCCTCGACGTGGGCGGCGGCGCCTCGCCGGAGCGCATCGCAACCGCGCTCAAGCTCGTCTTGTCGGATTCCAGGGTCAAGGCCGTGCTCGTCAACATCTTCGCCGGCATCAACCGCTGCGATTGGGTCGCCAAGGGCGTGGTGCAGGCCTACGAGACCGTCGACGTCAAGGTGCCGATGGTCGTGCGGCTGGCCGGCACCAACGTGGAAGAGGGGCGGAGGATTCTGGCGGAGAGCGGGCTCAAGCTCATCACCGCCGAGACCTTGGCCGAAGCGGCGGAGAAGGCCGTGGCAGCGTGTCAGGGCCGGCTTGCGGCTTAGCGCGAGAGGATCGGAGAGAAATATGAGCATTCTGATCGATGAAACCACGCCGGTCGTCGTGCAAGGCATGACCGGCGACAAGGGCACCTTCCACGCGAAGGAGATGATCGCCTACGGCACCAATGTGGTCGGCGGCGTGACGCCCGGCAAAGGCGGCCAGAGCCATCTCGATCGCCCTCTGTTCAACACGGTGAAAGAGGCGGTGAAGGCGACCGGTGCCACCACCTCCATCACCTTCGTGGCGCCTGCCTTCTGCGCCGACGCCATCATGGAGGCGGCCGATGCCGGCATCCGGCTGATCTGCTCCATCACCGACGGCATTCCTGCGCAGGACATGATGCGGGTGAAGCGCTACATGATGCGCTATCCCAAGGACCGCCGGCCGATGATGGTCGGGCCGAACTGCGCCGGAATCATCAGCCCCGGCAAGGCCATGCTCGGCATCATGCCGGGTCATATCTATCTGCAAGGCAAGGTGGGCGTGATCTCGCGCTCGGGCACGCTCGGCTACGAGGCTGCCTCGCAGATGAAGGCGAAGGGCATCGGCATCACGACCTCGGTCGGTATCGGCGGCGATCCCATCAACGGCTCGTCCTTCCTCGATCACCTCGCTCTGTTCGAGGAGGATCCGGACACCGAGGCTGTGCTGATGATCGGCGAGATCGGCGGCCCTCAGGAGGCCGAGGCCTCGGCCTGGATCAAGGACAACATGTCGAAGCCGGTGATCGGGTTTGTCGCCGGCCTGACCGCGCCGAAGGGACGCCGCATGGGCCATGCCGGCGCCATCATCTCGGCTGCCGGCGACAGCGCCGCCGAAAAGGCCGAGATCATGCGCTCCTGCGGGCTCACGGTTGCGCCCAATCCGAGCGAATTCGGCTCGACGGTCGCAGGGGTCCTTGCCTCCCGGTGATAGCGCCGTGCGAGTGTGTTGACGCCGCTGAGCCAACCAGTTCTAGGCTGCTCTGCACGACTTCCGGGCGCATGTCACGCCGCGCGCATGTCGCCTAGCACGAGCCGGCGCCCAAGCGCCCGCAAGGCTTGGTTGAGCCGGTCAAGCTTGGTGGGGTGTTCCGGATCGAGCATGCGCCGAATTTCCGTCTCGGAGCTCTTCAGCCAGCGCGACACGTGTCATGCCGCTCTCAGCGAAAGCACGAGCGAATGCCGCCTTGGCCGCAACGCCGAGGCTCGCCGGGACGATCTTCTCGTGCGGCTCCGTGCGGCTCGGCTCAGGCACGGGCTCTCCTCGCTTGAGCCGAATGAGCAAGGCCGCATCGAGGCAGTTCCGTCGCGCTGGCGAGCGCTTCCATCATATCCCCACCGAAGGTCATGGCCTCAGGCAGGTCGCGGAAGGAGAGGAGGATCGACCCGTCATCGCTCGGCTCAAGCCGGGCAGGGTAGGCGTAGCGCATCGTCATTCTCCAACTTCAACTTGGTTCTTTTCAGGTTAATGAATCGTACAAAAATGTGCGATTGCCAAATGACTCCAAAAACTGTGCGGCGCTTCCCGGAAAGATATGTTCTAAGGAGAGCCGGATGAGGAGGGGCGCGTTTGCGGCGCGCCAACCTATATCCAAACGTTGCGCTTCGGAGTGCTGTGCCGCGTCATGAATAAGGTGGAACCGTCACCCGCCGAGTCCGCGCCGCCCAAGGCCATCATCAGCGGCATCTCGCCGGAGGGGGCGGCCGATCTCCTGTTTCGGCTCCTCTCCGAGGTCGTGCGCCGGCACCAGCCCGAGATCGAACCTATCCTCGTCGGCGGCGCCGACATTACCAACTTCACCCCCGGTCTGATGGCGCGGGCGCTTCAGGCGCAAGGCATCTGGTTCCAGCTTCTGTCCATCGCCGAGCAGAACGCCGCCATGCGCCGGCGCCGCCACCTCGAACGGACGCGCGGGCGCGAATCGCTGCGCGGCACCTTCGACCACGTGCTCGGGGAGGCTGCGCGCGACGGTGTCGCGCCGGAGGAAGTCCAGACGCTTCTGTCGAGCTTGCGCATCAGGCCGGTCGTGACCGCCCATCCGACCGAGTCGAAGCGCGTCACCGTGCTGGAGAAGTACCGCAAGATCTATGTGCTGTTGGCCGAGCTGGAAGCCGCGCGCTGGACCGAGCGTGAGCGGACCTCGCTGATCGACGAGCTCCGCGACCAGATCGAACTCGTGTGGATGACGGGAGAGCTGCATCTGGAGAAGCCGACCGTGCAGCACGAAGTCAGCCGCGGGCTTCACTTCTTCGACGAAACCCTGTTCGAGAAGGCGCCGGAGATGCTCTCCCTCGTTGGTGAGGCGCTCGCCAAGCACTATCCCGGAGTCCGGTTCGATCTGCCGCCCTTCCTCCAATTCGGATCGTGGATCGGCGGCGACCGCGACGGCAATCCCTGGGTTCGCACCGAGGTCACGGCCTGGACATTGCGTCAGAACGCGCTCGCCGCGCTGCGCCACTATCGCCAGAAGATCGTGGATCTGACGCGGTCGCTCTCCATCACCGAGCGCGCCCTTCCCGTGCCGCCAAACTTCCGCATCGAGCTCGATCGCGCGCTCGCCCGCAGCGGCGAAGGGGATCACATCAAGACCCGCAACCCCGGTGAGCCGTACCGTCAGTTCCTGTCGATCGTGCTGCGGAAGCTCGACGCAAGGCTTGCCCGGCTCAAGGGACAGGACGTCGGCGGTGCCGGCGCCGCCTACGAGACCGCCGACGAGCTGATCCTCGACCTTCGTATCGTCGAGCAGGCGCTCGAAGAGGCCAACAGCCCTTCGATCGCCGCCGATCTGGTGAGGCCGGTCAGGCGCGCCGTGGAGATCTTCCGCTTTTCCACCGTGCGCCTGGATCTGCGCGAGAACTCGACCAAGACGACCGCGGCGCTCCAGGCGCTCTGGTGGGCGACTGCGGGTCACCGCGACGACAGCCCGCCTGAAATCGGCAGCCGCGAATGGCGCGCGTGGCTTTACCGCGCATTGGCGCGGCCTCTGACCGGACCCCACCTGATCCCCGATCTCCCGGCCGAGGCGTCAGAGGTGATCGATATCTTCGCTCAAGCCGCAACGGCGCGGCGCGAGTTCGATCGCGACGCGATCGGCTCGTTCATTCTGTCGATGACCCGCTCGGTCGACGATATCCTCGGCGTCTATCTCCTTGCCAAGGAAGGCGGCGCGTTTTTGGATGCGTCCGGGACGGAAGTCTGCGCGCTTCCCATCGTGCCGCTGTTCGAGACCATCGCCGACCTCCGCGCCGCGCCCGACATCATGCGCGAGACGCTCTCGGTGCCGCTGATCCGCCGCAGCACCCATTGGCAGGGCGGCGTGCAGGAAGTGATGATCGGCTATTCCGATTCGAACAAGGATGGCGGTTTCATCGCCTCGAACTGGGAGCTCACCAAGGCCCAGTCTCAGCTCACCAAAGTCGGCACCGAGCTCGGCGTTCCAATCGCCTTCTTCCACGGCCGCGGCGGCTCGGTCTCCCGCGGCGGCGCCCCGACAGGGCGCGCGATCGCCGCCCAGCCCGCCGGCTCGATCCGCGGGCGCTTCCGCGTCACCGAGCAGGGCGAGGTCGTATCCTATAAATATGCGAACAGAGGCACCGCGCTTTACCAGATCGAGCTGCTTGCCTCCAGCGTATTCGAGCATGCGCTCAAATCCGAGCGCGAGGAGGCGTTGAAACCGAAGCGTGAGTTCGACGACATCATCGAGGCGCTCGCGGGCGCCTCGCGTGCCGCCTATACCGGCCTCGTATCGCATCCAGGCCTCGTCCAATACTTCCAGGCGGCGAGCCCGATCGAGGAAATCTCGCTGCTTAATATCGGTTCCCGCCCGACGCGCCGTTTCGGCGCCAAGTCGCTCGCCGACCTTCGTGCCATTCCCTGGGTGTTTGCCTGGGCGCAGAACCGCCACATCATCACCGGCTGGTACGGCGTGGGCTCGGGCCTGCATAGCCTCGCCCAGGTACGCGGCCAGCAGGGCGAGGCGCTGCTGCCCCGGCTCTTCCACGAGTCGCGCCTGTTCCGTCTCATCATCGACGCGGTGGAGAAGACGCTTCTCCTCGTCGATCTCGATATCGCCCGCGACTATGCGAGCCTCGTCGAGGATGAAGGCGTTCGCGAGCTGATCTTCAGCATGATCGAGCAGGAGTTCAAGCTGACGAGCGAGATGGTGCTGAACGTAAGCGGCGGAACGGCGATCGCCGAGCGCTTCCCCGAGTACCGCCGTTCGCTCGCCACTCGCCTTCCTGCCGTCAATGCCGTGAGCCGCATGCAAGTCGAGCTCTTGCGCCGCTTCCGCGGCGCCGCGGACGAAGCCGATCGCGACGCTTACAAGTCCGCCTTGCTTTTATCCATCAACACCGTTGCCGCCGGTCTTGGCGCCACAGGCTAAGAAATAGAATGATGTATAGAAGAGGACAGAGAGATTTCGTCCCTCCCCTTGATGGGGAGGGTGGCTCGGCCGCAGGCCGAGCCGGGTGGGGTGAGCGGCGCCGCGCGATCCCCCACCCGGCTTGCTACGCAAGCCGACCTCCCCACGAGGGGGAGGTAGGGTGTGCGGGGCTCGTCCGAATAGTCGCACCACTTCAGTCCAAATCCAGAGAGGGAGAGCAGTGACATGAGTTTTACTTTGATCCAACAAGCGACTCCGCGTCTTCACCGTTCAGAGCTTGCCGTGCCGGGGTCCAACCCCTCGCTGTTCGAGAAGGCGGCCAAAGGCGGCGCCGACATTATCTTCCTCGATCTCGAGGATGCCGTCGCGCCTGACGACAAGGAGCAGGCGCGCAAGAACATCATCCAGGGCCTCAACGATCTCGATTGGGGCGCGAAGACCATGATGATCCGCATCAACGGTCTCGACACCCACTACGCCTACCGCGACGTGGTCGATGTGGTTGAGAATTGCCCGCGTCTCGACATGATCCTGATCCCCAAGACCGGCGTTCCCCAGGACGTTTACGCCATCGACATGCTGGTGACCCAGATCGAGCAATACAAGAAGCGCGAGAAGCGGATCGGCTTCGAGGTTCTGATCGAGACCGCGCTCGGCATGGCCAATGTCGAGGCGATCGCCCAAAGCTCCAAGCGGCTCGAGGCCATGAGCTTCGGCGTCGCCGACTATGCGGCCTCGACCCGCGCGCGCACCGTCGGCATTGGCGGTCCGCATCCCGACTATGGCGTGCTGACCGACAAAGACGCTCAAGGCAATCGCGCCTATGATTGGGGCGATCCCTGGCATTTCGCGCTGTCGCGCATGATGGTCGCCTGCCGCGCCTACGGGCTTCGCCCCATCGACGGGCCGTTCGGCGACTTCTCCGATCCCGATGGCTATCTCGCCGCGGCAAAGCGCGCCGCCGTGCTCGGCTTCGAGGGCAAATGGGCGATCCACCCGAGCCAGGTCGAGCTTGCCAACAAGGTGTTCACGCCGTCAGAGGCGGAAGTCACCAAGGCCAAGCGCATCGTCGAGGCCATGCAGCAGGCGGCGAAGGAAGGGAAGGGCGCCGTGTCGCTCGACGGCCGGCTGATCGATATTGCCTCGATCCGCCAGGCCGAGGGGCTCCTCAACAAGGCCAAGCAGTGCGGCATGGCTTAAGTCGCTCCGCCTGCATCCTTATGGCGTCATGTCCGGACTCCCGGGTCCGGATTCGCCGGCCCGGGCGCGAGCTTGTCCGGGCATCCATGCCGTTACGGTTCAGCGCGTTGAGAGGCAATGGAATGGATCGCCGGGCGTTCGCCCGCCGAAGCGATGGCTGGCGGGAGTGGCCACGAGGCTTCGGCCCGCGTAGGCGGGTCAAGCCCGGCGATGACGACTGAAACAGTGGCGATGTTATTTCTTTCAAAGGGGAGAGGCCGGCACGGACCTTGCGCTAAAGCAGCGTAGCGGTAGCGCAAATAAACAGCGTGCCGGCCGAGGGGCTAGGCGAAGGTTAAACCCCTCACCCCTGCTGGCCGGGTGCGAACCGGCCGGCGTCCTCTCCTTTTTGGGAGAGGGGAGCGGCAAAGGGAGCAAAGCTGAACGCGGGGTCCAAGGCGCGGGCCTTGTCGAGCGCGCTCGCGGCAAATTGAATTCCGCGAATGAAAGCCTCGTCGAGGACTTGAAGGGGGATGGGCACCCGCTTGAGGGCGGGTGCCCAACAGGGAAGTGGGAAGAGGTTTGTCATTGGAACCTCGACCACTGCCTCACGGCAGCGAATTAGCGGGTCATGTAGACGTTCGGGAAAGCGTCGGCCAGAACGGGGCTGGCGGAGGCGATCACGAGCGTAACGGCGATAACGAGCTTCTTCATCAGGGTTCTCCTTAAAGATCTGGCCGGTTGATCCGACGTCCGAGAGGCTTGGCCAGGAGTGCCGTTCGAACAAGCGTAAGGTGGACGGACCGCGCGCGTTTTCCCAATAGCGAGTGGCTATCGACTCGCTGCTTTCCGTCTTGGGCGGCGGCGGAAGGGATCCCCGCCGAATTGCACGCCGATGCGGGTGCTGTTCCTTGGTCTGTTCGAGCGCGCGCGGCGCTCGCTCGCAGACCGGGTGAAGCTTCGGCTGTGGCCGAAAGACAATATGCACAGTTTTTTGGGCTGACGCCGCGTGGAGCCGGAACGAACGCGGGCATTTCAGCTTAAGCTTCATCCCGTGAATCAAACCGGGGAGGAGGCTTCCATGCGGATTGGACCTGCGAGGTCACTTGGCGCTTGCGTCTTGGCGTTCTCGGCGCTGGCGCTTTGCTTCGCCGGGGCGGCGAATGCAGATTCCTATAGCAAGGCCGTTCGGAAGGCGTGCGGCGCGGACTATCACAAATATTGCGGCGAGTACGGGATCGAGAGCGCGGCGCTGCGCGTGTGCATGGACAAGGCGGGGCACAACCTGTCCAAGGCTTGCATCAATGCCCTGGTCCACGCGGGCGAGGTCAGCCAGACCGAAGTCAATCGCCGCAAGGCCGCGAGTCGCTAGCCGCGAGCGCTAGCCACCGAGCGCATCGAGGTGCCCTAGGCGGTGGAGGTGAAGGCCGGAAGCCTCAGCCGCGGCCTTCCCGCGCAGCCACTTGCCGGGGAGCTTGCGGAGACGCTCTACCGGCGTCGGGGCTTGCGCATCGAGCGGATCGTCTCACCAGGTGTCAGGTGTCAGGTTTCGGGTGTCAGATGTTGGGGCGAGCCTGACACCTGACACCTGACGCCTGACACCTGCTTGCGCCCGGTCTGGCTCGCGGTCCACGCCGCCGCCGGTTAGGCGCCGCCGCGTCGCGATCATCCGGCAATATTCTCTCCAGCGTGTCCGTTTCCGCTCTCCCCTTGTGGGAGAGCACGCGCGCCGTTCGGCGCGCGGTGAGGGGTAAGGCGCGAAGCGCCGTCATCGAAAGCCCCCTCACCGCGCCGCCGCTCAACGCGGCTCCCCACCCTCTTCCACGAGGGGAGAGGGGCTCGCTCAGCCTGGGACGCCGCGAGAGCCGACCCGGCCACAGCCAGGGTGGCCGCAACGAAGCCCAACAGGAGCAGGCCGGCGCAAACGCGGTCGGCGCGCGAGGTTCTCGTCTCGGCCTCAGGATCGCCGCCGCGCCACGAGGTTCCAACCACGCGGGCGAGCGCAATGATGATGAACACGTAGGCA
>DASUQP010000083.1:0-5870 GCA_036280475.1 Methyloceanibacter sp. | reverse complement strand
GCCTGATCTCGCCAAAGATTTCCCAGAGCTCGCGCCCCTCCATGCCGAGCCGCTTCTGGATCGCGAGGCTCGAAGGCCTGAGGAAGGGATTGGTGGCGAGCTCCTGCGCGATCGTCGTCGGCAACGCCGGCGCGCCCTCTTCGGCAAGGGCGGAGGCTTGCGCGGCACGCGCGCGGAGCGCGTCGTTCTCCGGCTCCACGGTAAGCGCGAAGCGGCAATTGTTGTTGGTATATTCATGGCCGCAATAGAGGCTCGTCTCCGGCGGAAGGGCCGCGAGCTTCTTCAGCGAGGCCCACATGGTCTTGGCGTCGCCTTCGAGCAGCTTGCCGCAGCCGACCGAGAACAGCGTATCGCCGACGAACACGAGATCGTCGTCGGCAAAGTGGTAGCTGACGTGACCCTTGGTATGGCCCGGCGTCTCGATCACGCGCGCTTTCGCGCTGCCGATTTCCACCGTGTCGCCCTCTTTGACCGCGACATCGATGTCGGGGATCGAGGAAGCCTCTTTCGCCGGGCCGACGATCGTGCAGCCGGTCATGCGCTTGACGATGGTGTTGCCGGCGGTGTGGTCGTGGTGATGATGGGTAGTGAGAATGTGGCTTAAGCTCCAGCCCTTCTCGTGCAGCGCGGCAAGCAGCTCCTCGGCATCGGGCGCATCGATTGCCGCGGTCGCCCCGCTCGATGGGTCGTGGACCAGCACGCCGTAATTGTCGCTTCGCGTCGGGAATTGGTGGATTTGCAGGCGAGACATCGCTCCTCCGCCGCTCTCTGTCGTTCGCCCAACGACACTAGCATTCCTGTGCGCCTCATTGAACGGCCGCTGCGCCGCATGAATCTCTAACCTCCCCACCAGGGGGAAGTTACGAGTGCCTCCGATGCCGCATGCGCGGGCGCCTTGTGAAAAGGCTGGGGTGCGGCGCTTAACCTTCACGCGCTATGATGGCCCATGCATCTCGACGTGGTCGATCTCAAGGAGTTCTACGCCTGCCCGCTCGGGCTTGTGGTGCGCAGGCTTCTCGGCGCGCGGCTTAGGGCCAGATGGGGCGACGTCAAATCCTGCCGCACCTTCGGCCTCGGCTTCCCCGCGCCGTTTCTCGCGACGTTCCGGGACGAGGCCGAGCCCCTGGGTGCGCTGATGCCGGCGCGGCTGGGCGCCATTCTCTGGCCCGAGAACGGCCGATCCCTCTCCGTGCTTGTCGAGGACACCGAGCTTCCGCTCATCGACGAGGGCGCCGACCGCATCCTCCTCGTGCACATGCTCGAATGGTCCGAGAAGCCGCTCGAACTCCTGCGCGAGGTCTGGCGCGTGCTGGCGCCGCAGGGGCGTCTCTTGCTCGTCGTCCCCAATCGCCGCGGGCTATGGGCGCGGGTCGACACCACGCCGTTCGGCTATGGCAGTCCTTTCAGCCGGAGCCAGCTGACCAAGCTCCTCAAGAAGGCCATGTTCTCTCCCGACCACTGGGAGTACGCGCTCCACATGCCGCCCTTCAATTGGCGCATCCTGCTCAAATGGCCGCTGTTCTTCGAGCGGCTGGGCTTCTTGCTGTGGCCGACCTTCTCCGGCGTTATCGTCGTCGAAGCGACAAAGCAGGTCTATGCCGCGATACCGGCGCGCGAGACGGCCAAGAGGGGCCGCCGGCTCGTCCCCGTTCCCGCCGGCGTCACGCCAAGCACGCTACCGCGAGAGTAGGAACACCGCCTGCTGGCCGAACAGGTTCTGCGCGAAAAGCGGCATGGAGACGCCGAGCTTGCGCCCATAAGCGTTGAGCGCCACGGCGCGCTCGACGCGTGCGCCGACATCTTTGCACAGCCCGAGAAAGTCCTTGATGGTGCAGAGATGGATGTTGGGCGTGTCGTACCAGCGGTCGGGCAGATTGTCGGTTTGCGGCATTTGGCCGCCGAACATGAGCTGCGCCCTCACGCGCCAATGGCCGAAATTCGGAAACGACACCACGACGCGCCTGCCGATACGCAGCAGCTGCTCGAGCACGTGGTGCGGCGAATAGGTCGCCTGGATCGTCTGCGAGAGGATGGCGAAGTCGAAGGCGAGATCGGGATAATAGACGAGGTCGGTGTCGGCATCGCCGTGGATCACCGACAAGCCTTGCGCCACGCAAGAATTCACCCCCGCCTGGCTCAGCTCGATGCCGCGGCCGTCGACGCCTCGCTTTTCCGCTAAGAGGCGCAACAGCGTCCCGTCGCCGCAGCCGATATCGAGCACGCGCGCGCCGTGTGTCACCATCTCGGCGATGAGCAGAAGATCGACGCGGCTCGTGTCGGCGGCGCGGATGGCCGGCGATGGAACGTTGAAGTTCATGGCAGCCATCCTTCCGCTCCTGCAACCCCGCGCTTTGCCGCCGCCGCGCCCAGGAAACCGCGAATCGTGTCGAACAGCTCAGGCTCGTGCAGCAGGAAGGAGTCGTGGCCGTTGGCGGTCTTCAGCTCGACGAAGCTGACATTGGCGGCGACCGCATTCAGCGCGTGCACGATCTCGCGGCTCTCTTCCGTCGGAAACAGCCAATCGCTCGTGAAGGAGATCAGGCAGAACCGCGTTTTGGTCCCGGTAAAGGCGTTGGCAAGCACGTCGCCGTGGTCGGCGGCGAGGTCGAAATAGTCCATGGCGCGGGTGATGTAGAGATAGGAGTTGGCATCGAAACGGTCGACGAAGCTCAAGCCCTGATGGCGCAGATAGCTCTCCACCTGAAAATCGGCGTCGAAGCCGAAGGCGACCTTGTCCCGGTCCTGGAGATTGCGCCCAAACTTCGTGTGCAGGGCGTCGTCGGACATATAGGTGATGTGCGCGGCCATGCGCGCCACGGCGAGACCCTTGCGCGGGTTCCTGCCCTCGTCGAGATAGCGACCCTGGCACCAATCGGGATCGGCCATCACCGCCTGGCGGCCGACCTCGTGGAAGGCGATGTTCTGCGAGGAGTGGCGCGCGGAACAGGCGATCGGCACCGCGGAGAACACGCGGTCCTTATAGGTCGCGGCCCATTCCAACACCTGCATGCCGCCCATGGAGCCGCCGAGCACCGAGAGCACGTCGGGAATACCGAGATGATCGAGGAGCCGCGCCTGCGCCCGCACCATGTCGGCGACGGTGATGACGGGAAAGTCGAGACCGTAGACGCGACCCGTTGCGGGATTGATCGAGCTTGGGCCGGTCGAGCCCATGCACCCGCCGATGACGTTGGGGCACAGCACGAAATAGCGGTTGGTGTCGATCGGCTTGCCGGGGCCGACCATGGTGTCCCACCAGCCCGGCTTGCCGGTGACGGGGTGGGTATTGGCGACGTGCTGATCGCCGGTGAGCGCATGGCAGACGAGCACGAGGTTCGACTTCGCCGCGTTGAGCACGCCGTAGGTCTGATAGGCGATGGAGAACGGCGCAAGCACGGCTCCGCAATCGAGCGGCAGAGGCTCGTGCGCCGGAAAGTGCACGATCTCGCTTTGCGGATTTGCGATTTGCGCGAGCCGCAGCGAATGGTCGGCAAAAGCTTGCGCCGTCGAAGTCTCGCTCATCGTCCTATGCCCAACTCACGCCGCCGCGCTTCGCCCTGGATGCCCGCTTCTCGCCGGTATGACGCCGAATGGTAACCAAGACTGCACAATTCGGCGTTAGCTAGGAGCTTGACCGTGAAAGTCAATCTTTTCTTTGCTTTGCCGCGCGGATTGGGCCTATGAGAGGCCCTTCGCCGGCCCCCTCCGAGGAGCAAGATCCCATGGCCGCCATGCGTGGCCCGCGCCCCCGTCCAGGCGTTCTCGACATCGCGCCTTACGTGCCAGGCACGAGCGCGCTCCCTGGCGCTGAGCCCGTCATCAAGCTCTCCTCGAACGAGACACCGTTCGGGCCGTCGCCTCGCGCGATCGAGGCTTATCACGCCGCGGCCGGCGCCCTCTCGCGCTATCCCGACGGTTCCGCCCGGCCTTTGCGGGAGGCGATCGGCGCCTTCTACGGCCTCGATCCCGCGCGCATCGTCTGCGGCGCGGGCTCTGATGAGCTTCTCAATCTGCTCGCCTCCGCCTATCTCGGTCCTGACGACGAGGCGATCTACAGCGCTCATGGCTTCCTCGTTTACAAGATCGCGATCATGGCGCGCGGCGCGACACCCGTCGCTGCGCCCGAGACGGAGCTCACGGCCGATGTCGACGCCATCCTCGCTTGTGTGAGCCCGCGGACGCGGCTCGTGTTCATCGCCAACCCCAACAACCCGACCGGTACCTATCTGCCGTTCGACGAGGTCAAGCGCCTGCGCGAAGCCTTGCCCGACGATGTGCTGCTCGTACTCGACGCGGCCTATGCCGAATATGTGCGAAAGAACGATTACGAGTCCGGCATCGAACTTGTCGCGACTTCGCCGAACACGGTGATGACCCGCACCTTCTCCAAACTCTATGGGCTTGCTTCGCTCCGCATCGGCTGGGCCTATTGCCCGCCCTCGATCGCCGATGCGCTGAACCGGATCAGGGGCCCGTTCAATGTCTCGGGGCCGGCGATTGCGGCAGGCGTCGCGGCGCTCGGCGATCAACCTTGGGCGCAAGCTGCCGTCGAGCACAACGAGATCTGGCGCGGGCGCCTCACCGAGGCTCTTGCCGGCATCGGGCTTGTCGTCACGCCGAGTGCTGCGAATTTCCTCTTGTTGCATTTCCCGAAGGGGAACGGCCGGTCGGCGCCGGACGCCGACAAGTTCCTGCACGAGCGGCGCATCATCTTGCGTCGTGTCGAGGAATATGGCTTTCCGCACGCTTTGCGCATGACCATCGGCACGGCGGAGATCAACGCGACCGTGGTCGAGGCGCTGTCGGCTTTCATGGACGCCAACGGTGCTGCGCGGCGATGAGCGATCCGCTGTTCGACAAGATCGCCATCATCGGCATGGGGTTGATCGGCTCCTCGATCGCCCGCGCCGCGCGGGCAAAAGGCGGCGTGCGCGCGATCGCAGCCACGGCGCGTTCGCCCAAAACGCGGCAACGCGTGACCGAGCTCGGCCTCGCCGACAAAGTCGTCGAGACCAACGCCGAAGCGGTTAAGGGCGCCGACCTCGTCATCGTCTGCGTTCCTGTCGGGGCCTGCGGCGCGGTCGCTAAGGAAATCGGCCCGCACCTTGAGCCCGGTGCCACGGTCTCCGATGTGGGATCGGTCAAGCGCTCGGTTGTGCGCGACATGGGCGCGCATCTCCCGAAGAACATTCATTTCGTTCCGGCGCACCCCGTGGCGGGCACCGAGCATTCCGGTCCCGACGCGGGCTTCGCCGAGCTGTTCGAAGGCCGCTGGTGCATCTTGACGCCGGACGCGGGGAGCGACACGCAAGCCGTGGACAGGCTCGCCGCGTTCTGGCGCCTGCTCGGCGCCAAGGTCGAGATCATGACGGCCGAGCATCATGACATCGTGCTCGCGATCACGAGCCACGTGCCGCATCTCATCGCTTACAATATCGTCGGCACCGCAGCCGACATGGAGGAGGTCACGCAATCGGAAGTCGTCAAGTTCTCGGCAGGCGGTTTTCGCGACTTCACCCGCATCGCCGCCTCCGACCCCGTCATGTGGCGCGACGTGTTCCTCAACAACAAGGAGGCGGTGCTCGAAATGCTCGGCCGCTTCTCCGAGGATCTCGCCGCGCTTCAGCGCATGATCCGGTGGGACGATGGTGCGGCGCTCGAAGCGCTATTCACCCGCACGCGCTCCATTCGGCGCGGGATCATCGAGGCGGGCCAAGACACCGAGGCCGCCGATTTCGGCCGCCCCCACGGCCACGACGACTGAAGGCCCATGGCTGAGCTTTGGGTGTTCGCCTACGGCTCTCTGATGTGGCAGCCGGGTTTCGCCTTCAGTGAGCGGGCGCCGGCGGCCCTGATCGGCGCGCACCGGT
>DASUQP010000082.1:0-2049 GCA_036280475.1 Methyloceanibacter sp. | reverse complement strand
TGCAAAAGCGGTCAACAGTGCGAAGCCGCGCATGCGATTGCCAATCATGGAAGTCCTCACATGCGTGTGTCCTGCCCGTCAATTCGAGCTGTCCTGATGGTGATGCCGGTCGAGTAAACCGCCGGTTATCAACTTCTATCTCAGAGGCCGATTCTCAGCCTGCACCAATTGCCGTAAGCGAGCAATGCGCCTGGCTTCAGCCCACCTCGCCCTTCAGCATATGCATGCGCTTGGCGCTCATCGCATAGTCGTCGCGTTAGCGCCTAAGCCGCAATGCCCAGTCATTTGCCACGGTGGCGCGGACTACAGCCCAGATTGGATCGCCCGGAGCAGTTGGAAGCGCAGGGAGCCGTTGTTGCTCCGCAGCGAGATCACGAAGCGCACCCGCCCATGCTTGGAGGTGTCGGCGTAGCCCGCCAAGGTGCGGACGCCGGAAAAGGTGCCGGTCTTGTAGCGGGCGCGGTCGCCGCCCTTGAGCAGGGCGGCATGGGGCTCGAAGAGGTGCAGCAACTGGGCAAGGCCGCGGGCCGTGAAGTGATTGCCGCGGCTGATGCCCGAGCCTTCCTCGAGATGGATTGACTCGGCGAGTCCGTGCTTGGCAAGCATCCCGTTCGCGACCTTAAGCGACTTCTCCAGGCTGACGTGTCCGCCCAGGGTCCCGCCGATCTCCAGGAAGACCTGGTTGGCGATGTAGTTGTTCGAGCCGAGGAGCATCCCGGTGAGAATCTGGGAAAGTGTGCGCGACTGGCGGTGAACATAGACTGGCTCCAGGCTCTCGGGGACGGTTCCGGTCGTAATCTCGCCCTTGACGCTGCCGCCGGCGCGCTCGATGAACGCGGCAAGCAACTCGCCGGCGTATTTCAGGCTCACCGTGGGGTCTTGGGTCAGGCTGATGCGGCCGCGACCGTTGGGGCCCCGCGACCGGAACTGGCTGATCGCAAGCGGGGTGATCGGGGTCTGCTGCTCGGCGGAGCGGACCGTCTTGCCCTTGCGCACGGCGGCGATCGTGTTGAAGTTCACCGCGAGCGCGGAGTTCAGCGCGTCGTAGGCCTCGTCGGTGTCCTCGATGCCCGGGATGCGGAGGTCAGACGGGTAGTAGCTCGCATCGAGCACGATACCGGTGAGCGGCTCCTTGCCGGCCGCGGCGACCAGCTGGGTCGCGAGCGGCGCCAGTTCCTCGGAAATCAGATAGGGATCGCCCCCACCGCGCACGTAGAGCTTCCGGTCGCCGTCCAGGTAGAAGCGCGTCTGGAAGCGGTAGTCGCCGCCCAGGACCTCCATCGCCAGCCATGCGGTCACGATCTTGGTGACGGAGGCCGGGACGAAGGGCTTGTCGGCGTTCTGGGCGACCAGCTCGTTCCCCTTTTCGTCCATCACGAGCACCACTCCCGACGGCGCGAGGGCCGCGACCTTCTCCTTGGCGCCGGCCAGGGCCGGGGCGGGCAGCAGGAGCAAGGCGAGGCTGAGCAGGCGAAACAACATCGCGACTCCAGTCTGCGCAGCGTACGCGACTTGTGGGCCGATGCCAGTGACACTCAAGCGATAAAGCGGCCAGATCGCAAAATTTCCCTTCTGGCACAAGCGGGCGTCGGTCGCATTGGCATACAAATCCGACGGGACTATACTGCGCGTCTCCTATAGCGATCCAACTCGCACGAAAGTTGCAGGAGTCGCGACATGCCGGAGCAAGCATCCTTTTGGTCCCGTATCCGATCGAGGACCTGGGCTTTTTTATCGTTAATTGCCGTCGCCTTCGCCGCGATCGCGCGCAAGAGGCGCTCGCACAGGCACGAATCTCCTCCGTTCTAGACCAATCTCGGATGGCAGAGGATGTAAGCGCGTCTTAGCAATCGGCCTCATGTTGGGATACGTACACCCTTGCAAAGTCACTCTGAGGGAAACGACGATGGCGAACAAACAGAATTTCACGCCCGAAGAGTGGACCAAGGTGTTGCAAAGCACGATGCTCGTCGGAATTGTGGTATCGGCGGCAGATCCAAGCGGCCTCTGGGGCACGCTCAAGGAGGCCGCTACAGCGAGTTCGGCCGT
>DASUQP010000081.1:0-17330 GCA_036280475.1 Methyloceanibacter sp. | reverse complement strand
GCTTCGCAGCCGCGCGCGGCTGCGAAGCGCACCCTCTCTCACAAGGGGAGAGGGGGCAGGGGCAGGGGGTAGAGCATGACCCGCGAACGTCTCTCCCTTTACGACACAACGCTCCGCGACGGCGCGCAGACCCATGGCGTCGATTTCTCGGTCGAGGACAAATGGCTGATTGCCGAGCAGCTCGATGCGCTCGGGATCGACTATATCGAGGCGGGCTACCCCGGCGCGAACCCGACCGACACGAGGCTCTTCGCCGAAGCGCGCCCGCTCGGCCGCGCGAACCTCACCGCCTTCGGCATGACCAAGCGGCCGGGCCGCTCCATCGCCAATGACCCCGGCTTCCAGGCGCTGCTCGCCGCCAAGGTCTCCTCGATCTGCCTCGTCGCCAAGTCTTGGGACTTTCACGTCGAGGTCGCGCTCGGTATCAGCCTCGCCGAGAATCTCGCCGGCATCAAAGAGTCGACCGAGGCCATCGTCGCGAGCAAGCGCGAGGCGCTGATCGACTGCGAGCATTTTTTCGACGGCTACAAGGCCAATTCGGCTTACGCGCTCGCTTGCGCCCAGACGGCCTATGACGCGGGCGCGCGCTGGGTCGTGCTCTGCGACACCAATGGCGGCACGCTGCCCGAGGAGATCGAAAGGATCGTGACCGAGATCGTCAAGCACATCCCCGGCGACCATCTCGGCATCCATGTCCACAACGACACCGACAATGGCGTCGCGAATTCGCTCGCCGCGGTCCGCGCAGGCGCCCGGCAGATCCAAGGCACGCTGAACGGGCTCGGCGAACGCTGCGGCAACGCCAACCTCACCTCCATCATCCCCACGCTGTTGCTGAAGCCCGACTATGCGGCGCGGTTCGAGACGGGCGTGACGGCGGACAAGCTCAAGACGCTCAGCCACGCCTCGCGCGTTCTCGACGAGGTCTTGAACCGGGCGCCGAACCGTCGCGCGCCTTATGTGGGAGAGTCGGCCTTCGCGCATAAAGGCGGCATCCATGTCTCGGCCGTGCAGAAGGACCCGCGCACCTACGAGCATGTGCCCCCGGAGGCGGTCGGCAACCGGCGCAAGCTTTTGGTCTCGGACCAGGCCGGCCGCTCAAACATCCTCGCCGAGCTCGAGCGCATCGGCATTGCCGTTCCCAAGGACGACCCGAGGATCGCGCGCCTCCTCGAGGAGGTGAAGCAGCGCGAGGCAAACGGCTACGCCTATGAGGCGGCCGAAGCCTCCTTCGAGCTGCTCGCGCGGCGCACGCTCGGCAATGTGCCTCAATTCTTCGAGGTGGATTCGTTCCGCGTCTTGGTCGAGCGGCGCCACAACGCGCTCGGCGAACTCGTTACGATTTCGGAGGCGACCGTCAAGGTGCGCATCGACGGCGAGACGATCATGTCCGTGGGCGAGGGCAACGGCCCGGTGAACGCGCTCGACAACGCGCTCAGGAAGGACCTCGGCCGCTATCAGGGCTTCATCGAGGACCTCGACCTCGTCGACTACAAGGTCCGCATCCTGACCGGCGGCAGCGACGCCGTGACTCGCGTCCTGATCGAGAGCCGCGACCGCGTCGGAAAGCGCTGGTTCACCGTCGGCGTGTCGCCGAACATCGTCGATGCCTCCTTCGAGGCTCTGCTCGACTCCATCCACTACAAGCTCATCCGCGACGCCGCGCCGGTGCCCTAAGGCCGTCTGTCCCAATAAGGAACAGCGGGCCGCGACGCTGCCGCTTTCGGTTGGCCGCACGCGATTTCAGATATAAGAATGCCTCGCCGATACCGCTGGGAGCTGCGACCGCGCGATGCGGAGGTTTCTCGTCTTTCTTCTTCTGCTCTTGTGGTGCACGCCCGCGCTCCCGCAGGCGAGCGAGGGCAGTCCCTATCACGGCAATTCCGCGCCGTCTGACAGGGCGAACGAAGGCCACGCGCTCGATTCGGGCAAGGCCGCGCAAGCGCAAGAGGCCGGCGCGAACGCCGATTGCGTCAGAGGAGAAGGTGTGCCGGGAACGGCCGTCTATTACGCCTGCCGGGCGAGAATGATTTTCTTCGGCTCGATCGAGCGGGGCCTTGTCGTCCTCACCGCGTTGCTTGCGCTTTCGACGCTCTTGCTTTGGATCTATACGCGGCGCGTTGCCAATGCCGCGAGAGCCGCCGCGGAGCACGTTCCCGCCGTCGAGCGCGCCTATGTCTTTGGCGGTCCGACCGACCTCTTTCTGTTGCACGACCAGGCGACGGTGCGGCTCGCCATGCAGAATTACGGCAAGACCCCGGCGGTGATCCGCGAATGGCTGGTCGAGTTCCTGGCGCAGGAGCCGCGCGGACGGAAGCCCGCCTATGACGGGGCGAAGCGAACCCTCACCAACGAGATCCTCGAGCCGTTCAAATTGTACTCTCCGGCCACGGTCTTCCGGTCGGAGATCCCGGCGCCGTTCTATATCGTCGGCTACATCGTCTATGACGATGTGTTCCGGCGTTCGCACACGACCCGGTTCTGCGTCGGCGTCGCACGCGACGGCAAGGCCGCCTTTGGAGGCCATCCCGAGTGGAACGCTTACGACTGAGGCGCGCGCCGCTTCGCTCAGCGTGCTCTTGAGGCTCAGAACTTCGCCGCAACTTCGGCCTCGGCGCGCGCGGCGGGAAGGCCGATCGCCCGTTCGATCGCCGGAACGATGTCCTCCACGCGCTCGACCACGAGCAGGTTGAGGTCAAGTCCGGGGCGAATGAAGCTTTCGGACTCCATGCCCTCGAACTGGACGAGGAGAGGGTCCCAAAAGCCCTCGATATTCGCGAGCACGATCGGTTTCCTGTGGCGGCCGAGCTGCGACCAGGTGAGCTGCTCGACGAACTCTTCGAGCGTGCCGAGACCGCCCGGAAGGGCCACGAAGGCGTCCGACTTGGCGAACATCAGGTGCTTGCGCTGATGCATGTCGTCGACGACGATGAGTTCCTGGGCCTCGGTCAGCATGTGCTCGCGCTCGCTGAGGAAGCCCGGAATGATGCCGGTGACGTGGCCGCCATGATCGAGCACCGAACGGGCGATCTCGCCCATGAGGCCAAGGCTGCCGCCGCCATAGACAAGCCCGATGCGCGCGGCGGCGAGGATGCGCCCGAGGCTTCGCGCCGCTTCGACATAGGCCGGGTTTCTCCCGGTTCCGGACCCGCAATAGACGCAGACGTTTTGCAGGCCGGGCGTGATGTGCGTTTCATTCATGGATGTCATGTGGCATTCGGGTCAGGCGAAGGTCAAGGAAGCCTATGCCCCGCCCGTCATTCCGATGGCGGGGACCCGGCGAATTCGATAGTTTCGGCAAGATCCGGGGCGGTTTGACGTTTTTTTGCCTTGGCGGGCGCGTAACATGAGTCGAGTGAGGAATGATCGAATGACGTGCAATTGTATCCGCATCGTGACGGTTGCGATCGGGCTGGCGGCCCTTGGGCTTGGCGCGGCGTTCGCGGGCGGCGGGGCTGGGTTGCCCGAAGGTGCGGCGTCAGCGGCCGAGGGGAGCGAAACGGCATCGCCACCGCCGCGGTCCCCGCTCAGGCTCAGCACGATCGATTTTCAGGACAGGGGCGCGGGCTCGGGCAAGCTGACGCTTGCCGGGGTTGCGCTGCCCGGAAGCGAACTCCATCTGTTTCTCGACGACGAGCCCTTTGCCACCGTCACGCCGGATGGCGGCGGCAAATGGAGCTATGAGGGCGCGATGACCCTTGGCGACGGACGTCATACTCTGCGCGCGGACCAATACGACCAGGCCACCAATATGCTGGCGGCGCGGGCCATGATCACGATCCAGCGCGCCAAACCAGGAGCGGGCGACGCGCCTCCGGCCGCGCCGGCCCCCACAGCCGCCTCACCCTAGCGGAGGAGATCGCGAACCGCCGGCGAAGGAATGACGGATGGTCGGTAGAATCGCCATCATGGTAGCCATCGGCGTTGGCCTTCTGGCCGCTGCCGCTGTGTTCTACCTTTTCAGCCAAGGCGCATTGCCTCGCTTCGAGACCGCCAACAAGACACCTGCGGGAACCGTCGCGCCAGCGGCACCGAAGGCGTCGCCGCCGCAGACTGCCGCTTTACCCGAGCCTGGCGGGGCGCCGAAGGCAAAGGAGGAGGCGACCGGCGTCACGACACCGGCCCGACCGACGGTCGTGCCGAGCTTCGATGTGGTGGTGATCGAGCCAAGCGGGGAGGGTGTCATCGCGGGCCGTGCCGCACCGGGTTGGCAAGTTGACGTCGAAAGCGGCGGCACGAAGGTGGCGGGGGCAACGGCCGATGATCAAGGCGAGTGGAGCGCAGTCTTGGAGAGGCCGCTTCCCGCCGGCGATCATGCGCTCTCCTTGAAAATCACCTCGCCGGATGGAACGCGCGCTCTGTCGTCGCAGGAGCGGGTGCGCGTTGAAGTGGGAGGTACGACGAGGGTCGCCGCCGCCCCTCCGCAAGCTGCGGCGAGTTCGGATGCGTTCCCAGGCGGGGCGCCGGCAGCGCCACCGGCGGCCGAGCAAAATGTGGCGCCGCAAGAGCAGGCGCCGGATCTGGCACTAGCCGAGCCGAGAGCCACGCGGGCGCCGGACGTGCCCGCGGACGAGACGCGAGCGACCGCGCGCGCCGTTTCTCCCGACGCCGAAGAGAGCAAGGCCGTGCCTTCGGCGCCGAAACTCGTCTTCAAGACGGTCGACTACAACGACAAGGGCACATCCTCGGGCAGCGTGTCGATCACCGGCACGAGCGATCCGGGGGCGACGATCAAGGTCTATTCGGGGGACGAACTGCTCGCCACGGTGCGCGCCGATCCCGAGGGAAGCTGGAGCGTCATGGCGGAGAAGACGCTTCCCACCGGGAAACACAATTTCCGCGCCGAGCGCATCGATACGGCAACGGGCGTACCCTCGGCCCAAGCGATGGTCGCGATCGAGCGTCTCGTCCCGAAGCCGCCGGAGGTCGCCGCCATGCAAACGAAGGGAGCGGCGCCCACAGCCAAAGATGCGGCTTCCGAGACCGCTTTGCGGTCGAAGGACGTCTATACCGTCAAGCGCGGCGATACGCTGTGGGCCATCGCCAAGCGCTATTTCGGCAGCGGCCTGCGCTACCCCACGATTTTCCAGGACAACCGCGAGATCATCACCGATCCCGACCTGATCCATCCTCAGCAGGAGGTGAAGGTGCCGCCAGAATGACGCGCTTGGCGGGGCGGGCGCCTATATAGTCCGAAGAACAGGGGCGAGGCGTCACATCACGGGCGCGGGCGTAGCAACCGGGCTACGCCTTGGGGCGCAATCCACCTATTGATGCTGCCATTCTTTGACGGGGTGGGCACCACCCGCAGACGGTTACAACTACAAAATCCGAAGCCCTTCGTCCAGCATGGCGTCAATTCTCTCCCTCCCCTGGTGCGAGAGGTTGTATACGGCGAGCTGGAGACACGTGGCAGCCTGAAAGAAAGGAAGGTCCGCCGCCTCGCCCGCGCGCTTCGCGTCCATATAGGCCGACAGAAACAACTCGGCTTCGGCGTCCAATGCACGGATCGACCGGAGCCCGCCCAGCGCGAGGCGCCGGAGAGCGATCATGAATCGGGCCACGTCGCGGAGGGGATGCGCCACATCGTAACCGTCCCAATCGAACGTAACAGTACGTGCCGGACCTAGGATGATGTGGGAAGGGCTATAACTTGCGTGCCCCGCAGTCATTTCCATTCCGGTGCATTTCGAAGCGGCAGCTTCTAACCGCTCGAACAAGCGGGCTGCTTTGCCGGCAGAGGGTTCGCCGAATTTCGCTATACGCCTCGACCATCGCTCCAAACGAATCAGGTGACGGTTAAGCTCAAGCACCGGCCCTGCCTTTGGAGCGAGTGCCTGGAACCGAGCTAGCCATCGGCCGCAGCGTTCTGAGGCAACGACGCGATCCTTTTCGTTCCCTTTCAGAAACAGGACCTGCGCTAGAGGGCCGTGCGCCTTTTCCAGAAGCAGGAGCCTCAAGCCGGCAACATAGTGGATCGGATCTGGGATGGCATATTCTGCCTCAGGACCAAAGCCGGCTCGCTTTATTCGCTCTAGCGCTTGATAAACGTCCGATCGGTCTTCGGCGTAGACCTTTCCGATCAAATCATGCGAGCCACGTGTCATTCGAAAAGCCATCCCGACGGTGCAGCGGCTGCCGGGATGATGTGCAAGCACCCGCACTCGCCGCACCTCTTCCAATGTCCCCCATTCAACGGGCAGAGTTGCCCGAAGATGCCGGTTTAGTTCATGAGGCTGGAGCACCGCCGCCAGAGTCGGAATTCCGGGGTCGTCGACAGCTGGTACCGGTCTGGACGCCACCTCAATCCTCGTAGCCGACGTGAAAACAATCGGGCCGACGCATTATTCGGTCCGCTTAGGCACTAAATTCCTATCCAGTGAGGCGTATGGAGTCCTCCCCAGAAGAGAATACAGGCGTACTCGGGTTGTTCCAAACCAGTCGCAGAGGTGATTTCGGTTCGGCTAAATGCGGCGGCGAAAAAAGCTGCTGACGCGTATGCTCCCAGCCTTGAGCCTCAAGGCGGGTGTGAACTCATCGACGATAGCCATCTTTGCCTCCTATGTTGAACCGGTTCAACTCCCGGCTTTGCTGCCAATGCATACGGGGTCAGCCGGGGCTAAACGGGGGCAGGCTACGTCAATTATTTTTGACTTTACAATCGGTTAGGATGGCAAAAAAGGTTTAGCCGTGGCTAACCGGTGCCTGCTTTAGCTGCGTCCGGTCGCTGCTCCTTTTGCCGCGCCGAGCGCGCGCTGATAGAAACGAAGTCTTATGCAAGACCGGCTGCCGCAATCCAGAACCGACGACCTGCTTCGAGCGCGGGCGGGGCACTGGAGCGTGCTCCGCGAGCTGTTGCCCTATATCTGGCCGGACAACCGCGCCGATCTCCGATGGCGCGTTGTCTTGGCGCTGGCGGCGCTCGTGGTCGCCAAGATCGTCACGCTTGCGGTCCCGATCGCATACAAGACGGTCGTCGATATTCTGACAGGAAACGCGAGCGGCGAGACGCTTCCCGGTCTTTCTGCGGTCGGGCTCGCCGCCATCCCGGCCGTGCTCATCATCGCCTATGGCGTCGGACGCGTGATGATGGTGCTGTTCGCCCAGCTCCGCGACGTATGGTTCACCGTGGTCGCCCAGAACGCGGTCCGCCAGCTCGCCAACAGGACCTTCCGGCATCTGCACGCGCTCTCCTTGCGCTTTCATCTCGAGCGCCGCACCGGGGGCTTGAACCGCATCATCGAACGCGGCGTCGGCGGCGTCGACACCATCGTGCGCATGGCGGTGTTGAATTCGATCCCGACCGCGGTCGAGCTCGTCATGATCGCGGGGCTGGTCGCCTACTATTTCGGCTGGATCTACGTCGTGGTCGTGCTGCTCACCGTCGCCCTCTACGTCTGGTTCACCTTCTGGGCGAGCGAACGGCGCATCGTCATCCGCCGCGACATGAACGAGTCCGACACCGAGGCGCATGCCAAGGCGGTCGACAGTCTGCTCAACTACGAGACGGTAAAATATTTCGGCAACGAGGAGCTCGAAGCGCGGCGGTTCGATTCCTCGATGGCGCGCTACGAGCGCGCGGCGGTCCGCACCTATACCTCGCTTGGCCTGCTCAATTCCGGACAGGCTGTGATCTTCTCCATCGGAACGGTGATCTGCATGCTGCTGGCGGCGCGCGACGTCACGCGCGGCGCGCTGACCGTCGGCGGTTTCGTCATGATCAATGCGATCCTCATCCAGCTTTACGTGCCGCTCAACTTCATGGGCATGGTCTATCGCGAGATCAAGCAGGGGCTGATCGACATCGAGACCATGTTCGCGCTCCTGCACGAGCCGGCCGAGATCGTCGACCGGCCGGACGCCAAGCCGCTCCGCGTGAGGAAGGGCGAGATCAAATTCGAGAACGTTGCCTTTGCCTACGATGCCGAGCGCCCGATCCTGAAGCATTTGAGCTTCACGGTGCCGGCGGGAAACATGGTCGCCATCGTCGGACCTTCGGGCGCGGGTAAATCCACCATCTCGCGCATTCTCTTCCGTTTCTATGAGCTGACCGGCGGGCGGGTGCTGATCGACGGCCAGAACATCAGAGACGTGACGCAAGCCTCGCTCAGGGCGGCGATCGGCATGGTGCCGCAGGACACCGTGCTGTTCAACGACACGATCGAGTACAACATCCGCTACGGCAAGCCCGATGCGAGCCCGGCCGAGGTGCGCGAGGCGGCGCGGCTCGCCCAGATCGACGATTTGATCATGACGCTGCCGCAAGGCTACGATTCACTGGTCGGCGAACGCGGCCTGAAACTCTCCGGCGGCGAGAAGCAGCGCGTGGCCATCGCCCGCACGATTCTGAAGGCGCCGCCGATCCTGATGCTCGACGAGGCGACCTCGGCGCTCGACAGTCATACCGAGCGCGAGATCCAGGACGCGCTCGAGCGCGTCGCGCGGGAGCGCACGAGCCTCGTCATCGCCCATCGCCTCTCAACCGTCGTGCACGCCGACAACATCATCGTTCTCGATCGCGGAGAAATCGTCGAGCAGGGCAAGCACCTTGAGCTTCTCGCCAAAGGCGGCCTCTATGCCAGCCTGTGGGCGCGCCAGCGGCAGGCCGACGAGGCGCGCGAGCGGCTCGCGCACGCGCTCGAAGAGGACGCGCTGCCGCCCTCGCGCGCGGCCGAGCGCCTCGAGGACGAGGCTCTCGCCTCGACGTAACTTGCGAATCGCGCCGGCATGAACACACCTCACAGCCTCCTCGACAGCATCCTGGGCGCCTTTGTCCCGGTGCATGCGGACGGCTTCAAATTTGTCGCGGGCGCCGCGCTCGCGACACTCATTCTCTTCGCGCTCGCCCCGCCACTCGGCTGGCTCGGCGCCCTCGCCACGGCCTATTGCGCCTATTTCTTCCGCGATCCTCCGCGCGTGACGCCGTCCCGAGCGGGCCTGATCGTGAGCGGCGCCGACGGCAAGATCGTCGCCATCGGCCCCACGGTGCCGCCACGCGAGCTTCGGCTCGGAGGTGAACCGCTCGCACGCATCTCAGTGTTCCTCTCGGTCTTCGACGTGCATCTCGTGCGCGCTCCCATCGCCGGCCGCATCGTGACCAGCGCCTATACGCCGGGCGCCTTCCTCAACGCCGAGCTCGACAAGGCGAGCGAGGAGAACGAGCGCCACGCTCTCGTGATCGAGGCGCCGACCGGCGAGAGGGTGGGAATCGTGCTGATCGCCGGATTGATCGCGCGCCGCATCGTGACTTTCGCGGGCGAGGGGCGTAGCGTGGCCAGAGGCGAGCGCATCGGTCTCATCCGCTTCGGCAGCCGGGTCGATGTGTATTTGCCCGCCGGCGCCGAGACCCGCGTCGAAATCGGTCAAACGGCGATCGGCGGAGAGACGGTGCTGGCAGAAGTCGCGCCCGCCAAAGAGGCGCGGCCGTTGAGTTCTGTGATAGGCTCGAGCGCGGCGGAGGCTTAAAGCCATGTTTCCTCCTTTCGATCCCGAACGCGACGAACGCAAGCGGCGGCACACGGTCTTCACGCGTGGCCAAGTGCCGGTCAGGGTGCTGATCCCGAGCATCTTCACTCTCGTCGGGCTCTGCGCCGGGCTGACCGCAATTCGCATGGGCATCGAGCATCGCTGGGACCTGGCGGTGGCGGCGCTCGTGTTCGCGGCTCTGCTCGACGGGATCGACGGGCGCGTGGCGCGTTTGCTCAAGGCCTCCTCGCGGTTCGGCGCCGAGCTCGACAGCTTGGCCGACTTCGTCAATTTCGGCGTGGCGCCGGCCATCATCATGTTCAATTGGGCGCTGGAAGACCTGCACAGCCTCGGTTGGATCGCGGTCCTCGTGTTCGCGGTGTGCGCCGCGCTCCGGCTTGCGCGTTTCAACGTGTCGCTCGACGCCACCGACACGCCCGCCTGGAAGAGCAACTACTTCGTCGGCGTGCCGGCGCCGGCCGCGGCCATCATTCTCTTGTTGCCCATCTACGTGCAGGATCTTGGGCTCCATTTGCCGAGCCTCACCCCGCTCGTCCTGATCTATACGCTCGCGATCGCGCTTCTCATGGTGAGCAAGGTGCCCACCTTCTCCGGCAAGCTGATCGGGCAGCGGATCGCGCGCGAGTATGTGCCGCCGATCTTCGTGCTCGCGGCGGCTTTCATGGCAGTGCTCCTGACATATCCCGCCCTGACGCTCGCGGTCGGTTCGGTGACTTATCTCGCGATCATCCCGGTTTCCGCCTATCGCTATTTCGCCGAGGAACGCAAGGCGGCGAAGTTGGGAAAGACACAAGGCCCGAAAGATCAGGCCGAGGAACAGCCCGCACGGTCCGACGATCAAGTGATCCGGCTGAGAACCAAGCCATGAAGCAGCGGCTGTCCACCTATCTCCGCCAGCTCGAGGCGGAGAGCATCCATATCATGCGCGAGGTCGCGGCCGAGTTTCGCAATCCCGTGATGCTGTACTCGATCGGCAAGGATTCCTCGGTGATGCTGCATCTCGCGCTCAAGGCATTCTATCCGGGGAAGCCGCCGTTTCCGCTGCTCCACATCGACACCACGTGGAAGTTCCGCGAGATGATCGCCTTTCGCGACAGGGAGGCGCAGCGGCTCGGCGTCCATCTCCTCGTGCATATCAACGAGCAAGGGGTCAAGGACGGCATCTCGCCCATCACCCATGGCAGCGCGCTCCATACCGACATCATGAAGACGGAGGCGCTCAAGCAGGCGCTCGCCGCCCACGGTTTCGATGCGGCCTTCGGCGGGGCGCGGCGCGACGAGGAGAAATCGCGGGCGAAAGAGCGCGTATTCTCGTTCCGCAATGCGGCGCAGAACTGGGACCCCAAGCGGCAGCGGCCGGAGTTGTGGCATATCGCCAACACCAAGATCGGTCCCGGCGAAAGCATGCGGGTGTTCCCGCTGTCCAATTGGACCGAGCTCGATGTGTGGACCTATATCCACCTGGAGAACATTCCTGTCGTTCCGCTCTATTTCGCGGCCGATCGCCCCGTGGTCGAGCGGGGCGGCACGCTGATCATGGTCGACGACGAGCGACTCCCGCTCGATCCCGGCGAGAAGCCCGAGATGGTGCGTGTCCGCTTCCGCACGCTCGGCTGCTACCCTCTCACCGGGGCGATCCGGTCGGAGGCCGCGACGGTGCCGGAAATCATCGAGGAGCTGATCGCCGCGCGCTATTCGGAACGCCAAGGCCGAGTCATCGACCACGATCAGACCGGATCGATGGAGAAGAAGAAGCAGGAGGGCTATTTCTGATGGCGCGGCTGAGTGTCGTCGGCGGCAGCGCAGAGACGGACGCGCGCGCGCGGGTCGAAGCCCGGATCGCGGCGGAGGAGGATCGCGGCCTATTGCGCTTTCTCACCTGCGGCAGCGTCGATGACGGCAAGAGCACGCTGATCGGCCGCCTGCTTTACGATTCGCATCTGATCTTCGAGGATCAGATCCAG
Source organism: Methyloceanibacter sp. (assembly GCA_036280475.1). Taxonomy (GTDB): domain Bacteria; phylum Pseudomonadota; class Alphaproteobacteria; order Rhizobiales; family Methyloligellaceae; genus Methyloceanibacter. Next base: position 5,880 of record DASUQP010000081.1, on the reverse strand, counting down.
GCGGCGGAGCACGGCCAGCGCCGTGCCGGCGCGGGAAGGGGAGGGCCGCTCGACCTTGCGCTTCTGATCGACGGATTGCAGGCCGAGCGCGAGCAGAAGATCACCATCGACGTGGCTTACCGCTATTTCTCGACGCCGCGGCGAAAATTCATCGTCGCCGATACGCCGGGCCACGTGCAGTACACGCGCAACATGGCAACAGGTGCGTCGAATTGCGACTTCGCCGTGCTCCTGGTCGATGCCCGCGGCGGAATCCTCACCCAGACCCGGCGGCATGCCTGCATCCTATCGCTTCTCGGCATCGACAAGGTCGCGCTCACCATCAACAAGATGGATCTCGTCGATTTCGATCAGACCCGCTTCGAGGCGATCGCCGCGGAGTTCGTTGCGTTCGCGCGGGAGCTCGGTCTCGCACAGGTCACGGCTATCCCTGTGTCCGCGCTCAAGGGCGACAACGTCGTCACGCCCAGCGCGCATATGCACTGGTATCGCGGGCCGACGCTGCTTGGGCATCTCGAGACGGTGGACGCCGGGCCGAAGGTGGGCGAGCGGCCGTTCCGGTTTCCCGTGCAGTGGGTGAACCGGCCGCATCTCGATTTTCGCGGCTATGCCGGAACGGTGGCAAGCGGCAGGATCTCGCCCGGCGAGGAGGTCGCGATCTATCCCTCAGGCAAGCGGGCCCATGTGGCGCGGATCGTCACCGCCGACGGAGACCTCGAAACGGCGGAGCAAGGCGACGCCGTGACCTTGACCTTTGCCGAGGAGGTCGATGTCAGCCGCGGCGACGTCATCGCGCTCGCGGCGAACGCGCCTTCGGTGGCCGATCAGATGGCCGCGCGCATCATCTGGTTCGACGAGGAGCCGATGCTGCCCGGGCGCGCCTATACGCTCAAATGCGGGAACCAGACCACGACGGCGACCGTGCTCAACCTGAAATACAAGCTCAACGTCGACAATCTCGACCATGTCGCCGGCAAAACGCTCGAGATCAACGAGGTTGGGTCCTGCAACCTCAACACCGCCAAGCCGCTGGTGTTCGATCCCTACGCCGAGAACATCGATACCGGCTCGTTCATCCTGATCGACCGTTTCACCAACGCCACCGTCGCGGCGGGGATGATCGAGTTCGGCCTGCGCCGCGCCACCAACGTGCGCTGGCAGGAGCTGTCCATCGACAAGGCGGCGCGGTCCGGACTCAAGGAGCAGAAGCCCTGCGTGTTGTGGTTCACCGGGCTTTCCGGCGCCGGCAAATCGACCATCGCCAATGCGCTGGAAAAACGGCTGCACGCCATGGGCCGACACACTTATCTGCTCGATGGCGACAATGTCCGCCACGGCCTGAACAAGGATCTCGGCTTCACCGACGCAGACCGTGTGGAGAATATCCGCCGCGTGGCCGAAGCCGCGCGGCTCTTCGTCGATGCCGGTCTCATCGTCATGGTGTCGTTCATCTCGCCCTTCCGTTCGGAGCGGCGCATGGCGCGCGACCTGTTCGACGCGGGCGAGTTCATCGAGATCTTCGTGGATACGCCGCTGGAGGTGTGCGAGGCGCGCGACCCCAAGGGTCTCTACGTCAAGGCACGCGCCGGACTGATCGCCAATTTCACCGGCATCGATTCCGTGTACGAACCGCCCGAGCGGGCGGAGCTCAAGCTCGATGCCAGCAAGGCGTCGTCCGAATCGCTCGCCGAGGCCGTGCTCGCCGAGCTCAGGCAGCGTCACCTCATATGATCTACCCTCCCCTTGATGGGGAGGGCGGCGAGGCCGAAGGCCGAGCCGCGTGAGGTGATTTTCGTCATACCGGCGAAAGCCGGTATCCAGGCTCACCACGCAGTGCATGTTTCTTCTGGATTCCGGCTTCGGCCCGGAATGACGTGGTTGCCGATTGAGAGCGACGCCCCGCACCCCGACGCCGCCTTGCGCTCAAGCAGCGGAGCGGTAGCGCATAAGTAACGGCGTCGTCGGACCTCCCCACGAGGGGGAGGTTTGAAGATGGACGCGAGTGCGGTGCCTCAAAATTAAAGTGAGTGGGCCGCAACTGCTCTACTCCCCCCGATTGGTTTCCCTCGGATGAGCGGCTGCGGCCCTCCTCGCGCTAGTCGGAGGGACCGGTTCCCGAAAGACTAGCGAGGACTTTCAACCGTTCGGCAGCCTTGACGTTGCCATCCTCGGAGGCGCGCTCATACCAGCCGCGGGCGCGTGCGGCATCGCCGTCCATTCCCTTGGCGCCGAGCTCGGCCAGCATCTCGCGGTCGAAGGTGCGCGCAAGATCGTAGGCCGCCTCGCCGTCGCCGCGTTCGGCGAGGTGGAGCAGCAGCAGCCGCGCCGCGGCGATGTCGCCCTCGCCGAGAAGCCGCGTGGCCCTGTCGCGCAGCACGGCGGTTTCGGCCGGAACAGTGGGCTCTTCGACGGCGGGAGTGGCCGCCGCGGCAGGGGCTGCGGCAGAAATCAAATTCGGTGTTCCCGCCGGCGCAAAAGTGCGGTCGGTCGGGGCGATCCGCAACACGAAGCTTCGGCGCGCCTGCGGCCCATCGCCCGACTCGAGAATATAGACTTCGACCGGATGGTCGCCGGCGGCCGCGCGGCCGACGGTGAGGGTCAGGCCGGGCACATGCTCACCCTTGACCAGCCATGCTCCTCCTCCGCTCTGGCGCCCGGCCGACAACATCACCTCGGGCGGAAGTCCGCGGATCATGAGATAGCGGGCGTTGCTCGGCGGCAGAAGCGGGCCAAATGCGATCTGCCGGCCGCTTGCGGCAAGAAGGATGTGCGACGCCGATGACACGGCTGTAACCGGCGGGCGCGAAGTGCCGGCGTCGTGCGGAACGGAAACCGGTTCGCCCTTGGCGGTGCGATTGGCCGCCTCGACCGCGGGCTGAACGCCGCCGGCGGCTGTGCCGGAGGCCGGTCTCTGCCAGGTGATCGAGGTGGAACGCTCTGTGTCGAGTTGGCCCGCGTCGGCGGGACGGGGAGTTGCGAGGCTCACGGCGAGCACGACGCCCCCAATGGTGAGCACAATTGCGGTCGCGATGGACGCGCCAACGAGCCGGCTCGCATCGCGCTGGCGGCGATGGAACTCTCCCATCAGCGTCTGCATATGGACCTGCCGACCGCCCATTTCGGCGTCAAGCGGCACATCGGCCCGAAGCGTTGCGAACTCGTCAAGGTCCGGGCAGCCCTCCGCATCATCAGAGAATTCCGGAGGGAGGGCGGTGAGTCCGTCGTCTTGTCCGAACGCCGCCAAGCCGTCATCGCCGTCATGCCGGAAACCGGCCAAGGGATCGCCGGGAGCATGCTTCGAGGGGCGCATGAGAGCCTCTAGTCCCGGGATCGCTTTCTCTTCGATCGACAAGTGGTGGAGGCGCACCGCCAGCGGCAATGGATAGGTAATACGCACCGGCCCTTGAAGTACGCTTTCGATCGCGTCCGACAGCGACTCGACGCTATAGCGAGCCTCCAATGACTCGAAGGACCGCGTCGTATTCTGCAAAGCTTCGCGTAGCAGCGCATTGGCGCGATGGACTGGATGCCAATCGGGCTGCTCCGACATGGGCGTCGTGGAACCGGTCATACTCGTTACTCCTCATTCGCCCGCGCGAATACCTCCGCGCGCGCTACGCCCCACTTTCCCCCGTCAAGACGCGCTCCTGCCTCGCGAGCGCCGATGTACCGAACCGCAAACTGCTTCTTCTCTTTCCTCCCTCTCCCTCAAGGCGCGTCAGCGCTCGCTGCCTCGCTGCCATTCAATGAACCGCTTGAACAACGCTTCCTTTTGCTCCTCGCTCATGGAGGGACTTGGGGGAAGCGCCGGAGCCTGGCTCGCGTCGGCGTTTGCCGTCACCGGCCCCTTTGGTTCACGATGCTCGCCAAGGAGCCATGAAGCGGCGGCGGCGTTCCGTTTGAAGCCCGGCAGTGACGCGGCGAGATTCACCTCGCGCCATTTGGGATGCCGGCCTTGCGACTGGAGTTCCGCGAAGCGCGGGAAGACCGTCTCGACGAAACGGGAAACGCGCGCGGCAGAATCTGGATCGTCTTTCGGAGTTGTCGCGAGCAGGACGAGACCGGTCGCGACCGTCGCCACCTCGGCGCCAGGTTCGATGAGATTGGGATAGTCGAGAGACCCGAGCCGGGTTGGCAGATATTCCGTTGCCAAGGTAGCGCCGAACGAGACGGGAAGCAGATGGATGCCGGAATTGGGCGGAATGGCGCCGACCACGGGCGACGGCTTGCCGCCGACGACGACCGCGGCGGCGATGGCGCCTTCCTTCAAGCGCTCGATTGCCGTTGTCGTGTCCAGGCTCAAAGCCTCGACCTCGACGGGAAGCGCCTTGAAGAGCGCGGCAGCTGTCACCGCCGACGCCGACCCTGGCGGGCCGAAATTCACCTCACGGCCCGACAGGTCGGAGAGTTTGCCGATATCCGCGCGGGCCAGCACATGAACCTCCTGCGGGGCAAGACGCGTCACGAGTTCGAGCCGGTTGCGCAAGCTGTCGTCCTTGGCTGCCGCCTCCGCCAAGACGTCGGTCGAGACAAAAGCGATATCGACCTTAAGGTCTTCGAGACGAGCGAGATTGCCGGCGCCGGCATCGCCCAAGATCGGGAGGATGCCCAAATCGCCTTGCGGGAAGAGGCTCGCCATATCGGCGGCGAGCACGGTCTCCGAACCGGCGGCGGAGCCCGCGATCAGTCCAAGCCAGGCTTGATCGGCATTGCTCTTGTTGTCGGCACCCTGAACGGGGCCGCTCCCAACAAGCCATGCGAGAACGAGGCCAACAACCCAAACGGTACGCAACACGAAACCCCCGTATCCCCGCAAATACGCACGCCGTGCGGGAGAAGTTCCCGAGGCGAAACACTTTTTTGCCCCGAGCCCGAGATGAAGCGTTGGCGCGGACACAGTCGCCGTCTTCATCGCCGAGGCCGGGAGCGAAAAACTCCTGGTATGCGGTCTTATGCTTTGCGCGAGGGGGCCCCGGAAATCCGGAGCAGAAGGCCTTTTTCTTGTTGGGTGAAGGTTAACGATCGAGTAAGGCGCCAAATCGGCCTGAATGCGGCAAAGCCGGGGCCTGGTTGCGCGGCACGTCATCCTGAGGTGGCCGCCGCAGGCGGCCCTCGAGGGACCGGCCTTTGCACGGCGTCACCCTTCGAGGCTCGCTTCGCTCGCACCTCAGGATGACGGCATCTCCTCGGCCGCAAAGGCCAGAGTGAGCTCACGGAGCATCCGCGCATAGAGCCTATAGGCGAGGGCGTCGAAGCCAAACGTCGCCGCCAGCGCGCTCGGAAGGATGTAGCGGACATAGAGGAAACGCAGCAGGCGTTTCCGGCCCTTGCGCGGGACCCGCCCCAAGATCGACGGTGCGAGCGCGTAATAGGCGGCGATCTCGTTCACGCCCCCCGGCCGCTTCGCAAGCACCTCGTCGCGATAGCGCCTGAGAGCCCTGAGTTCGAAGCAATTGTCGTCGAGTCCGATCGCCTCGCAACAGGCCGACGTGATGAAGCAGCCTTCGGGCGGAGTGCATTTCTCCTCCGCACGGGCTTCCGCCAGCGCCGTCCGGCGTTCGGATGCCCAGTCAAGCCCGGCGCGCAAGCTCTCGCCGTCGAGCTTGAAGCGGCATTCCTCCTTGCCGGCCAGCCCGACCGCCATGTCGATGGTCTTGTTCTCGCGGAGGAGGGGCGCGACGGCGAGCGGGAGCACGATGCTCACCTTGTCGTCGAAAATGTCGGTGCAGTTGCCGCAGAGCGGTTCGTCGACCGCCGTCTTGCCGTTCGCATCGCGCACGATGAGCCGGTTCTCCGGCTTGATGAGAAACTTCCTCGGCAGCGGCGCGTCGTCGGGATCGCCATAGACCACCAGCTTGGCTTCGAAGCTCACCGCCACCT
>DASUQP010000080.1:0-5837 GCA_036280475.1 Methyloceanibacter sp. | reverse complement strand
GGCGTTCATGGCGGCGACGCTCGTCTCGCTCGCCGTCGCCCGCATCCGGCACCAAAAAGTCCCGGTCATGCTGCTCGTCACCGGCGTGATCGTGCTCGTGTTCGGAGGGCTCACGCTCTTCCTGCGCGACGAGACATTCATCAAGCTCAAGCCGACGATCGTCTACTCGATGTTCGCTCTTCTGCTCGCGGCCGGCCTCATGCTGAGGAAGCCGCTGCTCGAGCTGCTGTTCGGCTCGGCCTTTGCGCTGACCGAGGAAGGGTGGCGCAAGCTCACTTTCCGGTGGATCGTCTTCTTCGTCGCGATGGCTGTGGTTAACGAACTCGTCTGGCGCAATTTCTCGACCGACACCTGGGTCAGCTTCAAGGTTTTCGGCTTCCTGCCGCTGACCCTTCTATTCGCGCTTGCGCAGGTGCCGCTGCTGCAGCGCCATGGCCTGGCGCCGCAAGCGACAAAGGAATAAACGGGGAAAAGAGCCGGATTCGGCCCTTTGGAGAAGCGGCCAAGACCGCGTCCCGGCAAAGGCGAAACGAGCCTCCCGATTGTGGGCTACCGCGACCGCGCGGGTGCTTGCGACAACCCAGACATTTGCTGTTCGCCCGTTTGGCTGTAAATTAAATAAACTTCTCAGGACACAAAGGTTAACATTTGGAAGGTGCACGTTTTTCGGGAAGAAGGGCGTGTCATACGGACGCAGGCGCTGAGATGGCCAAACCAGGGAAGGATCTCGACCGCTCGGTGACGCATCTGCTTCACCGCGCGGGGCAGTGCGCGGCGGAGATCTTCGCTTCGGAAGCGCGCACCCCCGGACTGACGCCGCGCCAGCTCGCCGTGATGACGGTGATCGGCGATGAGGAAGGGCTGAACCAGACCGAACTGGTCGAACGCACGGGCATCGATCGCTCCACGATGGCCGACCTTGTCGCGCGGCTCAGCCGGAGAGGTCTCGTCCAGCGTCGCCGCACCAAGGAGGATGCCAGAGCCTACGCGATCAAGCTCAGCCCCCAAGGGGCAAGGTTGCTCCGCGAGTCCCAGCCCGCCGCCGCCGCCGCCGACCAGCGACTGCTCGCTTGCCTCCCTGCCGGCAAGCGGCAAGACTTCCTCGACACGCTCGCTCTGATCGTCAGCGCGGCTCACAAGGCGCGGCGCTAGCCCTGCGTCTTGTCAGTCGGGCTCCGGAGCAGGGGCAGGATCTTTACCTTGATGACTTGTTCGGTGAGCGGGCCGACATGGCGGTAGGCAATGGTGCCGTCGCCCCTCACCACATAAGTTTCAGGCACGCCGTAGACGCCAAGATCGATGGCGACGCGGCCCGAGCGGTCGGTGCCGACGCGCGCGTAAGGATTGCCATAGCGGCCGATGAAGCGCCGCGCCGCTTCAGGGTCGTCCTTGTAATCGATGCCGTAGAGCCTGATGCCGGGACTTTGGCCGAGAGCGAGGAGAAGAGGATGCTCGGTCTGGCATTCGAGACACCAGGACGCGAAGACATTGACGAGAGTAGGATCGCCTTCGGCGAGCTCGGAAGCGGCGAAGCCCGGCACCTGCTCGCCCCCGGCCGTCAGGCCTTCGAGAGGGGGAAGCGTGAAATCCGGAACCTTCTTGCCGATCAGCGGCGAGGGCAAACGCGAGGGATCGCCGCTTTGCAGCGCGTACCAGAAGAGACCGGCAAGCACGGCGAAGATCGCAAGCGGTAGAGCGGGGCCGAAGCGCCGGAAGGGCGCTGGCGCGGCGCGCCTTTCCTCGGTCATGGCCTGGGGCCTCGCGCAGGCTCTCCGGCGCGCCCCGTAACTGCCGAACGCCGTCTGATCCCTCTCGATTCGAGATCGGCAAGAAGCCGGCGCTGCTTGCGGTCGTCCGCGACGATGGCGAACGCAAGCGCCGCAACCGCGGCGAACGCCACGCCATAGGCGGCGAAGATGAATATTGCGTGCGGACCGAGATCGGGCATGGCTTTCCGATTTACGTTTCGGCCAACGCCGCATGCTCGACTTGCGTCCGCTGCATCGCCCGGACGCGCCGGCGCAAGATTTCCGCGCGCATCGCGATGAGATGCAGAAGCACGAACAGCAAAGTGAAGGCAAGTGCCATGACGGCAAGAGCGCCGAGCATCGAGGGGTCGATGGTGGGGGCGCCGACGCGGACGATGCTCGCCGGCTGGTGCAGCGTGTTCCACCAGTCCACCGAGAACTTGATGATGGGAATGTTGATGGCGCCGACGAGCCCGAGGATCGCGGCGGCACGACCCGCGCGGCCCGGCTCCTCGATCGCCTGCCACAGCGCGATCAGTCCGAGATAGAGCAGGAACAGCACGAGCATCGATGTCAGACGCGCGTCCCACACCCAATAGGTGCCCCACATCGGCTTGCCCCAGAGCGAGCCGGTGACGAGCGCGATCAGGGCGAAGGTAGCGCCGATCGGGGCGGCGGCCTTGGCGGCGACATCGGCCAGAGGGTGGCGCCAGATCAGCGTGCCGAGGCTCGCGACCGCAATCAGCGCATAGCCGGACATGGCAAGCCAGGCGGCGGGAACATGGACGAACATGATCCGCACGGTCTCGCCCTGCTGGTAGTCGGGCGGCGCAACGAAGAAAGCAAGATAAAGGCCGATGCCGAACAGGATCGCGGTCAGAACCGCGAGCCACGGAATGAGGCGGCCGGCAAGGTCCAAGAAGCGCGTCGGATTGGCGAGGCTCGGCATCTGGCCTGATCTAGTGGCTTTAGGTAGAGGGCGCAATCCGCCACCTTCTCATACCTCCCCCTTGAGGGGAGGTCCGGCGCCGCGTTTCGCGGCGTCGGGGTGGGGGGTCGCTTCAACCCACGCATTCCTGCGAGTCTGCTTCCGCGGTGTGACGGAATTGACCCCTCACCGCGCGCCAATGGCGCGCGTGCTCTCCCCAACCTGCCTGCGCGAAGCCGAAGCGGCTTCGCTTCGGCGAAGGCAGGGCGGAGAGCGGGCATTTTATGTGGAGCGGTGAAGGATCTGCAGTTTTGGTCGTGTGTCTATTTTAAACCTCCCCCTCGTGGGGAGGTCCGGCGCGCGCGGTGCGCGGCGTCGGGGTGGGGGTCTTGTAATCGATCTACGAATGGGGTTGTCAAAATCGTGGATGGCCGGGACAAGCCCGGCCATCACGGTGGTTGGAAACGGGAGCGGGTCAGCGTAGCGCGGTGCGGAGGGCTGCGGCCGCGGCAAGCGGCGCCAGCACGACGCTCGCCAAGCTTATGCCGCACAGCATGAGAAAGGGCGGCCAGGGGGAGGCGGGGCCGGTGATTGCGGCGGACGCCGTCGCCACGCCGAAGATCAGGACCGGCACGTAGAGCGGCAGCACGAGCAGCGCGAGAAGTAGCCCGCTTCGCTTCAGTCCGAGCGTGAGGCTTGCGCCTATCGCGGCGATGAAGCTCACCGCCGGCGTGCCGGCCAGCATGGCGAGCACGAGGAGCGGGCTCGCTTGCGCGGGAAGATTGAGCAGGAGTCCGAGGAGCGGCGCCAGCAGCGCGAGCGGCACGCCGGTCGTGAGCCAGTGGGCAAAGCTCTTGATCGCGGCGACGAGCGGCAGAGGCAGGGGTCCGGTCGTAAGCACGTCGAGCGCGCCGTCCTCGTAGTCGTTGTGGAAGATGCGGTCGGCTGAGAGGAGCGCTGCAAGGAGAAGCGCCACCCACAACATGCCGGGCGCGATGCGGGCGAGCAGATTGAGATCGGGCCCAAGCCCGAGCGGCGTGATGGCGATCACCAGAAGATAGAAACCGAGCGCCGTGCCGATGGCGCCGCCTTCGCGAAAGGCGAGCTTCACGTCGCGTGCGAGGAGAGCGAGGCCCGCGCTCACGAAACGCGCTCCTTTCCGAGGGCGAGCCGCTTCTTATGCTTCGTCGGCAGCGCCGCATGGCTCGCCACGACGGCGATCCCGCCCGCCTGAAGATGATCCTTGAGCGCGGTGTCGAGCAGCTCGATCGATGCCGTGTCGAGCGAGGTTTGCGGCTCATCGAGCAACCAGATCGGACGGATCGCGGCAAGGAGGCGCGACAGCGCAAGCCGCCGCTTCTGCCCCGCCGACAGCAGACCGGCGGGAAACTCGGCCAAAGGCGCAAGTCCGAACGCGGCAAGAGCGGCTTCGAGATCGGGGCGACGCTCGCCGAGGAAATCGGCCCAGAAGGCGAGATTTTCCCCAACGCTGAGACTAGCCTTCACGGCGTTCGCGTGGCCGACATAGTGGCAAAGCTCGGGAATTGCGGCGTCGGGTTCTCCGCCCTCCAGGCGGAGAGCGCCTGCGGCGAGCGGAAGGAGCCCCGCGATCTGCCGGAGCAGGCTCGTCTTGCCGGCGCCGTTCGGCCCTGTGACGAGGAGCGCCTCGCCCGGCGCAAGCCGAAAACTTACATCCCGGAAGATGGTCCTGCCGCCCCGCTGGCAGCTAATATCGAGGGCGGCGAGGCCGATCGCGTGCGGCATTGCTCGGAATTGGCGCGAAGTCGAAGACAGGGCAAGGCAGCGTTCCGGGAGGAATTCGTGCCCGAAAGCTCTCTTCGTGTCATTGTCTCGTTGCCGCAAGCGCTTTTATATAGACCCTGAGCACGCAAGCCTTAACCAAGGGGAGCCGTTCGAGGCGGGATAGCGGGGCTGTCCCGTCAGAGCCCTGGCCGCGCCTCCGCTTGCTCCATGCCATCGTCGCCGAAGGAGCGCTCGTTGACCGCGGCCCTTGAACCCTCGCTCGACAGCTTCAAATGCCGCCGCACGCTGAAGGCCGACGGGGTCGCGTACGACTATTTCAGCCTGAAGGAGGCCGAGGCCAACGGGCTTCAAGGCATCAGCAGCCTTCCCTTCTCGCTCAAGGTGCTGCTCGAGAACCTGCTTCGTCACGAGGATGGGCGCACGGTCACCGCCGACGACATTCGCGCCGTCGCGCTGTGGCTCAGGGAGCGCAAGAGCGATCGCGAGATCGCGTTCCGTCCCGCGCGCGTCCTCATGCAGGACTTCACCGGCGTTCCCGCCGTCGTCGATCTTGCCGCCATGCGCGACGCCATGGCCGCGCTTGGCGGCGATCCGCGCAAGATCAATCCGCTCGCGCCGGTCGACCTCGTCATCGACCATTCGGTCATGGTCGACGCCTTCGGCTCTGGCCAGGCCTTCCAGATCAATGTCGACAAGGAATACGAGCGGAACCGGGAGCGTTACGCGTTCCTGCGCTGGGGCGCGGGCGCTTTCGACAATTTCCGCGTGGTGCCGCCAGGCACCGGCATTTGCCACCAGGTCAATCTCGAATATCTGGCGCATACGGTGTGGACCAAGGAGAACGGGGCGGGCACGATCGCCTTCCCCGACACGCTGGTCGGCACCGACAGCCATACCACCATGGTCAACGGGCTCTCGGTGCTCGGCTGGGGCGTCGGCGGCATCGAAGCGGAGGCCGCCATGCTCGGCCAGCCGATTTCCATGCTGATCCCCGAGGTGGTGGGCTTTCGCCTGACAGGCGCGCTCAAGGACGGCGTCACCGCGACCGACCTCGTCCTCACCGTCACCGAGATGCTGCGGCGCGCCGGCGTGGTCGGCAAGTTCGTGGAGTTCTTCGGCTCTGGCCTCGGGCATCTGCCCCTCGAAGACCGCGCCACCATCGCCAATATGGCGCCTGAGTACGGCGCTACTTGCGGCTTCTTCCCGATCGATGAGGAGACGCTCACCTATCTAGAGGCGACCGCGCGGAAGCGGAATCGCATCGCGCTGGTCGAGGCCTATGCGAGGGCGCAAGGCCTCTATCGCGACGGCGACACGCCCGACCCGGCTTTCACCAACACGCTTCATCTCGATCTTAGCGATGTCGAGCCGTCGATCGCGGGACCGAAGCGTCCCCA
>DASUQP010000079.1:0-8844 GCA_036280475.1 Methyloceanibacter sp. | reverse complement strand
GATCTCAGACCTCACGCTCTCCTGGACTCGGGACGACTACGACCGTGCCTTCGCCAAGGTGCGGGATTACATCGCCGCTGGCGACGTCTATCAGATCAATCTCACGCTGAAATATCGCTTCGCGTTCGCCAGTGACCCTGTGGCGCTCTATGCGGCGCTCCGGCGCCAGCAGCGCGTGGCCTACGGTGCGCTCATCCACACGGGCGAGCTCGACGTTCTTTCGCTTTCGCCCGAGCTGTTCTTTCGCCGCGAGGGCAAGCACATCTCGACGCGTCCGATGAAAGGCACGGCGCAGAGAGGACGCACGCCGCGCGAGGATGCCCGACTCAAGACCTGGCTCGCCGTCGACGAAAAGCAGCGCGCCGAAAATCTCATGATCGTCGATCTCCTGCGCAACGATCTCGGCCGCGTGGCGAAGATCGGGTCGGTCGAGGTGACCGACCTGTTCACGGTGGAGACCTATCGCTCGGTGCACCAGATGACCTCCGGCATCACCGCGGAGCTCAGATCCGACATGGGGCTGAAGGACCTGCTCCGCGCGCTCTTTCCTTGCGGCTCGGTCACCGGCGCGCCCAAGGTCCACGCCATGGAGATCATTCGCGAACTGGAGGCGGAGCCGCGCGGGGTCTATACCGGCGCCATCGGCCACATCGCGCCGTCGGGCGACGCCCAGTTCAACGTCGCGATCCGCACCGTGGTACTCGCGGGCGCGAAGGGCGAAATGGGCATCGGCAGCGGCATCGTTGCCGATTCCAAGGCCGAGTCCGAATTCGACGAGTGCCTGTTGAAGGCGCACTTTCTCACCAAGTTCGACGCGCCGTTCGAGCTGATCGAGACGCTGCGGTTCGAGCATGCGCAGGGCTTTCACCTGCTGGAGCGGCATCTCGCCCGGCTGCAATCCTCGGCCGCGCATTTCGGCTATCCGTTCTCGCGCGACGCCGTGATTGCCGCGCTCGACGCCGAAGCGGCCCGCGTGGAAACGCCGGTCGCTCTGGTGCGGCTGCTGCTTGCCGAGGACGGCGCCATCACCGTGACCTCAAGCGCCATCACGCTCCCGACCAAGGATACGGTGTGGCGTTTCGTAATCTCCGACCGGCGCCTCGACGAGAAAGACGCTTTCTTCTATCACAAGACCACGCGACGGGATTTCTACGAGCGCGAGATGGAGCGGCAAAAGGCGCTCAATGCCTGCGACGAGGTTGTCTTCCTCAACAGCAAGGGCGAGCTGACCGAGGGCACGCGCACCAATCTCTTTGTCGAGCTCGACGGGCGGCTGTTCACGCCGGCGCTCGCTTGCGGCCTTCTTCCCGGCACGCTGCGCGAGGAGCTTCTCGATCTGCCGCGGGCCGCCGCGAGCGAGGCAATTCTCACCCCGCAAGATTTGCTTGCCGCCGACCGCATCTATCTCGGCAACTCGGTGCGCGGGCTCGTTCGCGCCGAGCTGATCGGGCCGGTGCAAGAGGCGGAGAGGGAGCGCACGCCCGCGCATGCGGCCGCCGGCTCATAAGCTTTGTTTGTCGGGAAGACCCGGAATGACGAAAACAAGAACCGCCACGACCGGAGCGGCCGGTCATGGCGGTTCGTTGCGTGAACTTTCGAGGCCCGGCACGATCGCCAGGCATGCGCGACGAGGTTATGTGCGCTCGTGGCGGTCTTGGGTCGTGACCGGGGTTGGGCCGTTGGCGCGCGTCTCCGTATGAAGCCGGCCGGCGGCCTTGCCGAACGACGCCCAGATCTCGCCCCAGGCCCGCACCAAGCCCTCGCCGACATCCTTGGCGCCTTGGCGCAGCGGCTCTGAACGCTCCCATGCTTGGCGTGCGGCCTCGCTCGAGCGCTGACGCATATCGGCGAACGCGCTTTCGGCCTCGCGCGCGGCCCGTTGGCGCATCAGCTCAAGCTCGACTTCGCGTTCCTTCCGGAAACTCTCGGCACGATTTCGAACCTCTTCAAAGCGGGCCTCGAGACTGGACACGAAATGGGTTCCGAGCGCGGCCGTGTGCATCTGTAGCTCGGCGAGCTGCCGGCCCAGGCGATCGAGATCGCGCTCGAACTCCGACCACTCCTTTTCCGCTTTGTTTTCGCTCGTCGTCGATTGCGTGCCGAATTCCGAAGGGTGCTCGTTTTCCATCTCTCGCCTCACTCCGTTGGAACAGGGGTCCAAAAGGAAAATAGGGGGTGACCAGCTTACAGCAGAAGTTTGGACAGCATATAGATTTGGTTTCGCCACCAGCAACGATCAAGGGGCGTGCTTAACCTTGGAGGATTGGGGGAGAGCCCGGCCAGAGGGGTTGCCCGATCAGCGCCGCGGAAGGCGCGCGGGGCTGGCTATGCGGCGCGGGGTTCAAGCCGGAGCATCGCCTCGTGCACCGCGCGCAGAAGTTCCGCCGGGCTGCGATTGTCCGAAGGCGGCATGCCCTCCTCCGTCGCCCTGAGCAAAGCCTCGGCGTCGGCTTCCCAGCGTGCAAGGATCACTCGCTTTTCTTCGGGCGACAACTCTTCCGCGCCGAGGACCTCCTCGGGCGTGCAGAAGACCGACCCGGGGTCGAGCTTCGCTTGATCAAGATCGATGGCCCTGCGTGTCATGGGCGCTCTGCTCCATCCGTCAAACGCCGCAACGGGGTGTTTTGTTGCTGGATAGCATAGCCGCACATGGGCACGACACGCAGCAAAAGAACTACCGCTTCAGGCCGTCTTCTTCAGGCCGTCTTGATGAGCCCTTCCACACCGCTCTCTTGAGGCTCAAGACCGAGTACGGTGGCGAGCCGATTTCGCGCGCGATTGACCCGGCTCTTGATCGTGCCGACGGCGCAGCTCGAGATCTCCGCCGCCTCCTCGTAGGAAAAGCCGGCCGCGCCCACGAGGATCAGGGCTTCGCGCTGGTCGTCGGGAAGCAGTGTAAGCGCCGCGCGAAAGTCCTGCATGTCCATATGACCGTACTGTTCGGCGTGCGTCGCAAGGCGCGCGGCATAGGCTCCGTCGGCGTCCTCGACCTCGCGCCTCCGCTTGCGCCGCTCGGAGAAATACGTGTTGCGCAGGATGGTGAACAGCCAAGCCTTGAGGTTCGTGCCTTCCTTGAACGACTCCAGATGATTCCAGGCCTTGAACAGCGTTTCCTGCACCAGATCGTCGGCGCGTTCCTTGTCGCCGCACAACGAAACGGCGAACGCGCGCAGGCTGCCGATCTCGGTAACCAGCTGTTCTCGAAGGCTGGAAGACACTTTGCGCCGCAACTACTTGTCTCCGCTTCGCTCAAGATCCTTAAGCAAGCGCAGAAGATGCTCCGGTACGGGTTCGCGTGCGACCTCGTCGAAGACCGCGCGGACGTGACGGCCGATGTGAGCCTGCAGGGCAGGGGTCAGGCCGCTGCCGGCCTTTGCCGCTTCGGGTCCGGCCGCGATTTTTGGCGCGCCATGGTCCATCTCGTCGCTAACGCGCTGCATTTTTCGCCGGCGATCCTTGATCTTCGCGTTGCGGTTCACAACCGTTTCCAATACGTCCGTGTCGGCGAACCCAAAATACCGGATTCTCTGAGCTTAAGGGCACAAAAACGCCCAAGGCCTTCAATTGGTTCCATCTTCTGGAACCGAATTTCCGCCCGATGCGTTTAACGCGGGCTTTGCCCGGTGCGGTGAACGCGCTTTGATGCGGTTTTAAGTTGCCACGCCAAGCCCGGTTTGTGAGAAATGGGAACTGTTCAGGGCTTATCACAAGGTCATAGCTGGATGACGACGTCGAAAGCGATCGCGCCTCATCTCCCTTATCTGCGGCGTTTCGCCCGGGCCCTTGCCGGCACCCAGGCCGCCGGCGACGCCTATGTGGCGGCAACGCTCGAAGTGTTGATCGAGGATCCTGCGATGTTCGACAATTCGCTCGATCCGCGCGTTGCGCTTTACCGCACCTTTGTCGGCCTATGGAACTCCGTCGACGTCAACCTCAAGCCGGAGAGCCTGACGGACGTCCCGACCGCGGTCGATCGCAAGCTGGAGTCGATCACACCTCTGCCGCGGCAGGCTTTTCTACTTTGCGCGGTGGAAGGCTTCACGCCGGCTGAAGCGGCGCAAGTCCTCGGCGTCGATGTCGGCAAGGTCGACGAGCTGATCGACCTGGCGGGTCGCGAAATCGCCGCGCAAGTCGCGACCGACGTTCTCATCATCGAAGACGAACCGATGATCGCCATGGACCTCGAAAGCATTGTCGAGGGCCTCGGCCATCGCGTCACCGGCGTCGCCCGCACCCATGCCGAAGCGCTTAGCGCCGTCGATCAGCGCAAGCCGGGCCTCGTGCTCGCCGACATTCAGCTTGCCGACGGCAGTTCGGGCCTCGATGCGGTGAATGAAATGCTCGTTTCCTTCGCCGTGCCGGTGATTTTCATCACCGCCTATCCTGACCGCCTTTTGACCGGCGAACGGCCCGAGCCGGCCTTCCTCATCACCAAGCCGTATCAGCCCGACACCGTGAAGGCGATCGTATCGCAAGCGCTTTTCTTCGAGCGCCGGGCACAACCGCGCGACCGCCCCCAAATGAGTGCCTAGGCGCGAGCGCGGTCTTGCGCGTCAGATCCTGCCGAGCAAGACCAGGATGAGGACGATCACCAGCACGAGGCCCACGACGCCAGACGGGCCGTAACCCCAGCCCCGGCTATGCGGCCACGCCGGAAAGGCTCCGAGCAGCAACAAGATCAGGATGATAATCAGAATCGTTGTGAGCATCGTACCCCCCTTTTTTGCCGGGCGCCCAGGGCTGGCGGGTTCCCCGCGAATGCCCTTGAAACATCTTGGATTGGCGCCGAGCCCATGATGAGTCTACTCTTTTCCAGGCGTGGCCACTAGCGGTCACCGGACTTTGCCTCCACGGAAAGGCGCCAAGCGGAATGGCAGCATCGCGTATCCTCGTGGTTGAAGACGAGTTCCTCATCGCACTCGATATTGCCGGTGTGCTTGAGCGGGCGGGCCTCACCGTGATCGGCCCGGCCGCGAATGTCGCCGATGCGCTCGACGCCATCGCCCGTGAAACCGTGGAGGGCGCGCTGCTCGATGCCCATCTCGGGGGCGAACCGGCAAGCCGCATCGCCGATGCGCTCGTTGCGCGCGGCATCCCTTTCGCCTTCGTCAGCGGCTCCGGGCGCGATCATTTGCCGGCCCCCCACCGCAATGTTCCGCTCGTGAAAAAGCCATTCACGGGCAATGACTTGCTTGCCGCGGTGGCGCGCTTCTGACACCGCTCGGCCGCAACGCAAGCCTGCAACCATTTGATAGAACGTGGGTTGTAGACTTAGGCATGGCGGTTCAGCCTGCTCCGCCTTCAGCCTCAGGCTGAAGGCCGTTTTCGGGCGCGAACCCAATCGTCTCATGGTCCTGGTGACTCTGATTGCCGCTTTTCTCTAAAAAACTCCCCATAAAGGAAACGCCCGCAACCGGGGGAGGGCGGTTGCGGGCGATGAGTTCGAGCGCACCAGGGGAGGGGCGGGACGATGGTTCGCGTGCCCTCGAACGGCAACTCAACGCAAGTAGCGCGCAAGAGTTCCCGGCAGTTGCTCCCTTGCGCCTTGCGGAACCGGCCCAAGCAGCCCAGTTTTTTGAGGTCCGTGAAGCGTCGCGCCGCTGGCGGGTCCAAATTCCCTCCCGGCGACGGATTCTTGCGGCGGATTGGCTGGCGATATGACCTCTTTGCTGTCGATCGGTGGAGACGGGACTTTGGGGCTCGAACGGCTTCAGCTCCTGTCGGACGCCCTGCTTGCCCTGTCCTTCTTCGCCGTCGCTGGCGCTCTGATCTTCATTTATCGAAATCGAGAGGGCCATAGTCCCGGCGTGACGGTCCTGGTCGCGCTGTTCGCCCTTTTCATGGTTTCGATTGGTCTGGCCCATTTCGTCTCTCTGGCGGCGATTGTGATGCCAGGGCAGCTCGGCGTGGAACCGGAACCGGTCCTGACGGCTATTGGGGCCGTGCTCGCCGCCGCAGGCGCAGCTCTCCTCTGGTGGCTTGCACCGCGCTGGTTGCGGCTGCCCTCGCGCGACCGGCTGCAATCCGAGGTCGCCGCTCATTTGCGGACCCTCGACGAGCTCCAGTCGTCGCGGCATCGACTCGAGGAGCGCGTCGACGCGCGCACGAAGGAGTTGGCCGAAGCCAAACAGCGCATCGAGATCGCGCTTCGGGGCTCCCCCATCTCCGTGTTCAGCCAGGACAGGGATATGCGCTTTACCTGGGCGCATAACGCCCCGGCCGGCTTCCCCGAAGAGCTGACCGGCAAGACCGATGCCGAAATTCTCCCGCAACACGCCGCCGAGAAGATCATGGCGGCCAAGCGCAAGACGATGGAAACTGGTACGGCCGAGGAGCTTGAGACCAATTTCGAGCTGTTCGGCCGCAAGCGCTCTTTCTATCTCATGATTGAGGCGTTGAGGGACGAGCACGGTAACGTGCTCGGCACCACTTCGGTCGCCGTCGACATCAGCGAGCGCAAGGCCAACGAGGACCAGCTCCGCCTTCTGCTGCGAGAGCTTACCCATCGCTGCAAGAATCTGCTCGCCGTCATCCATGCCATCGCGAGGCAGACCGCCGCGCGTACCCGCTCCGTCGACGACTTCCTCGACAGCTTCAGCGCCCGGCTCGTGGCTATGGGCTGCTCGCACGATCTTCTCATCGCCGACGATTGGCACGGCGCGTCCCTGCGCATGCTGGTCGAACGGCAATTGGGCGAGCATGCCGACCGCTTCGGCGACAACATCGCCATCGAAGGCGAGGACGTGATGCTGAAGCCGGAGGCGGTTCAGAATCTCGGACTTGCGCTGCATGAGCTCGCCGCCAACGCCGAAAAATATGGTTCTCTGTCCGCGCCGCACGGCCAGGTCAGCATCCGGTGGCAATTCTGCGAAGAAGCCTCCAAGCTGCAGCTTGTCTGGCAGGAGAAGGGCGGGCCACCGGTGACGCCGCCGGAGCGCTCCGGTTTCGGCCGGGCCATGATCGAGACCGTGGTCGGCCGGGCCCTTGAGGGCGACGTCATGCTGTCCTTCCCGCCCAAAGGCGTGCGCTGCGAGATCGTCATCCCTTCGGCGCAGGTCATCTCCCGCGGCTAGGCCGAGTGTTCCGGGGGCGCGCGACACCGGGACGTGATCTTCCGTGCGCGCAAGTTGAATTGCGGCGCGGCCCTGAGCGCCTACATTTATGCGGACCGGTCGTGACGGAGACGCGAGCCGATCGGCGCGTGCGTGGGCTTAAGACCAGAGAGGACCTAAAGAGCGACGATGCTTACGCGACGTGACATTCTCTTGGGCGGTGCTGCTCTCGCGACCCTTGCGGTGGCGGGTGCCGGCGCGCTCAGATGGCGCAGCGGCGGTGCCGGTGCCGCGACCGGCCCGTTCGAAGTGACGCACACGCCGGATGAATGGCGCAAGCTGCTCACGCCCGAGCAGTACGCGATTCTGCGCGAGGCCGACACCGAGCGCCCCTTCACCAGTCCCTTGAACAACGAGAAGCGAAAGGGTGTCTTTACTTGCGCGGGCTGCGACCTGCCGCTCTTCTCCTCGGAGACGAAGTTCGACAGCGGCACCGGCTGGCCGAGCTTCCATGCGCCGCTCGAAGGCGCGGTGAAGCAGGACACCGATTACATGTTCGGCCTCGTGCGCGAGGAGGTGCATTGCCGGCGCTGTGGTGGCCATCTCGGCCATGTGTTCGACGACGGTCCCAAGCCCACGGGCCTGCGCTACTGCATCAACGGGCTCGCCCTGAAATTCGTCCCCGCCTAGCCGCGCCAATCCGGGCTACGGTTCTTTGGCCCTCCCGCGCGGATTCCGAGCCATTTCCGGACGTCCCGCATTTTCCTTGAGGTCGCGTGGAACCTGTCGGACGCCTGGGCGTTAGGCGGGTTCGGCGGGGTTTGTGTTGCGTTCCCGCTCAGCCGTGTACGGGGGTGAAAGGGTCGGGTCCGACCCTTTCGCTCTTTTTGTGCCGCCGATCGCCAGATGCCCACACGCCCGTGTCAGCGGGCTTGATCGGCCGCACGCTTCGTCCACATCATGTAACCCCGCCCGCTCCGGAGCAATTGGCTCGCGACCAAGTCATATTCTTTGCTGAGCTGCCGCATCATCAGGGGAAAATGCTTTGGCTGCTTATGCGTAAAAGCAATCACGAGGTAATCTTTGCCGGACATCACGGCATCAACCCCGGCGAGGGGATCGCGCCCGTCCTTATCGACGCCAATCGTACCGATGAGACGCACGCGTGTGCTCATCCGCTTCATGTAAAAGTCCAACATGGGGTGGGTAGTATGGGAAGCCTCGTAGACTGCGAAGCTTGCGCCGGTCGTGCCTTCGACGAGCTTGACGATCGAGCGCGCGATGTCGCGATACGGTTCCTTGACGGAAATCGCACCCGCGTAGGTGCGCGGCAGCGCGAAGACGGCACAGATGGCCAGCGCATAGAGCAACGCATAACGAAGATAGTGCCGACTGAGCGAAAACCTTAGCCAGGGCCGGGCAACATTGAGACTTTCGACCGCTTGCTCGATGGCGAGCACGAGCAGGATCGGAAGCGGCGGAAAGCAGAAAGCGAAATAGCGCCCCATATAGCGCTCGGCGCCCAAGGCGAAAAACGTGATGTAGACGAAAACCAATGGCAATATCGCCCAAGCGGTCAGATAAAACACGAAATAGGCGTTGAGCGGCGCCGGCTTGCCGGAGCGTACAAAGTAACGGATCGCCGTCCGGATCAGGACGAGCACCAGGAGGACGGACAAGATCGCGTAAACGAGTGCCGGCAATTTGAAATTCTTCTCAACGACGTATTCCAAGAGGACGGAGATCGGATCTTTCGTCGGCAAGGTCGAAATCGAAAATTTGGTACTCTTTT
>DASUQP010000078.1:0-10049 GCA_036280475.1 Methyloceanibacter sp. | reverse complement strand
GCAGTAGAGGGCGAGTCCCGCATTACCGATGAAGTAGAGGATGAATTGCTCGACCGTGTTGAGAATGAATCGGTTATTGATGTCGACCGCGGAGTTGGGCTTAGGGGTGCGGCCGACGAACATCGACGGGTCGAGGCGCTGGGCGGCGACGATGCAGATGGCGACCACCGCCGGCAGAATGGCGGCGACGGCGTCCTTGATCACGAGCGCGATGCGGTCGCCGACGGTCCACTCGGTCGGAACCCAGTCCCACAGGAACTTGGCCAGGACGAAGAAGGCGGCAGCGAACAGCCAATTGCCGATCAGGACGAAGATGAAAGGCCACTGCCGCGGCGTGAAGCCGAGGAATTGCGAACGCGGATGGCGCCGCTCGCTGGGGCGGCGCTTGGTGGCATGCCGTTGGTCGACGGTGCGCTGCATTACTTCCTTCCCGACGAGCCAAGAGTCAGGCCTACGCTCACCGAACGTTTGCGGGTAAGGCATAGGCCGCGCTGCCGCAAGCCTCAAAATGGGAAGGCGTTAAGCAAGACTGGACAGATGAGAACAAAACGTGTACAAAGCCCGGGTAGGCCTTGGGCTGTGGACAGGATCTTTGCCGTCTGGCAGGCCGCGCCTCGAGGGCGCTAGATTTGACCGGGGCTCACATGAGCGAAGCCCCGCGCGGAGGTCTCATCCCATGGCCGGTTCGGTGAACAAGGTTATCCTCGTCGGCAATCTCGGCGCCGATCCTGAAGTCCGCCAAACCCAGGATGGGCGACCGATCGTCAACCTTCGCCTCGCCACGAGCGAAAACTGGCGCGACAAGGCGACCGGCGAACGTCGCGAGAAGACCGAGTGGCACCGGGTCGTCATCTTCAACGAGAACCTCGCGCGCGTGGCCGAGCAATATCTGAAGAAGGGGTCGAAGGTTTACATCGAGGGCCAGCTTCAGACGCGGAAATGGCAGGATCAATCCGGCCAGGATCGCTACTCGACCGAAGTGGTGCTGCAACAATATCGCGGCGAGCTCACCATGCTCGACGGCAAGCCGCGCGACGGCACGGGTGAGAGCGACCAGCGCAACGGCGATTTCGGGCGATCCGGCCCGTTTGCCGGTGGCGGCGGCAAGGGAAGCTCCTTCGACAAGGAGCTTGACGACGAAATTCCATTCTGACGGCTCAGCCCGTCTGCGCGGCGAGTTGGTTTGTGCCCGTCATTGCCGGGCTTGACCCGGCAATCCATTCCGGTGGCGCCTCATCTCGCTGAAACGAAACGGCATGGATGCCCGGATCAAGTCCGGGCATGACCAAGTGCATGGCGGTCTTCACATTGGCCGCACAAAAAAAGGGCTCGGCCGAGGAACGGCCGGGCCCCGCTTTACCGCTTACAGGCGAGAGAGCTTAGTTCGTCGTCTCTCCACCGATATCCTCGCGGTCGTCCTTGGTCGAACCCACGGTGACCTCCTGCTCCGCGAGAGTCTCATAATCGGGCGCCGCGGCGAGCGTCTCCTTGCTCACGTCGGCGACGATCTTGATGCTGTCGTTATCTTCACGCGCCAGCCTCAGATCCTCGAAGCGCAAGGCCACGTCTTTTTCGCCGAGGCCGAGAAAGCCGCCGCTACCAACCAACACGGCGACGATCTTGCCGCTGTGGTCGGTGACGAGGTCGTTGATGTCGCCGACCATCTCGTCCTGCGCGTTATAGACCGATTGGCCGATCAGATTGCTGGCGAGCCAATCGTCGCTGGCTTGCTTCGACAGGAATTGCGGGCTGTCGGAAGCTTCCGCTGACTTCGGCGCGGCCGGTGCGGCCGGCTCGATCGACTCCGGTGCCTGTGAAGATTGCGCCGGCGGGGCGGCATCGT
Organism: Methyloceanibacter sp.; assembly: GCA_036280475.1. Lineage (GTDB taxonomy): Bacteria > Pseudomonadota > Alphaproteobacteria > Rhizobiales > Methyloligellaceae > Methyloceanibacter. The sequence goes on along the minus strand of DASUQP010000078.1, from coordinate 8,206 downwards.
CACTCGGCTCCATGGGAGAAGGCGAGACCTGGGAGGAGTCGCCCGGGATCGGCGCCGCCGGATCAGATGGCTGTGCCGGATCGGGGCTCACCTGAGGACTTTGCGACGGCTGACTGGCCGCCGGCGGGGTCTGCGCATCGTTGGCCGGAGGCAGATCCTGCGCAATGACAGGCGCGAGACCCAAGAACAGGCCCACAGCCGTGGTTGTGAGAAATCGGTTCATTGTTTCGCTCCGTATCTTTCTCATGGGGTTGGATGGTGATCGCGGTGCGATCGGGCCGAGGCTATGTGCCTCTGACCAGGTGCAGGAACAACGTCTCAGCAACCGGTTCGTTCCCTCGAATTCGCCTTCGGGTGACTCTCAGTAGGCTGACGAATAGCGCTTGATGACAAAGGGTAAACCGGCCCGTCAACCCCACCCTAAAACTCTGAAACAATTGACGAATCAAGACGCCGCGAGGGACGTCTGCGGGGTTGCGAAAACGCGCCCAAATCAGCTATAGGAAAGTCGTCTTTCGGTCATCGTTCGGGCGTCGCGTGGGGAGGAACTTTCCGTCCTGCCGCCTGCTTCGTGACCGCCGGTCACCTCTTGCGAACAGGCTTCTCTTTCCTTGGCTGACGACGACAAACCAGAGGTCGAGGGTCCCGCACCCTCCGACATCAGACCCATCTCGCTCATCGACGAGATGAAGCGCTCCTATCTCGATTACGCCATGAGCGTGATCGTGTCGCGCGCGCTTCCCGACGTGCGCGACGGGCTCAAGCCCGTGCACCGCCGCATCCTCTATTCGATGAACGAGAACAACTACACGCCGGACCGGCCCTACAACAAATCGGCGCGCGTGACCGGCGACACCATGGGCAAGTATCATCCCCATGGCAACCAGGCGATCTACGACGCTCTGGTCCGGCTCGCGCAGGACTTCTCGATGCGCCTGCCGATCGTCGACGGGCAGGGCAATTTCGGCTCGGTCGACGGCGATCCGCCCGCGGCCGAGCGCTATACGGAGGTGAGGCTGGCGCGCCCCGCCATGGCGTTGCTCGACGATCTCGAGAACGACACCGTCGACTTCCAGCCGAACTACGACGGCCGCGAGACGGAGCCGGTGGTCCTGCCGGCCAAATTTCCCAACCTCTTGGTCAACGGGGCAGGCGGCATTGCCGTCGGCATGGCCACCAACATTCCGCCCCACAATCTCGGCGAGGTGACCGACGCCTGCATCGCCTATCTCGACAACCCCGCCATCGGTATCGACGAGCTGGTGGAGATCGTCCCCGGCCCCGACTTCCCGACCGGCGGTCTCATTCTCGGCCGCTCCGGCATCCGTGCCGCCTATCACAAGGGCCGCGGCTCCATTCTCATGCGCGGCCGCGTGACGACCGAGACGGTCCGCAAGGAGCGCGAGGCGCTCATCATTACCGAGATCCCGTATCAGGTGAACAAGGCGGCGATGGTCGAGAAGATTGCCGAGCTGGTGCGCGAGAAGAGGATCGAAGGCATCGCCGATATTCGCGATGAGTCCGACCGGCAGGGCATGCGCGTCGTCGTAGAGCTGAAGCGCGACGCCATGGCCGATGTGGTGCTGAACCAGCTCTACCGCTTCTCGCCGCTGCAATCCTCCTTCGGCTGCAACATGGTGGCGCTGATCGGCGGCAAGCCCGAGCAGCTCACGCTCAAGGACATGATCCGCGCCTTCACCGAGTTCCGCGAGGAGGTGATCGGCCGCCGGGTCAAGTTCCTGCTGCGCAAGGCCCGCGATCGCGCCCATGTCCTCGTCGGCCTGGCCATCGCCGTCGCCAATATCGACGAGGTCATCGCCGTGATCCGCAAGGCGCCCGACCCGGCCGCGGCGCGCGAACGGTTGATGGCCCGCGACTGGCCGGCGCAGGACGTGGTGGGGCTCGTCGAGCTGATTGCCGATCCTCGCCACAAGGTCTCCGCCAAGGGGACCTATCGTCTCTCGGAGGAGCAGGCCCGCGCCATCCTCGATCTTCGCCTCCAGCGGCTGACTGCTCTCGGCCGCGACGAAGTGGGCGGCGAATTGAAGACGCTTGGCGAGCAGATCACCGACTATCTCGACATCTTGCGCTCGCGTGCCCGCATCGTCTCGATCATCAAGGACGAGCTGACGGCGATCAAGAATGAGTTCAACACGCCGCGCCGCACCCAGATCCTCGAGATGGAGGGCGAGGTCGAAGACGAGGACCTGATCCAGCGCGAGGACATGGTCGTCACCGTCAGCCACAAGGGCTACATCAAGCGCGTGCCGCTCTCGGCCTATCGCGCCCAGCGCCGCGGCGGCAAGGGCCGCGCCGGCATGGCGACGCGCGAGGAGGATTTCGTCACCCGCATCTTCATCGCCAACACCCACACGCCGGTTCTGTTCTTTTCCACGCGCGGCATGGCCTACAAGATGACAGTGTGGCGCCTGCCGGTCGCGGCGCCCCAGGCGCGCGGCAAGGCCCTGGTCAACCTCCTGCCGCTCGACAAGGACGAAACCATCACCACCATCCTGCCGCTGCCCGAGGACGTCGCCTCCTGGGAGAAGCTAGACGCGATGTTTGCCACCAATTACGGCAGCGTGCGTCGCAACAAGCTCTCGGACTTCATCGAAGTGCGCCAGAACGGCAAGATCGCCATGCGGCTCGATTCGGGCGATCGCATCATCGGCGTCGAGGTGTGCGGCGAGGAGGACGACGTGCTTCTCACCTCCGCCGACGGTCAGGCCATCCGCTTCCCCGTCGCCGATGTACGCGTGTTCAAGGGCCGCGAGTCGCCGGGCGTGCGCGGCATCAAGCTCGAGCGCGGCGACCAGGTCATCTCCATGGCGATCCTCGGCCACGTGGAAGCGTCTCCCGCCGAACGCACCGCCTATGTGCGGCAAGCGAACAGCATCCGCCGCGGCAGCGCCGATACCGAGGACGTCGAAGCGGAAACAAACGGTCAGGAGACGGTGGTTCTCAGTCCCGAGCGCTACGCCGAGCTCGGCGCGCATGAACAATTCGTGCTGACCGTGTCGGAGAACGGCTATGGCAAGCGCACCTCGGCTTACGAGTACCGGATCTCGGGCCGGGGCGGCAAAGGCATCATCGCCATGGTCGTGAACCAGCGCAACGGCAAGCTGATCGCGTCCTTCCCGGTCGAGGAGACCGATCAGATCATGCTTGTCACCGATGGCGGCCAGCTGATCCGCGTGCCGGTGCAGGACATCAGCGTCATGGGGCGTTCGACCCAAGGCGTGATCGTGTTCTCGACGGGCGAAGGCGAACGCGTCGTCTCGGTCGAGCACATTTCCGAGGAGAACGGCGGCGAGGAGGAAGCGGGCGAACCGGCCTAGCTTGGGTTCGCGCTCATAGCCAGCAGCGATTTCGCCGCCGGGGTGCGCGCGGCAAGCGCGGCGAAATCGCGCACGACGACGCGATTTCGATCGGTGTGGGGCGCCGCGGAAGCGCGACATGATCCGCGAAAGCGTATCGGGATTGAGCCCGAGATAGGCGGCGACATCCCTACGGTTGAACGGCAAGTCGAACGCCACGCCTTGGGTTGAGCGCGCGCCGGTCCGCAGCGCGAGTTCGACCAGGAGCGTCGCCACGCGCTGCTCGCAATCGAGCTGACCGAGCGTTGCGGCATGGAGGGCCTGGCGCCTGACGCGGCTCGCGACGCTGTCGTTGAGAAAGCGCATGACCGCGGGATCGTCCGCCGCGAGCGTCTCGACTGTGCTGAAGCGCATGCGCAAGACTTCGGCCGCGACCGGAGCGACGAGCGTCGCCTCGGCGTCGGGCGGCGCGAAGCTCGACCGGATCAAATCGCCCGGAAAGAGAAGCGCCGCGACCTGCCGCGTCGAATTGGGCAAGGCGATATTCAGAACGAGCGCCCCGAAGCGGACGAAGAACGCCATTTCGCCGTTCTCCCCCGTCAGCGCGAGCGCGTGTCCGCGTCGTGGCCGCAAGACGGTGGCATGACTGCCGAGCGCTCCGGGCAGGGCGGCTGAAGGCGTGCCTTTGAAACCGGGATGAGACGAACCATCGGCTTGAGCCACGCCGCCCAGTGTCTTGACGCTCGCGATCGTCGTCATGGTCTTTCCCGCCGGCAGATCGGAATCGCCCGAGCACAAGCTGTCGGCTGTGGCCGGATCGCTTGCCTTGATCTCGATCAAGCGGGGGGCCTGACCTGAGTCAAACAATCTGTGGCGCGGCAGCAACAGGGCGGAAAGGAAGCGCCGAGATCTGATTTCAGTCAGAAACCGGGTCCGGTCGGCGCTTGATCGAAGCCCGCAGCATCCCAAGAATGCGGGACGACTTTCGCAAGGATGGGGACAAGGGATGGCTGGTCCGGCGCGAAGCGCGATGGCCATGGTCGGGTTGGGGCTTGCCGTGATCGGCGGGGCGGTTCCCGCCATGGCCGGAAGCGACAATGGGAACTTCATGGTGCGCGCTCTCGGCACCGTGGTCGATCCGGACAGCGAGGCGACGGTGAGCGCGGGCGGCGCCGTGATCCCCGGAGCTGACGCCGATGTCAGCACCGAAGTTATCCCGGCCCTTACCTTGACCTACTTTTTCAACAACAATCTCGCGGTCGAGCTTTTCTGTTGCTTCGCCAAGCACGAAATCGACGGCAAGGGAACCATCGCCGCTTTCGGCGAGATCGCCGACACATGGATTTTCCCGCCGGCCCTGACCCTGCAATACCACTTCGCCATTATGGGCAGCTTCAAGCCCTATGTCGGCGCGGGGGTTCATACATCGATTTCTTCGACACCGGCACTGGCGCCAATGTCATCGGCGCGACCAAAGTCGATATCGACGACGCCTGGGGCTTTACCTTGCAGGCGGGAGTTGACGTGTCGCTCGGCAACGGTTGGTCGCTCAACGCCGACGTCAAGAAGACCTGGCTCGACACCACGGTCACGTGGCGCAATGCCGCCGCCGTCGGCGGCGTCAATGTCGTCGGCGATGCCGACGTCGATCCGTGGATCTTCTCCGCCGGCCTCGGCTACCGCTTCAATCTCGGGTCCATCTTCGGCCATGGCGCCGAGGCCGCGCCGATCAAGTAGCGACTCCGGGCGGCGGGTCAGGCCCCTCGCACCTGCGTCGGACCCTTCGCCGCATTCGGGGATTGGCGAGCCGAATAACGCCTTGCCCATCGCCGACCTGCGCGGCTAAAGATGGCCCGCGCGGCCGGGCAATCCTGCGACCCAACAAGGGCCGCGACCGTCGCGTCTGGAACCGCCGGTATGCGCGTCGGCCTTTACCCCGGAAGCTTCGATCCCGTGACCTTCGGACACGTCGACATCGTGCGCCGGGCGGCCCATCTCGTCGACAGGCTCGTCATCGCCATCGGCACCCACCACGACAAGCATCCTCTCTTCACTGCCGAGGAACGCGTGAAACTGACCTCGGTGGTGCTCGATCCCGTGGCCAAGAAGGCCGGCTTGAAGCTCGACGTGACGACCTACGGCAATCTGACGGTTGACGCCGCGAAGGCTGCCGGCGCCAGCCTCGTCATCAGGGGCCTGCGCAACGCCGGAGATTTCGACTACGAGATGCAGATGGCCGGCATGAACCAGGCGCTTGCGCCGGAGATAGATACCGTGTTTCTGGCTTCTTCGCCCGACGCGCGCCATATCGCGGCGAGCCTCGTCCGCCAGATCGCCGCAATGGGCGGCGACGTTTCGTCCTTCGTGCCGCCGGTCGTGGCCGCGGCCCTCAAGAAGAAATTTGCCCGCTAGTCCTATCCCTGCACGCCTTACCAAGGAGGCATCATGAGACTTCAGGTCAGTTTTGCGTTTGCAGCCGCGCTCGCGCTCGCTCTTGTCGCCTGGACGAGCGGCGCGGGCGCCGTCAATCTCTCCGATCCCGCGACCCTCAACGACAAGGCGCCTGCGGTCTACAAGGCGAAATTCGATACCAGCAAGGGCGCCTTCGTGGTCGAGGTGCATCGCGACTGGGCGCCGAACGGCGCCGATCGGTTCTACAATCTGGTCAAGAACGGCTTCTACGACAACGCGCGCTTCTTCCGCGTGATCGACGGCTTCATGGTGCAGTTCGGCATCAACGGCGACCCCGGCATCGCCAGCGTCTGGCGCGACGCCAACATCAAGGACGATCCGGTCAAGCAGAGCAATCGGCGCGGCACGATCACCTTCGCCACCGCCGGGCCGAACACGCGCACGACTCAGGTGTTCATCAATTTCGGCGACAATGCTCCGCTCGACGGGCAGGGCTTCTCGCCCTTCGGCAAAGTGGTGTCGGGCATGGAGGTCGTGGATTCGCTCTACAAGGGGTATGGCGAAGGCGCCCCGCACGGGAACGGACCCGACCAGGGCCGCATTCAGCAGCAGGGCAACGCCTATCTGGAAAAGGACTTTCCCGAGCTTGATTTCATCAAAACGGCGACCATCGAAAAGTAGCCTACGAGGAGGATGGCGATCATGGCAAACCCTGAAGACACGCTCATCATCGAGACGACAAAGGGCCGCGTGACGGTGGCGATGCGCCCTGACCTTGCCCCAAATCACGTCGCCCGCATCAAGGAACTCGCCCGCCAAGGCTTCTATGACGGCGTGGTGTTCCACCGCGTGATCGAAGGCTTCATGGCCCAGACCGGCGACCCGACCGGCACGGGCACGGGCGGCTCGGGGAAGAAGCTTGGCGCCGAGTTCAGCGCCGAGCCCCATACAAGAGGCGCCGTATCGATGGCGCGCGCGCAAGCGCCCGATTCCGCCGACAGCCAGTTCTTCATCTGCTTCGACGACGCCTCCTTCCTCAACCGTCACTACACGGTGTGGGGCCGGGTGATCGAGGGCATGGAGAATGTCGACAAGATCAATCGCGGCGAGCCGCCGGTCTCGCCCGACAAGATCCTTTCGGCGCGCATCGCCTCGGATCTCACGTCTTGACGCCAAGAGGGCCATCCATGTCGCTCCAAGAGTTTTCGCTCACCTTGATCGCGCTTCTTGCCGGTGGGCTCATCGCGCTCCAGGCTCCCATCAACGCCGAGGCGGCCTCCCGGCTCGGCCACCCTCTGACCGCCGCCGCCATGTCGTTCCTTGTCGGCACCGCGGCGCTCTTGTTTCTCACGCTCCTCTTCGCCCGCAACCACGCGCAACTTGAAGCCTTCAAATCGCTTCCGCTTTACATGCTTATCGGCGGCGGCCTGCTCGGCGCGGGTTACGTGACGGTCAACATCATGCTGACGCCCCGTATCGGCGTGGCAGCGCTCATGGCGCTCGGCATTGCCGGGCAGTTGTTTACCGCGCTCCTGATCGACCGTTTTGGCCTGTTCGGGCTGGCTGAACGGGGTCTGACCATGGGCCGCGTCAGCGGCGCACTCCTCGTGCTCGCAGGCGCGCTCATGGTGCGCGCGCTCTAACCTGTCCAATCGGTGCGCACCGATCTGTTCGACTTTCATCTGCCGGAAGCGCTGATCGCGCTTCGCCCCGTGGTCCCGCGCGACGCCGCGCGGCTCCTCCTCGTCGAGCCTTCGGCCACCCCGCAAATCGCGGACCGGATGGTCCCCGATCTCCCGGCGCTGCTTCAGCCCGGCGACGCGCTCGTTTTCAACGATACCAAGGTGATCCCCGCCGAGCTTGACGGAGTCCGAAGGCGCGATGGGGAAGGCGCCAGGGTCGCGGTCACGCTGGTCGAAAGGCTAGGGCCCGATCGCTGGAAGGCTCTGGCGCGGCCGGCGAAACGGCTGAAACCCGGCGATCGCATCGTCTTCGGGAAAGGAGACGAGACTTGTCTCTCGTGCAGCCTCGCCGCGACCATCGCCGCGCGCGGCGAAGAGGGCGAAGTGACACTCGTCCTCGACCTCGCCGGCGCCGCGCTCGACCAGGCGATTCATATGCTGGGCAACATGCCCCTCCCGCCCTATATCGCCTCGCGCCGCACCCCCGATGCGCAAGATTTGAGCGATTACCAGACCGTGTTCGCGCGTGAGGAAGGCGCCGTCGCCGCGCCGACCGCCGGGCTGCATTTCACCGATCGTCTGCTGCGCGCACTCGCCGACAAAGGCATCTCCGAGCATTTCGTGACACTTCACGTCGGGCCCGGCACGTTCCTGCCGGTCAGGTCGGCCGACACCGAGGGACATCGCATGCATGCGGAACACGGTTTCGTCACGCCCGAAACCGCGGAAGCCCTGAATGCGGTGAAGGCCGAGGGAGGGCGGATCGTCGCCGTCGGCACCACCTCGCTCCGCCTT
>DASUQP010000077.1:0-13339 GCA_036280475.1 Methyloceanibacter sp. | reverse complement strand
CCCAATCCCAACTACGGCGACCACGAGGGTTACGTGGAGGCGGTCAAGGTCACCTACGACCCCGCCAAGGTGACCTACGCCACGCTGCTCGATCATTTCTGGCGCAACATCGATCCGTTCGACCCCAACGGACAGTTCTGCGACCAGGGCGACGCCTATCGCAGCGTGGTGTTCGTCGGCGACGATGAGGAGAAGACGCTCGCCGAGACGACGAAGACGGAGATCGCCGAGCGCTACAAGAAACCGGTCGCGACCGCGATCAAGCCGGTGACGACCTTCACCGACGCGGAAGACTATCACCAGGATTATCACAACCAGAATCCGGTGAGTTATAAGGTTTACAAATGGGGCTGCGGGCGCGCGCAAAAGCTCGAGGAGCTTTGGGGCAAGCCGAGCTGAGTGCATCCAGATCGCCGCGCGACGCGTAGCTCGTTTTGAACCCCAGAGGATCGGCACGGCGATGGAAGCCGAAGAGACCAATCCGAAGCGTAAAGGCGAGGTCATCTACCGCCATTCTGCGACGGTGCGGATGACGCATTGGGTGAACGCGCTCGTGCTGCTCGTGCTGTTGATGAGCGGCTTGCAGATTTTCAACGCCCATCCGGCACTCTATCTCGGCGACAAATCGGATTTCGCGAACCCGATCCTGGCGATGGGAACTGTCGAGGAGGGCGAGCGGCTTACGGGCGTCACCACGATCTTCGGCTTCGCCATCCCGACGCACGGCGTGCTCGGCCTGAGCGGGGATGCCGAAAGCGGATATGACGAGCGCGGCTTTCCGTGGTGGTCGACGCTGCCCGGCGATCGCGACCTCGCCATGGGGCGGCGCTGGCATTTCTTCTTCGCCTGGCTGTTCCTCCTGAACGGGCTCGCCTATCTCTTGTGGAGCCTCGCAAGCGGACATCTTCGGCGCGATCTCACGCCATCGCGCAACGAGCTAAAGCACATCGGGGCCTCCATCCTCGAACATGCGCGGCCCAAATTTCCCAAGGGGGACGAGGCCAAGCGCTACAACGTGCTGCAGAAGCTTGCCTATCTCGCCGTGGCGCTCGTGCTGCTGCCCCTGATGCTGCTGACGGGACTCGCCATGTCGCCCGCGATGGACGCGGCCTTTCCCGTCTTGCTCGACATGTTCGGCGGCAGGCAGTCGGCCCGCACCATCCATTTCATCAGCGCAACCGGCATCGTGCTCTTCGTCGTCGTGCACCTCGTCATGGTCCTCATCTCCGGCGTCTGGAACAATCTTCGTTCCATGATCACCGGCCGCTACGTGATCGAGCCCGCGGAGGGCAAGTCATGAGCGGGGCGCGGAAGCTCGACCGGCGCGGATTTCTCGCGCGGGGGTTGGCGGCCGCGAGCGCGGCACTCCTCGGCGGGTGCGAGGAGCTGTCCGACCAGACTTGGGTCAAGCGCGCGCTGGAGTCCGGCGAGGCCCTCACCCGCGTCACGCAGGAAGCCTTGCTCTCCCCGCAGACGCTCGCGCGCGAATATGGCGAGGCCGATCTCTCACCCGAGTTCAGGGCGAACGGCTCGACCAATCCCGACGATCCGGCCTATGTCGCCCATGCGAAGAACGGATTCGCAGACTGGAAGCTGTCGATCGGCGGTCTCGTCGAGGCGCCGCTCGATCTTTCGCTCGCCGAGCTTCGCGCCATGCCCTCCCGCACCCAGATCACCCGGCACGACTGCGTCGAGGGGTGGAGCTGCATCGGCAAGTGGACGGGCGTGAAGCTCGGCGCCCTGTTCGAACGCGTCCGGCTCAAGGCGGACGCGCGCTATATCGTTTTCCATTGCGCCGATATGCTCGGAAGCACCGGCACCGAGGCCGACCGCTATTACGAGTCGATCGGGCTTGCCGACGCCTTTCACGAGCAAACGATTCTCGCCTACGAGATGAACGGCCAGACGCTGCCCATCGCGCACGGCGCCCCGCTACGTCTCCGCGTCGAGCGGCAGCTCGGCTACAAGATGGCGAAATACGTGATGCGGATCGAGGCGGTCGAAAGCCTCGACGGCATCAGGGGCGGCCGCGGCGGTTTCTGGGAGGATCTCGGCTACGAGTGGTACGCCGGCATATGACCCGGCAAAATAAAGGGACCCGCCGAGGCGGGTCCCTTAATCGCAAAGCGAGCCTACTTCTTGTGGGCCTTCTTCCAGGCCTTGTGATGCGCGTGGCAGGCCTTCCTGTAGGCGCGGCGCGCCTTCCGGTCGTCGGCGTATTTCGCCTTCGCCTTCTTCAAGCAATGGCCCTTCCCGGCATACACTTCGGTGGGCGCGGCGGTCAGGGTGACGCCGACCAAGAGGAGGGACACCGCTGCAGCCAAAAACACTTTCTTAAGCATAAGGTTACTCCCGTGCGTGACGACGTGACTTACGCGGCGGAGTAAGGGCCGTTTTGGACGCCTTCGTAAACCGGCTTCGTCCCCGATCTGCCGATTTGGCTAACATTCTTGGGGTTTTTGGTTGGCTCGTAGCGCCCAAACCGGGCATTTCGTCGGGCCATGCAAGTTCAAGGCATTAAGAAAGGGGCCGCCTGGGCCCCTTTCTCTGAAGCGTAGTCGGGTCGCGAGACCCTAATCTTTAAGCCTTTTGCGAGGCCTTATAGGCAGCCTTGCACTCCTTCTTGTAGGCGTGCCGGGCTTTTCTGTCGCCCGGGAATTTCGCCTTTGCCGCCTGCTTGCAGCTCATTCCCTCGGCAGCCGCGGCCGGCGCCACCTGGATCGGGAGCGCAGTGGCGGCAACAAAAGCGGTGGCGATAACAGCAAACAACACCTTTTTCAGCATCAGTTTATCTCCGTTGGTTTGCGGAAGCGGCACTCTCTAAACCTGAACCGCTACCACAATAGGGCACTTCGTCTCACCTTTTCGCCGCATTTGCTGAACGCTTGCTTGACCCTTCGGGTCCCGCTCCCGTACCAAGCCGCGCATGACGAAATTCGAGACGACGCCGCTTTCCCGCATCCGCAACTTCTCCATCATCGCTCATATCGACCACGGCAAATCGACGCTGGCAGACCGGCTGATCCAGCTCTGCGGCGGCTTGAGCGCGCGGGAGATGAAGGAGCAGGTGCTCGACTCGATGGAACTGGAGCGCGAGCGCGGCATCACCATCAAGGCGCAGACCGTGCGTCTCGATTATCGCGCGCGCGACGGCGCGCTCTACGAGCTGAACCTGATCGACACGCCGGGCCATGTCGACTTCGCCTATGAGGTGAACCGGAGTCTTGCGGCCTGCGAGGGCTCTCTGCTCGTGGTCGACGCCACCCAAGGGGTCGAGGCGCAGACGCTCGCCAATGTCTATCAGGCGCTCGACAACGATCACGAAGTGGTGCCGGTCCTCAACAAGATCGACTTGCCCGCCGCCGAGCCCGGCCGCGTCCGCCAGCAGATCGAGGACGTGATCGGGCTCGACGCGCATGATGCGCTGGAAATTTCGGCGAAGACCGGCAAGGGCGTCGAGGAGGTGCTGGAAGCGATCGTGCAGCGCCTGCCGCACCCCAAGGGCGACGCGCGCGCGCCGCTCAAGGCGCTTCTGATCGACAGCTGGTACGATTCCTATCTCGGCGTGGTGGTGCTGGTGCGCATCTTCGACGGCGTGCTGCACAAAGGCCAGCGCATCAGGCTGATGTCGACGGGCGCCGCCTACCAGATCGATCGCGCCGGCATCTTCCGCCCCAAGCAGGAGATGCGCGACCGGCTCGGGCCGGGCGAGATCGGCTTCTTCACCGCTTCGATCCGGCAGGTTGCCGACACGCGCGTGGGCGACACTGTCACCGACGAGAGGAAGCCTGCGGATGTGCCGCTTTCCGGCTTCAAGCCGGCGCAGCCCGTCGTGTTCTGCGGCCTCTTTCCCGTCGATGCCAGCGAGTTCGAGGACCTGCGCGAGGCCGTGGCCAAGCTCCGCCTCAACGATGCGAGCTTCAGCTATGAAATGGAGACATCGGCCGCGCTCGGCTTCGGCTTCCGCTGTGGCTTTCTCGGCCTGCTCCATCTCGAGATCATCCGCGAAAGGCTCGAGCGCGAATTCGATATCGATCTCATCGCCACCGCGCCTTCGGTGATCTACCGCGTGCACCTGACCGACGGCTCGATGAAGGAGCTGCACAACCCCGCCGACATGCCCGAGCCGCAGAAGATCGCGAAGATCGAGGAGCCGTGGATCGAGGCCACCATCCTCGTTCCGGACGAGCATCTCGGCGCCGTGCTCAAGCTGTGCGAGGACCGGCGCGGCCGGCAGAAAAACCTGAGCTATGCCGGCGCGCGGGCCATGCTGGTGTACGATCTGCCGCTCAACGAAGTCGTGTTCGATTTCTACGACCGGCTCAAATCCGTCTCGCGCGGCTACGCCTCGTTCGATTATCGCATCATCGGCTACGAGGAGGGCGACCTCGTGAAGATGGCGCTGCTCGTCAATAACGAGCCGGTCGACGCGCTGTCGGTGATCGTCAACCGGTCCCGCGCCGAAACGCGGGGCCGCGCCATGGTGGAGAAACTCAAGGACCTGATCCCGCGGCACCTGTTCAAGATTCCGATCCAGGCGGCGATCGGCGGAAAGGTGATCGCGCGCGAGACGATCAGCGCGCTGCGCAAGGACGTGACCGCGAAGTGCTATGGCGGCGACATCACGCGCAAGCGCAAGCTGCTCGACAAGCAGAAGGCCGGGAAGAAAAAGATGCGGAGCTTCGGCCGCGTCGAGATCCCGCAGGAAGCCTTCATCGCCGCGCTGAAGATGGACGCGGACTAGGCTTGACTCGAAAAGGGCGAATGATGGACCCAAGAAGGTCCGTCGCGCGTTTTTCGCTTCAACAATCCAAGCGTTGAGGGGAGGTCTCATGCGCCATGTTCTCATGGTTTCTCTGATCGTCTTGAGCGCCGCGTTCATGCCTGCGCTTGCGGCGGCTTCGCTTCAGGGGTCGTGGCGAGGCTCGGGTGTCGTCACCCATCGCCGCGGCGCCGATTCGGTGCGATGCCGGGTGACCTTCACAAAAATAAGCGCGAAGTCCTTCGCGGTTTCTTCGCAATGCACGACCAAGACCGGTCGCTACGACGTGACAGGACGCGTCGCCAGTTCCGGCGCCAATCGCTACTCCGGCCAGCTCCAGGGCCAGGGCCAAGGCGGCAGAACCGTCATCGTGCAGAACGGCAATCGCCTCGCGGTCACAGTGACGAGCAAGAGAGGTTCCGCCAGACTGAGCTTGTCGCGCTAGCGGCCTCGCCGCCGCCGAGCGATAAACGCTCCCTTTTTCCGCGCCCCGGGGAACTCCAATCAGCCGCCGGCGTTAGATGCGAACTCGTTGCGTCCAGTCGGCGCGACTTTTGGCTGCGCAATACGATATATCAATCGATACAGCTTAGTTGCTGTAACGGCAAAGTTTTCGTTGCTTTGGCCAAGATATTTCTTGGCCATAGTCTGGCCGCTTTCAAGTTACTTTCTGTCGAGACTGCGGCGAGAAAGTGTTATTTTCGTGCTTACGGCCGATGACTACTTGACTATAGTTAAAATATCACATCTGGTTTGGCCAGGAGGGATCGCAGCACGATCGGCGAAATGTGGTGCTGACCTAGGCCACGCCCCTTTTTCCCGACGGACAGACATCCCAGCGTAACCGGCCACCCTGCATGCGCGCCAAGGCGGAGGCGTGCCGGCGTCAACATCAGCGCGCGAAGAAGAGGGGCTTGTCATGCGTATCGCCCTTGCCTGCGGACTTTGCCTGATCGCCGTTGTTAGCGTTGCCGCGCCGAGCGCCAGGGACAAGGCAAACGCCGAGCCCAACATGCTCGCCGCTCAGAACGTGCGCGAGAATTTCCGGGCGCGCCTGAACGAGAACGTGGTGACGATCATGGCCGGAAGTCCGAGCGGAACCGACCTCGCCATCGTCCAGGATCTCGCCGACGTGCTCGAAGACGGCGACAATCTGCGCGTGCTCCCCATGGTCGGCAAAGGACCCGAGCACAACATCAAGGACGTGATGTTCCTGCGCAACGTCGATATGGGCGTGACGCAAGCCAATCTGCTCAAGCATTTCGACCGCACCGGCGAGCTCGGGCCGAACCTGAAGGAGCGGATCGCCTACATCGCCAAGCTGTTCAACGAGGAGATGCATATTCTCGTGCGCTCCAACGTGAACGACATCAGCGAGCTGAACGGCAGATATGTGAATTTCGGAGCGCCGGGCAGCGGCGGCGCGATCACCGGGCGATTGATCTTCGCGGCCCTCGGCGTCGATGCGCAAGAGGTGAACCTCAACGACAAGGATGCGATCGAAAAGCTAAAGGCGGGCGATATCGACGCCACTATCGTGGTGACGGGGAAGCCCGCGCCGGTCTTCGCCAACCTCAAAGACACCGCGGGACTCAAGCTTCTTGGCGTGCCTTATGCCAAGACGCTCGAAGACGAGTATTACCCCGCGACGTTCACCCATGACGACTATCCCGCGCTCGTCCCCGAGGACGGGCGGGTCGATACCGTCTCGGTCTGCGCCGTGCTGGTGTCGTTCAATTGGCCGAGCGATTCCGTCCGCTACAAGAAGATCGCCAAGTTCGTCGATCGCTTCTTCGCGAAGTTCGATTCCTTCCTTGTCGCGCCGCGTCATCCAAAATGGCGCGAGGTCAATTTTGCGGCGACGCTCGAAGGCTGGCGGCGTTCGACACTGGCGCAGAACTGGATCGACCGCGCCCAGGCCAAGCCAATGGACAGCGCCGCGCGCAGCAATTTCGACGCCTTTCTCGCCCAGGCGAGCAGCACGCGCGGAACGCCGATCTCCGATGCGGAGCGCGCCGATCTGTTCCGCGCGTTCCTGGAGTGGAATAGGGGGCGCAAACAGAACTGACTCTCTTTTTGTAATGTGTAGGAGGGTTCCATGCTCAGTCCGTCCGACATCGTCGTCAGGTCGACCAACCTGACCGAGCGGCAGGCGGCCCAAAGTTCAGGCGGGTCGCCAGCAACTCCTGAGCCGACGCCAACCACAATGGCGGAGCGCTTCGCTCCCGAAGCGCAGAAGGGTCTGGCCGACGATCCGGTCCGGCCGGTGGTCGAGCCCGGGGTCATGCCCGGATTCATTGTCGATCGCGCTCGCGCCCGGGTTTCCTCAACCGGACAATGGCTTCTGGTTGCCGCCATGCTCGTCTCCTTGATCCCGACGGCGGTGATCCTCGCGCTTCTGTGGAAGGGCGTCATCGCGATCCCCGGCGAGAGCGAGGCGCAAAAGCTTCCCGATCGGGCCCCCCTCGCCGCGAGCGAGCAGGCCGCGCTCGTGCCGGCGCCCGTCCTCCAGGTCGCGCCCGAACCGGAGATCGTCGTCGCGCCCAAGCCCGAGATCGCGCCCAAGGCCGAGATCGCGCTCACCGCCCCGAGCGCGATCGCGGCGAAGTCGGGCGAGGAGGTTCCCTTCACCATCGCCATCGATTCGGCCGAGGCGCTGCCCGCGCGCAGCGTCATCGCCATCCGCGCCATGCCCGAGGGCGCCACCTTCTCGCAAGGGCGTCCCTATGGCACCTCTGAGTGGAACTTGACGCCCGAGGAGATCGGCGACCTGAAGCTCAGGCTGCCGGAGACGGCGAGCGGTGCCGCCGACATCAGCGTCGCGTTGATGGCGGCCGACGGCACGATCCTTGCCAACGCCACGACCAGGCTCGACATCGCGCCCGATCCGAACAAGGCTCTGATCCTCCGGCCCGACGAGGCCGGACGCATCGCCGATCTGATCGCTCACGGCCACGCGATGATCGATGTCGGCTATTTCCCGGGCGCGCGCGCCTATTTCAAGCGCGCGGCGGAGGCCGGAAGCGGCGATGCCGCGCTTCTGCTCGGCGCCACTTTCGATGCGGAGTTCATCGACAAGATCGGCGCTCATGGCATCAAGCCAGACCCGCGCGAGGCGCGAGGCTGGTATGAGCGTGCAAGAAAGCTCGGCGTCGAGGATATCGACACGAAGCTCAAGGCGCTCAAGGAGGACGTGACCCGCCGCCTCCCCGCCGTTCAGGCGATCGAGGCGACCGCGGCACCGGCCGAGGCGCCGCCGCCCGCGCCTGCGGAGCCGACGCCTGCCGCCCCAGCCGCCACGCCCGCGAGCCAGCCAACCTCCGCAGAGACGGAGAGGGAGGTGGATCCGCCTCCCGGCGCCACGGAGACATCGCTTCCCCCGGGCAGCGAAGAATGGGTCGAGATCACGAACTACGCCAATCTTCGCGCCGAGCCGTCTGGAACCGCCGAAACGTTGCGGGTGGCGGAGAAGGGCGCAAAGCTCCGCGTGACCGGCCGCAAAGGGAACTGGGTGCAGGTGACCGATCCCGCCACCTCGGAGGTCGGCTGGGTTTACGGTCGCTATATCGAAACGGCTCAGGCGCCTCAGCACTAGTCGCCGCAACGCCCAGGGACGCGCGCCCCGCGCTGGCTGAGCCTCAGCCGGTGCGAACCCGCCAGGCGAGATAGGCGAGCGCTGCGCCCTCGCAGATGAGCTGGATGCCGAGCAGGAAGCCGAGCACCCATTCGGCGCTCACCGGCATGTTGGCCCACAGATAGACCGCAAGCACGATGCCGACGAGCCCGCTCGCGAGCACCCATCCCCAATGGGGGAAGGGCCTGATGGCGAGCGCGAAGATGATCTTGGAGATCCCCTCGACCATGAAGAACACGATCAGGAGGACGGTCATGAGCAGAAGCCCGCTCTCGGGCTGGCGGAGAAGTAGCACGCCGATGACGATGGCGAGCACGACCGAGATCAGCGCCAGCCAGTAATGCGGCACGTCGCGGGCGCCGATCAGCCCGATGGCCTGAAGCACGCCGCTGACGATCAGCACCCAGCCGAGCAGATAGACCATGGCGACGGAGGCGAGCAGGGGATAGATGAGCGCAAGCACGCCTGCGAGCACCATCAAGACGCCTTGCAGCAAGTACCAGAGCGAATAGCGCTTCACCGTCTCGCGCATGGCCTCGCGCATGGCCGCGGCGGCGGCATCGAGTGGAATAGCCATGGTTCTCCTCCTCAAGGCGAATCAGTTTGCGCTCGGAGGATACTCCATCGGCGCTCTGAAGGCTGGCGAGCCCTCCCTTTTCGCCCTTGCCGGATGGGAGCGGCTCGTTCATTTCAGGGCGGACGCAGCACGGCTCTTGGGTCGAGGGAGGGGCGCGGGTGGGTGCTGACGCGGCACGGCAGTCGGCGATCGCCAAGACGGTGCGCCGCCTCATTCCCTTTCTCGTTCTCTGCTACGCCGTGAATTTCCTCGACCGGGTGAATGTCGGCTACGCCGCACTCGCCATGAACGCGGATCTCGGCTTTACGCCCTCGATCTACGGCATCGGCGCCGGCATCTTCTTCGTCGGCTACATCCTGTTCGAGATCCCGAGCAACCTCGCGCTGAAACGCTTCGGCGCCCGCATCTGGATCGCCCGCATCATGATCAGCTGGGGGCTGATCGCGACCGCCATGGCCCTCGTGAGCGGGGAGAGGAGCTTCTACGTCATGCGCTTTCTCCTGGGCGTGGCCGAAGCGGGCTTCTTCCCCGGGATCGTGCTTTATCTCACCTATTGGTTCCCGGCGCGGGAGCGGGCGCGCATCGTGGCGCTGTTCATGGCGGCGGTGCCGATCGCGACGATGGTCGGAGGCCCGGTCTCGGGGGCGCTGCTCGAGCTGCACGGCTTCCTCGGGCTCAAGGGTTGGCAGTGGCTGTTCATCATCGAAGGCGTGCCGGCGATCTTGCTCGGCGCGATCGCGCTTCGTTTTCTCGACGACACGCCCGAACAGGCGAGCTGGCTCGGCGCGGAGGAGCGGCAGGCGCTCTCGCGCACGCTTGCGGCCGAGGCGGACGCGGCGCGGGCGATAGGCTATGCCGAACTCGGCCAGGCGCTGACACGCCCCCGCGTGCTTGCGCTCGGTCTCCTCTATTTCTGCATCGTGATGGGGCTCTATGGCCTCGGCTTCTGGATGCCGCAGGTAATCCAGACCTACGGTCTCGGTCCGCTCGCGATCGGTTTTGCCACCGCGATCCCCTATTTCTTCGCCGCCGTCGCCATGGTCGCGTGGGGCGCGCATTCCGACCGGACCGGCGAACGCATATGGCATATCGCGCTGCCGCTGTTCGTCGGTGGCGCGGCCTTCGCCTGGTCGGCCGCGCCACTCTCGCTCGCGCTCATGCTTGTCGCGCTCACTCTGGCCACGTCCGGCACCTACGCCGCCATCGGCACGTTCTGGTCGCTCCCCACCGCGATCCTCACCGGCACGGGCGCCGCGGCCGGACTTGCGCTGGTCAACTCGCTCGGCAATGTCAGCGGGCTCGTTGGCCCTCCGATCATCGGCGCGCTCAAGCAGGGGACGGGCGCGTTCACCGCGAGCCTCCTGTTCCTCGCCGGCATGCTCATCCTCGGCGCCGCGATCGTGCTTGCCTTCGGCGCTGTGGAGCGCGCCCGCGCCGCGCGGTCCCGCCTCGCGGCCCGCTAGACCGGGACGACGGCGGGCGGCGTCCAGCGTCCTTCCGCGATCGGCTTAAGCGGCCAGTAGGCGCGGATGTAGAGCGAAAAGGGGCCGTCGGGCGCGGGCAGCCAGTTCGGCACCTTGTCAGGCTCGGGGCGCTCCTTTTGCACATGGATGACGAGAGAGCCGTCGGCCTCGAACTTAAGTCCCCGGCTCTTAGTGCCGAGCGAGAAGCGGTTAAGCGCGTTCGGCGCAAGGAAGTGGAACTGGTCGTAGAGCGTGAGCGACCAGAAGCCTTTCACCGGGGGCAGCGCCGCGAAGGTCACGGTGTAGCGCTTCGATCCATCGAGCCTCGCGCCGTTCTGATCGAAGTCCTGGTAGAAATAGCGGGTCTCGCGCGGCCGGTTGATGAAGATGTTCGACTTCGCCACCGCGGTGCGCGTGTAATAATCGGTGCCGAACGCGGCGCTGTTCAGGACCGTGGTCCAGTGATGGGCGAGGACCACGCCAAAATTGCGAAACTCGAGCAGCGGCGCGACCAGCACCTCATCGGCTTCAGCCGCCGCCTCATTCAGTGTTTCGCGCAAAGTCCGGTCCTCGTCCGCGGCTGCAAGAACGGAACGGAGGAGCGCATAGAGCGCTTCTTCGCCTGGCAGCGGCGGGCAGAGATCGAGCACCTTGGGCAGCGTATCGAAGAAACTCGCGGGCTTCACCCACCGCCATTCCTCGTCGTCGAGTTTTTTCCAGGGAAGGGGCAGGATGTCGCTCCAGTCCTTCTCCTTCATCGTGCCGTCGAACTTCGACAGCGGATAGGACATGATCTTGCGGAGCAGCGGCTGGACCGCGGCGTTGTCGGCAGCGTCGTCGGCCTGGAACACGCGCGGAATGATCGAGCCGAGATTGGTCGAGGCGCGGAACGTGGCGTTGATGCCGGAGGGCGCCCTGCCCTTCCAGTCGGGGCCGGCCAGCAGATAGAAGCCGGGCTTCGTCCCGTACATCGACCCCATCGCGCTGAAGGCGTCGGTCCTTTGATCGGTGGCCTGGAAGACGAAAAAGCGCTCGCCGAAATCCGGCACCTGGACGACCACGGCCTCGCGGGACAGATCCAGGACGCCGAAGCCGTAGATGAGGTCCTGGCTCGGGCAGGTGATGTAGCGCTGGCCGGGCTCGTTATAGCCTGTCAGCATGGCGAGGTGATTGATCGGCGCGATGGGAGCGACGCCGCCGACGAGGAAAGTCTGGGTCTTGACCCAGCCTTGCGTCCAATGGCGGTTGTAGATGTTCACGAGCGGCCAGCCCCAGAGATAGGCGAAGCGGCCGATTGCGCGGACGAAATCGGGCGTGAGTCTTGAGCCGGGCAAGGGACCGGGCGGTATCGCCCCTTGCGCGCGGGCGGTCCTGATCGGGGCGGGTGCGAGGGTCGGACCCAGGTTGAGCAGACGCTTGGCGCGTTCAAGAATGTCGCCGAACAGCATGGGGCGCGCGCGTCCGCTTTCGATCAAACCGCCGAGACGTCGAACAACGAACCGATCATATAGGTCGCGGCCGCCGCCGCACTTCCAATCAGCAACATCCGCATACCGCCAAGAAGCGCGCTTCGCCCGGAGAACAGGCTCAAGGCCGCGCCGACCCCGAACAGCGCCACGCCCGAGATTACGGCCGCGATTTCAATTCCGCGAGGAAGCCCGAGCAGGAAAGGAATGAGCGGCAGGCTCGCGCCGATCGAGAACATGACGAAGGAGGAGACGGCCGCGCCGATCGGCGAGCCGAGATCGTCGGGATTGAGGCCAAGCTCCTCGCGGGCGAGCGTGTCGAGCGCCTTCTCGGGGTTTGCGATCAGCTTCGTGGCGACATCGCGCGCCTCGTCGAGCGGAATGCCGCGCGCGGCGAAGATCAGCGCAAGCTCCTCAGCTTCTTCCTTGGGATAGCGCTCGAGCTCGTCTTTCTCTTGCGCGATCTGATGCTCGAACATCTCCTTCTGCGACAGCATGGAGACGAATTCGCCGGCCGCCATGGAAAAGGCCCCGGCGAGAAGCCCGGCCACGCCGGTGAGGATCAGAACGTTCGGCTCGACCGCGGCGCCCGCAACGCCCATGACCAGACACGTATTCGAGACGAGCCCGTCATTGACGCCGAATACGCCGGCCCTCAGCGTGCCGCCGCCGAAGGATTTATGACGCCGGCCGACATCCTCGACGGAGGTGGGCATGGGATGCGCTTGCGGCGCGGCCTTGCCGCGATAGACCGAGACCCCGCGCACCTTCGAAGCCGACAACACGTGGCGCGTGGCGCGTGCACCGAAGATGCCGATGAGAAAGGCGGTGATGCGCGACCTGAGCGAGGGGTGAAAGCGCGGAACCCCGCCGAGATCTTTGGCAAGAATTCCGGCCTGCTGCTCCGCCGCTTCGGCCATCTTCTGGAACAGCGCGCCCTTGGCCGGGTCACGCTCCCTGCGCGCAACCGCACGCGAAAGATAGGCGGCGGTCTTTTCCGCGCGCCACCGCTCAAGACTCCCTGCCATTGAGCGCCACCAGCCCGAGTTCACTCAGATCAAGTTCACCTTGCCGGTCGCGAGATCGTAAATGCCGCCGGCAACCGCGAGCTTCTTCGCATTCACGGCTTCGGTCAGGATCGGGGCGTCGTCGAGCAGCCGGTTCACATTGAGGCGCACATTCTCCTCCGTGGTCGCGGCAAGCAAGTCGCTTGGATGGCGGCCATGCGCGGCAATCACCGCGGGCTCGATGGATTTGATCAGCTCCGGAAGATGGCCCGGCAGCTCGATCCGTTCCTTCACCACCTTGATCGCCGCGTCAATCGCGCCGCAATTGGTGTGCCCAAGGACCAGGATGAGCGGCGCGCCCAAGAACTTGACCGCGTATTCGAGGCTGGCGAAGCCGTCTTCGTTGAGGAAATTCCCGGCGAGGCGCACG
>DASUQP010000076.1:0-6932 GCA_036280475.1 Methyloceanibacter sp. | reverse complement strand
GCGTCCTCCCGCCAAGATGGCGCTCGCTCCATCCGCGCCAGAAGGAGGAGCTCCATCCGCACCCGTCGCACCGAAGCCTTCCACGCAATCGATGGCGGCACAGGTGCAGCTTCCCGTCCCCGTCATTTTCAAGGCTCTCGTCTCGGAAGCGGGGCCGCGGCTGCAATCGGGGCTCACCTGGCGTGTCTACGAGTCGAAGTCGTTGCCGGGAGGCGTTGGCTACAAACTCGTCAGCACGCACCGCGATCCGATGCCGACGGCGGCGCTGCTCCCCGGCGAATATCTCGTCAATGCCGCCTACGGCCTTTCCAATCTGACGAAGAAGATCAAAGTCGAGAGCGGCCGCTCGCTCGAGGAAACCTTCGTGCTCAACACCGGCGGCCTCAAGCTCGCGGCGCTGCTTCCGAACGGCGAACCTTTGCCTGAAAGCGCCGCCCGCTACGACATCCTCTCCGACGAAGAGGACCAGTTCGGCAACCGCCCGATGGTTCTTCGTGGCGCCAAACCCGGCATCGTGATCCGGCTCAATGCCGGGGCCTATCGCATCGAGTGCCACTATGGCGACGCCAATGCCACCGTCAAAGCCGACATCACGGTCGAGCCCGGCAAGGTGACCGAGGCTTCGCTAAAGCAGACCGGCGCGAAGACCACCTTCAAGCTCGTGCAGACGCTCGGCGACGAGGCTCTCGCCGACACCAAGTGGACCATCCTCACCTCGGCCGGCGACGTGGTGAAGGAGAATGCCGGCGCGCTCCCCACCCATATCCTCGCCCCCGGCAGCTATGCCGTGGTCGCCGACCATGCGGGCGAGAGCTTTACGCGCAAGTTCAGCATCGAACCGGGCGAGGCCAAGCAGATCGAGGTCGTGGTCGAGGATGGGCCGAGTTCGGCGGAAGAGATCAAGGCGCTGACCGATCCGCCCGAACCGCCGCCGGCGCCCGCAGGCGGCGTGATTGCAGGTGATGGCACGACACCGTCGCCGAACGCAGGCGCGGCCTTCGACGGCTTCTCGCCGAACGTCCCGGCCGATCCCAATGCGCCGCTGATCAACCCCGGCATCCTGCTCCGCGGCCCCTCGCGCTAAAACCTATTTTAAACCTCCCCCTCGTGGGGAAATTGGCGCGCCGGGTGGCCTGACCTTCAAGTGGCGACGACCAGCCCAGCTTTCGCTCCGCTGAAGCTTCGCCCAGTCGGGTATGTGTTTCAATTCGCGATCACGTTTGCCGCTTGAGCGTGACGCCCCACCCCCAGCGTCGGACCTCCCCACAAGGAGGAGGTTTGAAAAAGAGACGCGCCCCTCTCCCCTCGAGGGAGAGGGCTTCCCGCCCGACGCGCGATGCGCGGCGAGTGGCGGGAAGGGTGTGGGGTGAATTCTTTTCGACGCCGCTTCGCGGCTTACCCCTCCCCGCGAGCGCGGAAAAACGCTCGCGTGCTCTCCCACAAGGGGAGAGCAGCAAATGAATCATTGCGCTTGTGCGTAGGCGGATTTGCGGGAGCGGGAGCGGTAGGCCTGCGCGAGGCGTTCTTCGCGCGAGGTCGCCAGCAAATCCGCCTCGATCAGATTCTCGAGCGCAAGCAGCCGGTCTTCCGCCTCTGCGTGGGTCATGATTTCGCCGGAGGCGAGAATATGCCTGACATCGGAACCGCCCTCCGCCAAGGCGCGACCGACAAGCAGGCATCGATGACATTCGAGCGGATCGGCCTCCGAGCACATCATGGCAAGACTGCGCTCCGCCGCCGCCTCAACGAGCCGCGTCAGCCCGAGGCGAAATTCCGGCGCCGCGGCCATCTTCTCGTAATCCGCCACGCCGCCTGAATACATTTGCGGATCTTGCGGGCGCCCACCAAGCTCCTTGCCGAGGAATACGTAAGCGACGTTTAGCGCCGCGAGCGCGGCAGTCAAAGCGTCCTTGTTGAAATGCGGGGAAAAGCGCGAGCGCGGCACCGAACGGATATCGGCGAGCGTCTCGATGCCCGCCCCGGCAAGGAGCGCTGCGAACCGTTCCCAGGAATGCCGCGAGTGGCCAATCGTGAGGATCGGTCGGGTCCGCATCATGCCGGCGGAGGACTAAGCCGCCTTGCTCTCGGCCGACTCCCGCAGATCGGGCGGCACCGCTTCGGCCGAGAGGGCGCGGATTGCGGCATCGAGCGGCATCACCTGCTGCTCCTGGCTGCCGAGCCGTCGCACCGACACGGTGCGCTCTTCCGCCTCGCGCCTTCCGGCGACGAGCAGCACCGGAACCTTGGCGAGCGAGTGCTCGCGGACCTTGTAGTTGATCTTCTCGTTGCGGAGATCGGCCTCGGCGCGGAGCCCTGCCCCCTGAAGCGCGCTGAGCACCTCCAAGGCATAGGGGTCGGCCTCCGACACGATGGTCGCGACCACGGCCTGGATCGGCGCAAGCCAGAGCGGCAAATGGCCCGCGTAATGCTCGATGAGAATGCCGGTGAAGCGCTCCAGCGACCCGAACATGGCGCGGTGGATCATCACCGGAACCCGCTTCTCTCCGTCAGGCCCGATATAGAAGGCGCCGAGGCGCGCGGGCAGATTGAGGTCAACCTGGATCGTGCCGCATTGCCAGTCGCGGCCGATCGTGTCGCGCAACGCATATTCCAGCTTGGGCCCGTAGAACGCCCCCTCGCCCGGATTGAACTCGTAGGTCAGCCCCGCCGCCTCGACGGCGCGCTTCAGCGCGGCTTCCGCCTTGTCCCATACGGCGTCGGCGCCGACACGCTTGTCGGGCCTGTCGGCGAACTTGATGCGGACATCGGTGAAGCCGAAATCGCGATAGATCGCAAGCAGCTGCGCGTTCAGCTTCACGCATTCCTCGGTGATCTGGTCCTCGGTGCAGAAGATATGCGCGTCGTCTTGCGTGAAATGGCGCACGCGCAGAAGCCCGTGTAGCGCGCCTGACGGCTCGTAGCGATGCACCTTGCCGAACTCGGCAATGCGCAAAGGCAGGTCGCGATAGCTTTTGAGGCCGTGCTTGAAGATCTGCACATGGCCGGGGCAGTTCATCGGCTTGCAACAATAGACGCGCTCGTCCGGCGTTTCGGTGACGTACATGAGGTCGCCGAACTTCTCCCAATGGCCCGACTGTTCCCACAGCGTGCGCTCCATCATGTCGGGCGAATTGACCTCGACATAGCCCCACGCCTGCTGGCGGCGGCGCATATAGGCAATGAGCGCCGTGAACAGCGCCCAGCCCTTGGGATGCCAGAACACGGCGCCCGGCGCCTCTTCCTGGAAATGGTACAGGTCCATCTCGCGTCCCAGGCGGCGATGGTCGCGCTTCTCGGCCTCTTCGAGCTGGTGCAGATAGGCCTTGAGATCCTCTTCGCTCGCCCAGGCCGTGCCGTAGATGCGCTGGAGCATGGGCTTGGAGGAATCGCCGCGCCAGTAGGCGCCCGCGATCTTGAGCAGCTTGAAGCCCTTCCCGACCTTCCCCGTCGAGGTCATATGCGGTCCGCGACAGAGGTCGAGCCATTTCTCTTGCGAATAGATCTTGATCGCCTCGCCCTCGGGAATGGCGTCGATCAGCTCGAGCTTGAAGATCTCGCCCTTGTCGCGAAACAGCTTCTTCGCCGCTTTTCGGTCCATCACCTCGCAGGTGAACGGCGAGTCGCGGGCGATGATCTCGCGCATCTTGGCTTCGATCTTGGGCAGGTCGTCGGGCGTGAAGGGCTGGTCGCGCGCGAAGTCGTAATAGAAGCCGTTCTCGATGACGGGGCCGATGGTGACTTGCGTGCCGGGGTAAAGCGCCTGCACGGCCTCCGCCATCACATGCGCCGCGTCGTGGCGGATGAGCTCGAGCGATTCCGCGTCGTCGCGCGTCAAGATGCGGATGCGCGCATTGACCTTGATCGGTTCGGCGAGGTCGCGCGTCTTGCCGTCGAGCTGAACCGCGACCGCCTTCTTGGCGAGCGACTTCGAGATCTGTTCGGCAACGTCGCGCCCCGAGACCCCGGACTTGAAATCGCGGGCCGAGCCATCGGGAAATGTCAGGGAGATTTGCGACATGCGATGCTCCTCTCACTCCTGCGTACCGGTGCAGGTAAGAGACTGGTGATCAGGTACAGAGCTTTTACCGGGAATCGGCTGTCCCGTCACGCGCGTAAATCCGCCACCTTCCATAGCGCCATGGCGCGAAGGGATGGCGCTCGCCGTCGAGATCGGGCACGGGGTCGAAGCCGTGGCTGCCCCAAGGATGGCAGCGGCAGAGTCGTGCGAGCGTGAGCCAGCCGCCTTTCCATGCGCCGTTCTTCTCGATCGCCTCGCGCGCGTAGTCCGAGCAGGAGGGGAGATGCCGGCAATTGACGCCGAGCAGCGGCGCGACGGTGTAACGATAGGCGGCAAGCACGCCAAGCAACGGAGCCTTGATGACGCGGTCGAGCCGGCTCTTATGCATGAAGCGCTCCTCGTCGCGGCTGCTCATCGATTGGAAGATGCGCCTTGCGCTCAAGCCGGTTCGGCATGAGCGCGGCTTGCGCTCTCCCGGCGACTCGCCTCGATCTTGGCAATGGCCTCTTCGACCGCGTCGAACACGAGAAGGGTCGAGGCATGGCGGGCCTTGTAGTCGCGCACAGGCTCAAGCACAGAAAGATCAGCCCATCGCCCTTGCGGCGGCGGTCCTCCCGCCTTCAGCATCTTGCGCATGGCGGCGCCGACCCCGCGCAATTCCTCGGCGTTCGAGCCCACGATTTCCCGTCCCATGACCGACGCCGCCGACTGGCCCAGGAGGCAAGCCTTCACGCTCTGCCCATAGTCGCTCACCACGTCGCCTTGCATCGTCAGATCGACCGTTACCCGGCTGCCGCAGAGTTTGGAATAGGCTTCCGCCGTGGCCTCGGGCACGGCGAGCCGTGCCGTCCGCGGCAGCGCCGCCGCAAGCTCAAGGATGCGTTGACTATAGATGTCTTCGGGAAGCGCCATGCGTGCCTTCGATCGGTATGAGCCTCGCCTTGCGGGCATATCTGCCGCATTATATATGCAGCCCGGCCCCAGGATCAGAGGGGTCCGAAGGCACGACGGCGCGATCAAAGGTTGACGAGCCGGGTATACTGTCCCCAACTGAATAGGGTTGAACCAGCCGAAAAAGGCGGTAAGGCAAGGAAAGTCCCGAGGAGTCATGGACGCTACCGTCAAGAAGCTGCGGACCGCGCCGCAAGCCCAGATCGGGCGCGAGACCGGCATTGTGCGCCCGTCGCGCGAGGAAGCCGAGGAGGCCGTCCGCACCTTGATCGCCTACGCCGGCGACGATCCTGACCGCGAGGGCTTGCGCGAAACGCCGCGCCGGGTCACCTCCGCCTATGACGAATTCTTTGCCGGCTATCGCGAGGAGCCGGAAGAGGTGCTGTCGCGCACCTTCGACGAGGTCGCCGGCTACGACGACATCGTCATGCTCCGGGACATCGAGCTGCACTCCCATTGCGAGCACCACATGATCCCGTTCGTCGGCAAGGCCCACGTGGCCTATTTCCCGACCGACCGCGTGGTGGGGATCTCCAAGCTCGCCCGCGTGGTCGAGGTGTTCGCGCGCCGCTTGCAGACGCAGGAGACCATGACCGCGCAGATCGCCGAGACCATCGACAAGGCACTGAAGCCGAAGGGCGTGGCGGTGATGATCGAGGCCGTGCATCAATGCATGTCGATCCGCGGCGTGAAGAAGCCCGACGTCGCCACCATCACCACGCAGTTCACCGGCATCTTCAAGGAAGACCCCGCCCAGCAGGCGCGTTTCATGATGCTCGCGACCGAACGCGGCCGCGGCTGACGCGCTCGCCCAAGGATATCGCGGTGAGCAAGGAAGCCCCTTTCCCCGCCCCCGACAGCAAGACCGCGAGCGAGGAAGGCACGACCTTCGCTCCGCGATTCGACAAGGATGGCCTTCTCCCCGTGGTGACGACCTCCGCCAAGACCGGCGAGCTGCTGATGCTCGCCTACATGAACGAAGAGGCTCTCGCCCGGACCATCGAAACCGGGGAAGCGCATTACTGGTCGCGCTCGCGCGGGCGCCTATGGCGGAAAGGCGAGGAAAGCGGCAACACCCAGCGCGTCGTCGAGATGCGCACCGACTGCGACCAGGACGCCGTCTGGCTCATCGTCGAGATGGGGGGCGCCGAAGCCGCTTGTCATACGGGGCGGAACTCCTGTTTCTACCGTGCACTGCCTGTTGGGACCGCGCCGGGCGGCGGTCTATCCTTGCGCTTCGTCGACTCCAAGCCGCGATTCGACCCGGGTGAGGGTTAGGCGTCATGCTGGCGCCGCAAAGGGAACCTTAAAGAGTTCGGTATACCCTTCTCCCGGGTTTGGCTCGCAGGCGGTCATGCGGGGAGCGCAGGGCATGCGGCATGGATTCTGAGCCATGGTAAGCACGGGACGACCCATGATCGGCCTTGCCTTGGGTGGCGGGGCGGCCCGCGGCTGGGCCCATATCGGCGTGCTGAAAAGCCTGGTCTCGGCCGGGCTTTATCCCGACATCGTCGCCGGCACCTCCATGGGGGCCGTGGCCGGCGCCTGTTACGTCACCGGCAGGCTGGGCGCCCTTGAGGAGTTCGCCTGCAGCCTGACGCGCCGCCGGCTGTTCGGTTTTCTCGATTTCAATTTCGGCGGGTCGGGGCTGATCTCCGGCCAGCGTCTGAGCGCGCGGCTCGAGCACCATCTGCGGCAATTCGACATCGAACGTCTGGAGCGGAAATTCGTGGCGGTCGCCACCGAACTCGGCACCGGACACGAGGTCTGGCTCAACAAGGGAAGTCTGGTCAATGCGCTGAAGGCTTCGTTCGCGCTGCCTGGCATCTTCCGCCCGGTCCAGATCAACGGCCGCTGGCTGATCGACGGGGCCCTCGTCAACCCGATCCCGGTTTCGGTGTGCCGCGCGCTTGGCGCCCGCATCGTCATCGCCGTCAACTTGAGCAGCGACCCCTTCGGCAGA
>DASUQP010000075.1:0-15689 GCA_036280475.1 Methyloceanibacter sp. | reverse complement strand
CCCCCCCTGCAAGGGGGGAGGGCCGGGGTGGGGGTCGGGAGCGTGGTTCAATCGGGCTAAATCATGCTCTCCGAATCGCGCCGCCCGCGCCGGCGCGCCGAACGCTCGAACATCTATTGGGCCTTGCCGACCATCTGGTTGACGGTGCCGAGCGTCGCGCTCGCTTCGTCGGATTTGCCCTCGGTGCAAAGCGCGTCGGCCTCGTCGAGCAGCGCGTAGATCTTCTCCTGGTCGGCCTCGCTCAAGGCGTTGGCGTCGACCTTGTCCTGCACGGCCTCTTGCGCGGTGGTGAGCTGCTGGGCGCACTCGCTGTCGGGTACGGGTTCCTGTTCTTGCGCGTAAGCCACCCCACCCATGAGGCAGGCGATGGCAACGCCGGTCACCACACGTCTCAGCATCTCTTTCTCCCTCGCGTCTGAACAAGTCCCCCCGGAAGGGCATGCGAAACCCTCTTTCGCCTTGGCTCTTCATTGAGAGCGGCCGGGTGGAGTTAGGCCCGATCTGCGGCGGGATTGAGGCGTTTCAGCCGTGTGAGCGCGGGCCCGCGGCCCCCGTTCAGGAGGGCTGCGAGGCGCCCCTCGAGCTCGTCGAAATGATCGATGACGGCTCCGGGTGCCACGCCGTCTGCGGGGCAGGCGCCATAGCCGAAGCTGACGAGGATCGCAGGAATGGAGGCCGCGTGCGCCGCCCGAAGATCGACGTCGCTGTCGCCGATCATGACGGACCGTGAGGGGTCTCCGCGGGCAAGTGCGATGACGCCGGTGAGATGGCCCGGGTCGGGCTTTGCCACGGGAAACGTGTCGCGTCCGGCGAGCGCGCTGAAATAATGTTCAATTCCGAGCTCTTGGAGCAGAAGGCGGCTTAGGCGCTCGCGCTTGTTGGTGCAGATCGCGAGCGTTGCCCCATGCGCGGCGAGGCGGTCCAGCGCGGCGAGCGCGCCCGGATAGGGGCGGCTCTCGCGGGCGATATTGGCCTCGTAATGGACTAGGAACTCGGCAAGCATCCGGTCCACGTCGCCTCTAGCGCCGGCGCTCGCAAGCGCTTCCTCGATCATGACCCGGGCGCCGTGGCTCACGGCGCCGCGGATGGCCTCGATCGCAACCGGCTCAAGACCGCGGCGGGTCAGCACGTCGTTCAGCGCGTTGGTCAGGTCCGGCGCCGTGTCGACCAGGGTGCCGTCGGGATCGAACACGATGGTGGCGTCGGCGAACATGGCAGCACTCTGTCACACGCGCCTTGCGGCCTGGCAAGCGGCAGCGTAGAGGGTTGAGCCTCGTGCCGCAGGTTGGCGGAGAGGGTCGTTGGTCAAGACGGACGAACTCAAGGAAGCCGCCGCCCGCGCCGCGCTCGATCTCGTTACCGAAGGCATGCGGCTTGGACTCGGCACCGGTTCGACCGCTTCCCGCTTCGTCGCGGCTCTCGGAGAGCGGGTGGCAGCCGGCCTCGATGTGCTCTGCGTCCCGACCTCGGAGGCCACGCGCGAGCAGGCGGTGCGGCTCGGCATCCCGCTCACCACGCTCGACGAGACGCCCCGCCTCGATCTTACGATTGACGGCGCCGACGAGATCGACGACCAGCTCAGAATGATCAAGGGCGGGGGCGGCGCGCTGCTCCGCGAGAAGATCGTGGCGACGGCGTCGGATCGCATGGTGGTCGTGGCCGACGACAGCAAGGTCGTCTCGGTGCTCGGCCGCTTCCCGTTGCCGGTCGAGGTCGTGCGCTTCGGGCTCATGTCGACGATCGGGCTGATCGAGGCCATCGCCGCCGAGACCGGGTGCCACGGCGCGATCACGCTGAGGCCGGGAAAGGGCGAGGCGCCGTTCGTCACCGACCAGGGCAACCTCATCCTCGACTGCGCCTTCGGCAGCATCCCGGAGCCGGAGGTGCTCGCCTTCTCGCTGAAGCGTGTGCCGGGCGTGATCGAGCATGGCCTGTTTCTCGGCCTCGCCGATTTGGCTATCGTGGCCGGCAAAGGCGGCGTTCGAGCGCTGCGCGTGGGAGCCTGACGCCACGTGGCTCGGTACGACTACGATTTGTTCGTCATCGGCGCGGGCTCCGGCGGGGTGCGCGCGGCGCGCCTTGCCGCCGAACTCGGCGCGCGCGTCGCCATCGCCGAGGAATATCGCATCGGCGGCACCTGCGTGATCCGCGGCTGCGTGCCGAAGAAGCTCCTCGTCTATGGCAGCCGTTACGGGAGCGAGCTCGCGGTTGCGCGCGGGTTCGGGTGGACCTGCGAGGGATCGCGTTTCGACTGGCCGACCTTGATCCACAACGTGCGGCGCGAAGTCGACCGCCTGAACGGCGTCTACACACGAACGTTGGACCAGACGGGCGTCGATCGCTTTCTCACCCGCGCCTCGCTCAAAAGCCCGCATGAGATTGCGCTCGCCGATCGCGACGGCGTCCTCTCGGCCGAAACGATCCTCGTTGCCACTGGAAGTCATCCCGTCATTCCCGACGTGCCGGGAAAAGAGCATCTGATCAGCTCGAACGAATGTTTCGAGCTCGAGCAGCTCCCCGCGAGCATCGTCATCATCGGGGCCGGCTATATCGGTATCGAGTTCGCCTCGATCTTCAACGGGCTCGGCGTCGCCGTGACCGTGCTCCACCGCGGCGATCAGATCTTGCGCGACTTCGACCTGGACCTTCGCGACGGGCTTGCCGATGCGATGCGCAATCGCGGCATCGACCTCCGCATGGGCACCGAAGCGGCATCGATCGAAACGGAGGGGCACGGCTATCGGGTGCATCTTGCCCGCGGCGGCTCGATTGCGGCCGATCTCGTCATGGCGGCGACGGGACGGGCGCCGAACACGTCAGGGTTCGGGCTTCAGCACGTTGGCGTGGCACTCGGCTGGAACGGCCATGTCGTGGTGGATGAGTTCTCGAAATCCTCGCTCGACAATATCTATGCCGTCGGCGACGTGACCGACCGTAAGAATCTGACGCCGGTCGCCATCCACGAGGCGACCGCCTTCGCCGAGACTTTGTTCAACGCGAAGCCGACCCCGGTAGATCATACCTCCATCCCCACCGCCGTTTTTTCGCAGCCTGAGCTCGGCACGGTCGGGCTCGCGGAGGACAGGGCGCGCGAGCTCTATCCCAAGATCGATGTCTACAAGCAGCGGTTCCGGCCGCTGAAATCCACGGTGAGCGGCCGCGACGAAAATATGCTGATGAAGCTCGTCATCGACGCCGACTCCGACAAGATATTGGGCTGCCACGTGCTGGGAGCGGATGCCGCGGAGATCGTGCAGATGGCCGCGGTGGCGCTCAAGCTCGGCGTCACCAAGGCGCAGTTCGACGCCACCATGCCGCTCCATCCGAGCGCTGCCGAGGAGCTCGTGACGATGCGCCACAGATGGGAGCCGCCGGCGCCGGTGGCGGGGTCGGATGCGGCGGCTTGAGGACAGAATCGCGCTCGTCACCGGCGCAGGGGCAGGGATCGGCCGCGCCATTGCCGAGACGTTCGCGCGCGAGGGTGCCGTCGTTATCGTGGCAGACTACGACGCGGAGGCGGCAGCCGAGGTCGCCGGCGCCATCGTCAAGTGGAACGGCACGGCAACCGCGCACACGGTGGATGTCACCGACACGCCGCAAGTGAAGGCGCTCATGGGCGAGATCGGCAAGGCGCATGGCCGGCTCGATGTGCTCGTCAACAACGCGGGCGTGGGCGAGCGGTCCGACTTCCGCCATCTCTCCGACGAGGCCTGGGACCGGGTGTGGAAGACCAATCTCGACGGGACGGTGCGCTGCGCGCGCGAGGCGTTCGATCTGCTCAAGGCTTCGGGCAAGGGCGCGATCATCAATCTCTCCTCGATCATGGCGGCCAAGCATACGCGCCAGATGGCGGTCTATTCGGCGACGAAGGGCGCGGTGTCGTCGCTGTCGCGGAGCCTCGCGGTCGAATACGCCCCCTACGGCATCCGCGTGAACACGCTGCTCCCGGGCTATGTCGAGACGGCGCTGATCGGGCGCTATATCTCCAACCCGATGATCGCCAAGGCGCTGCTCACGCAAACCCCGCTCCGGCGCTTCGGCACCCCGCAGGACATCGCCAATGCCGCGCTGTTCCTCGCCTCCGACGAGGCGGCCTACATCACGGGCGCCGCCCTCAATGTCGATGGCGGCATGGCGACCACGCTCTAGCCATCCCGTCGCGCGAACGCCAATCCCTCTCCCCCCGTGGGAGAGGGTGCCCCGGCAAAAGCCGGGGCGGGTGAGGGGTTTTCGTTTCGACGCGGCTGCGCCGCTTACCCCTCACCGCGCTCGCCTCGCGAGCGCGTGCTCTCCCACAAGGGGAGAGCGGGTGTTTGAAGCGGCATGCGGACCGGCTTTCGCCGGTATGACGCGTTCTTCTCGAATATTCGCTTCGACTGGCCTACCGCCGATCTAGCGTTGCGGCATGGCGGCCCAGGCCTCGATCTCGACAAGGAAATCGGGGCTCGCAAGGCCGGCGACGATCAGAAGCGTCGAGGCAGGTTGAATGGCGTCGCCGATGACCGCAGATCGCGCCGCCCGGTAGTCGGCCAGGAAGCGAGCGTCGGTGAGATAGACCGTGAACTTGACGAGGTCCTCCTTGCGCATGCCGTTCGCCTCGAGACAGGCGGCGATGTTGCGAAACGCCTGCTCGGACTGCGCTCTTGCGCCACTCGCGATATTGCCCTCGCGATCCATTCCCACCTGTCCGGAGATCACCAGCCAGCGGGCGTCATCGGATACCAAGACCGTATGATGATAGGGGCCGGCCGGCTTGTGGACGCCGTTCGGGTTCGAGAGGGTGTTCATAGGGTGCTCTTGGTTCCTTGTTGAATTTACGCATTTTTCGGTTGCGATTTCCCGCCGCAATCGCTCCTTAATCCTAACATGCTGCAATGATGGGCTCGTGCGAATCACACGCGCTTAGGGGAGAGGGAATCTGATGTACGCAAAGGTGATGCGGGACCAATTTCACGTGCAAGACGAGTCGATCGTCCACGCGCCGACCGGTGCGGAGTTTACGCCGGTCGCCGAAGAGTCGATGGTGATTTGGACCGGGGACATCGGCAGGGCCCTGCCGGATGGCGCGGTCTATTGCTACGCCGAAGTGCTGGCGATGATGCAAAGGGTGTGGCGGGAGATGGCCTTGGCCTCCTAGTCTCGCCGCCCTGCAATCAGGGCCAGGGATGAGCTCCGCGTGGCAGGGTAAGCCGTCATTCCGGCGCAAGCCGGAATCCAGAGGCGGCATGCACCGCGTTCGTGGCTCTGGATACCGGCTTTCGCCGGTATGACAAATCACGAACCCGTCACCTCTCCGTTGAACTCATTCCCTCCCCCTTGAGGGGGAGGGTCAGGGAGGGGGGTCGAACGCAAAGACTCCTCTCCATTGTTCAATGGCTTCTGCGTCACCCCCTCCACGCGCCACGGGCGCGTGTGCTCCCCGTCAAGGGGGGGAGGGAAAGTTCGTCGCACTTCAAGGGGAGGGGTGTTTCGGTGCTCGGACGGTCGGCGGCATCATCGTCTCCTCGACGATCTCGTCGACAACGGCCATCAGCGCCGCCTGCTCGGAGCCGCCGAGCGCTTTCACCGCCTCGTAACGGGCGAGTTGCCGGTCGGCGCTGGTGCCGCGCGCCACGATGGTGCGGGCATGCGCCATCTCGGCCGCGCAGCCGAAATGGTCGGCATCCTCGGCAACGAGCTCGAACAGCTCTTCGAGCAGCTCGGCGAAGGGAACCACTTCGCCCTTGCCGAAATCGACCATGCCCTGCTCGATGCCGTAGCGCTGCGCGCGCCAGCGGTTCTCGCGCACGAGCAGCGGCGGGTAGTGGCGCCAGCGCTGGTTCTGCCGGCGCAGGCGATAGAGCATGCGCAAGATGCAGAGATAGAGCGCGGCGATGGCAATGCTGTCGTCGACAAGCGGGCAGATATCGGTGACGCGCATTTCCAGCGTGGGAAAACGCGCGGAGGGCCGCAAGTCCCACCAGAGCTTGGTCGCATCCTGGATCAAGCCGGCATGGATCAGAAGCTCGACCGTGCGGGCATACTCGCTCCAGCTCGTGAATTGATGCGGTATGCCGGTGCGGGGCAGCTCGTCGAAGACCGACAGGCGATAGGATTTCAGTCCGGTCTGCGCGCCTTGCCAGAACGGCGAGGAGGTCGAGAGCGCAAGGAGATGCGGCAGGAAATAGGCCGCCTGGCCGAGCAGATCGATCCTGAGCTCCTCGTCCTCGATGCCGACATGCACGTGCATGCCGGAGATCACGAGCCGCCGCGCCACATGCTGGAGATCCTCGGCCAGCACATTGTAACGTTCCTTGTCGGTGTGATGCTGGCTCTGCCATTGCGCGAAGGGGTGCGTCGAGGACGCGATCGGCGCAAGCCCGAACTCGGCGGCAATCTGGCCGACAGTGCTGCGCAGGTGGACGAGCTGGTCGCGCGCCTCCTGCACGGATGTGCATACGCGCGTGCCGACCTCGATCTGCGAGCGCAGGAACTCGGGGCTGACCTGTCCGCGCAGCGCTTCTTCGCATTTGGCGAGCAGCGCCGCCGGCGGCTCCTGGGCGAGATCGCGGGTATTGCGATCGACGAGGAGGTATTCCTCCTCGATGCCAATGGTGAAACTTGGTTCCTTGATCGCCATTGCTTCCATGGTGGCACGAAGAACAGCGCCCGCGGTAGGGCTTACGGTATCTGTCCGACCAGACCGGCGACGATTACGCCGACGATATAGGCGACGACGGCGGCGATGATCCCGATCAGGAAGGTCTCCAACCCGGTCCGCCACCACGGCGACGGCGACCAGCGGCTTCTGAGCGAGCCGATCGCGAAAAAGGTAACGCCGGTCATCAGAGTCGAGAGCCAAATCGAACCGGGCGCGCCGAGCGCGAATGGCAGCAACGGAATCGCGCCGCAGAGGAGAAAGGCAAGAAACGTCGTCAGCGCCGCCCGCACCGGCGAACGGCTGACCGGCGGCAGCCCGTGCTCCTCCGTCATCATCGTGTCGACCCAGCGCTCGCGCGTGGCGGTAATGACATCCACGGCGCTGTCGAGCGCGTCGCCGGAGAAACCCTTGGCCTTGAAGATCTGGCGGATCTCCTCGCGCTCGCCTTCCGGCGCAAACTCGACATGCCGCTCCTCCATCCGGCGTACCTGCTCGTATTCCTCGATCTCGGCTTTCGTTCCGGAGTAGTTTCCGGCCGCCATTGAGAAGCCGTCGGCGAACAGATTGGCGGCGCCGAGGATGAGCAGGGCCTTGGTCGACAGCTCCGCGCCGACCACCCCTGCCACCACGGCGAAAGTGGTCACCGTGCCGTCGATGCCGCCATAGACCCAATCCCGCAGATAACTGACGCGCGGGCCTTGCAGGAGGCGTTTGGCGATATCGCGCGGGTGATGTCCGTGTTCGAGGTGCCGTGGGTCCATGCTAGCTCCCTTGCCGTGCGTTAAGGGATATGTGGCACGCTCGAAAGAGGCAGGCAATCAAGCCCCGCGGCTAGCCAGGGTTCCGCCGATCGCCTATATAGCGATCACTTTGAAGGGAGAGCCGTGATGGCGCCTCGATGGAGTCCCGACAGTTGGCGCTCGAAGCCGATCGAGCAGGTCCCGGTCTATCCCGACCGGGGGGTGCTCGATCAGGTCGAGGAGCAGCTCGCCATCTTCCCGCCGCTCGTTTTCGCAGGCGAAGCGCGCGAACTCACGGCGAAACTCGCGCGCGTGGCCGCGGGCGAGGGGTTTCTCCTCCAGGGGGGCGATTGCGCCGAGAGTTTCGCCGAGCATCGCGCCGACACCATCCGCGATTTCTTCCGGGTGTTCTTGCAGATGGCGGTGGTGCTGACCTATGCCGGCGGTTCGCCGGTGGTGAAGGTCGGCCGCATCGCCGGCCAGTTCGCAAAGCCGCGCTCCTCGCCGGCCGAAACGCTCGACGGCAAGGAGCTGCCGAGCTATCGCGGCGATATCATCAATGGCATCGAGTTCACCGAGGCGGCGCGCGAGGCCGACCCGCAGCGCATGCTGATGGCCTACCGGCAGTCGGCCGCCACGCTCAATCTCTTGCGGGCCTTCGCGCAAGGAGGCTACGCCAATCTCGAGCATGTGCATCGGTGGAATCTCGGCTTCGTCAAGGACAGCCCGGCGGGCCACCGTTACGAGGAGCTGGCCCAGCATATCGCCGGCACCTTGCGCTTCATGCGCGCTTGCGGGCTCAACGCCGACAACACGCCGCAGCTTCGCACCACGAGCTTCTATACCAGCCACGAAGCGCTTCTGCTCGGCTATGAGCAGGCTCTCACGCGGGTCGATTCGACGTCCGGAGAATGGTACGCGACCTCGGGGCATATGCTCTGGCTCGGCGATCGCACCCGCCAGCTCGACCATGCCCATGTCGAATATCTGCGCGGCATCAAGAATCCGATCGGCGCCAAGATCGGCCCCGGTCTCGCGCCGGAGGGACTGCTCACGCTCATCGACGTGCTCAACCCGAACAACGAGCCGGGACGGCTCACGCTGATCTGCCGTTTCGGTGCCGACAAGATCGACAAGCATCTGCCGAGTCTCATCCGCGCGGTCGAGCGGGAGGGCAAGCGCGTGGTGTGGGCGTGCGATCCGATGCACGGCAACACCATCAAGGCGGGAAGCGGCTACAAGACGCGGCCCTTCGATCTCATCCTGGGGGAAGTCGAATCCTTCTTCGACATCCATCGCAGCGAAGGAACACACGCGGGCGGCATCCATGTCGAGATGACCGGCCAGAACGTCACCGAATGCGTGGGCGGCGCGAGAGCCGTCACCGAGACCGATCTATCGGACCGCTACCATACCCACTGCGATCCGAGGCTCAACGCCGACCAGTCGCTCGAACTCGCCTTCATCATGGCCGAGAGGCTGAAGCGCGAGCGGGAGGGGCGGCCCGAGCCCGAAATCTCGATTGCCGCAGGCGAATAGCGGTTGCGGGTGGTCGGTTCGCCAGTCACAACTTCGTCATGGCCGGGCTTGTCCCGGCCATCCATGTCTTGATCTTGAGACGAAAATTCGTGGATGCCCGGCACTTCGCCCGGGCAAGACGAGTCAATTGGGACGTTTTCGTTCTAAGTTCCGGTCATGACCAAGGCGATCACGGACACGTTCAAGCTTGCGCTCGCGCAGCTCAACCCGGTTCTGGGCGATATCGAGGGCAATCTGAATAAGGCCCGCGCGGTCCGCGCGCGGGCGGCGGAGGAGGGCGCCGGCCTCGTTGCCTTCACCGAGCTCTTCCTCACCGGCTATCCGCCCGAGGATCTCGTGCTAAAGCCCGCGTTTCAGAAGGCGGCACGGGAGGCGTGCGAGGCGCTCGCGCGCGAAACCAATGACGATGGCCCGGCAGTGCTCATGGGGCTGCCGTGGGGCGAGGGGCCATCGGTCTTTAATGCCGTGACGCTGCTCGACGGGGGCCGCATCGAGGCGGTGCGCTACAAGTACAATCTTCCGAATTACGGTGTGTTCGACGAGAAGCGGGTCTTCGCGCAGGGTCCGCTGCCGATGCCGATCCCGTTCAGGGCCGTGAACCTCGGCGTGCCCATCTGCGAGGATATTTGGAGCGGGGATGCATGCGCGTCGCTTGCGCGCGAAGGCGCCGAGCTCCTGATCGTGCCCAACGGCTCCCCCTATTGGATCGGCAAGCAGGAGTTTCGCTACGACGTCGCGCGGTTGCGGGTCGCCGAGACAAGTTTGCCGCTCGCTTATGTCAACCAAGTCGGGGGCCAGGACGAGCTCGTCTTCGATGGCGCCTCGTTCGCGCTGAACGGCGATGGGACGGTCGCCGTGCAAATGACGGCCTGGGAGGAGGCGCTCGGCATCACCGAATGGCGGCGCGAAGGCGGACAGTGGCGCTGCATTCCGGGCGAGATCGCCGAGATCGAGCGGGACGAGGCCGCGAACTACCTCGCCTGCGTCACGGGACTTCGCGACTACGTGGATAAGAACGGCTTTCCCGGCGTCGTGCTCGGCCTGTCAGGGGGTGTCGACTCGGCGCTCTGCGCGGCGATGGCGGTCGATGCGCTGGGCGCGGAGCGCGTCCATGGCGTCATGCTCCCCTACAAGCATACCAGCAACGAAAGCTTGAACGATGCGGCCGCGACGGCCGAGGCGCTCGGCATCCAGTACGGCATCATGCCGATCCATGCGACCGTGGAGGGGTTGAGCAAGGACCTGGCAAAGGCGTTCGCAGGCACCACTCCCGACGCGACCGAGGAGAATTTGCAGTCGCGCGCGCGCGGCACCCTGCTCATGGCCATCTCCAACAAGTTCGGGCCGATGGTGCTGACCACCGGCAACAAGTCCGAGGTCTCGGTCGGCTACGCCACGCTCTATGGCGACATGAACGGCGGCTTCAATCCGATCAAGGACCTCTACAAGGGCCAGGTCTATGCGCTCGCGCGCTATCGCAATCGCGCGCGGCCAAAGGGCTGCCTCGGACCGGAAGGCGTCGTCATCCCGGAGAACGTGCTGACCAAGGCGCCGACCGCCGAGCTCAGGCCCGGACAGCGCGATCAGGACACGCTGCCGCCCTACGAGATGCTCGACGACATTCTCTATTGCCTGGTCGAAGGCGAGATGCCGATCCGCGATATCGTGGCGCGGGGACACGCCCCGGAGATCGTGAAGAAAGTCGAGCGCATGCTCTATCTCGCCGAGTACAAGCGGCGCCAGGCGGCGCCGGGCGTGAAGATCACCGCCAGGAATTTCGGGCGCGACCGGCGCTATCCCATCACCAACAGATTCCGCGAGAGACTGTAGACGATGAGCGTCACGGTCCGTTTCGCGCCGAGCCCGACGGGGCGGCTTCATGCCGGCAATATCCGCACGGCGCTGTTCAACGTTCTGTTCGCGCAGGCGCGGGGCGGCCGCTTCATCCTCCGTCTCGACGACACCGACCGGGAGCGGTCCACGGAGGAATTCGCGAGCGGGATCCGTGAGGACCTCGCGTGGCTCGGGCTCGACTGGGCAGTTGAGGTCCGTCAGTCCGATCGCTTCGCTCTTTATGCGAAGGCGGTCGAGCATCTGAAGCGGAAGGGCCGCCTCTACCCGGCCTACGAAACCCCCGAGGAGCTTGAGCTCAAGCGCAAGCGCCAGCTCGCGCGCGGGAAGCCGCCCGTCTATGACCGCGCCGCGTTGAAGCTTACGGCGGAAGACCGGGCAAAGTTGGAGGCCGGGGGGCGCAAACCCCATTGGCGCTTTCTCTTGGAGCAGCGCGACGTCGTCTGGGACGACCTCGTGCGCGGACGGCAGCATGTCGATGCCGCCTCCCTGTCGGACCCGGTGCTGATCAGGGAAGACGGCACCTATCTCTATACGCTGCCGAGCGTCGCCGACGACATCGATCTCGGCATCACCCATGTCATCAGGGGCGAGGACCACGTGGCGAATACCGCCCCGCAGATCCAGTTGTTCGAGGCGCTCGACGCGACGCCCCCCGCTTTCGGGCATCACAGCCTTCTCGTCGGCGCCGACGGGCAGGCGCTCTCAAAGCGCGACCGGTCGCTCGCCATCGAAGGCTTGCGCGCCGACGGCATCGAGGCGCTTGCCGTGGCAAGCTATGTCGCAACGCTTGGAACCTCCGACGCGGTCGCGCCGCATGCGAGCCTCGAGGCGCTCGCGTCCGGTTTCGATCTCGCCAAGTTGTCGCGGGCACCGGCGCGCTTCGATCCCGCCGAGCTTCGCCTTCTCAACGCGAGGCTCCTGCACGCGCTTCCCTACAGCGCCGTCACCGAACGCCTCCGCGCCATGGGCGTCGGAGGCGGAGTGGAATTCTGGGAAGCCGTGCGCGGAAACCTCGCTGTCCTCGCCGATGCCGCGTTCTGGTGGCAGGTGGTGCACGGGCCGCTCGAGCCGGTCATCGCCGACCCTGCGCTATGCCGCCAAGCGGCAGAATTGCTCCCGCCCGAGCCGTGGGACGGCAATGTCTGGACCGTCTGGTCGGGGGCGGTGAAGGAGGCAACAGGCGCAAAGGGCAGGGCCCTGTTCGCGCCGCTCCGTCTTGCGCTCACCGGCCGGGAGGATGGGCCCGAGCTCAAGCAGCTCCTGCCGCTGATCGGGCGCGCGCGCGCATCGGCGCGGCTCGAAGGCAGAACGGCTTGAGTTCAGTATTGCGCGAAGGGGCTTGCTTTAGGCGCGGCAGGGGCTGTCCGGGGCTTCGGGGCGGGCTCGGGCGGCACGCCCGCCTCTGAATCGGAAGCCGGCGGCGGGGGCGCGGCGGCCGGAGGAGCCGGCGGCCTCGGCCGCGGTTTTGCGGGGCGCGGCGCCTGTTCGACGGCTGCCGAGGCGGGAGGCGGCGGGGGAGCAGCGGCGGCGGGAGGCGCAGGGGTCTGCTGCTCGGGCGGCACGGCGGCTTCTGCCGGAGGAGGCGCGGCCGGATCGGCCGGCGGGTTTGTACCGGTGATTTCGAGGCTCGACGGCGGCTGCGCGCCCGCGGCTGCGGCAGGGGCCTGCGGCGCGGCCGCCGGCGGCATCGGGCCCGTATCGATTCCCGCCTGCTTGTTCGCCGCCATGATCTCGGTCGGATTGTACTCCGCGTGCTTGCAGGAGCAGCCTTTCACGTATTCCTTGCGGTAGCGCAGCGCGACCGGCAGATCCATGTAGGCGGAGCCGTTCAGCGACACCGCCTGCTCGATCTCCTGACCCGGATTGCGATAGACGTAAAGTTCGGCAGGTGCCGCGCAGCTCGCCTGGCACGCTTCCGCGTCAGGCCCGACCATGCTGCCGTAAACCGAGTAGTGGATCGGGTAGAAGAAGCCGTCGCACAGCCTGACGCAAACGGACCGGTAGCGGCCATTCGGGTCGATGCTGCGATAGATCGGCGTCCGCGGCAGCTCTTCCTCTTCCTCATCCCGGCCGCCGAAAAAGTCGAAGAAACCGCGGCGCGCCGGGCGAACCTGACCGCCGCAGCCGCTGCGGGCGAGAGCGTCGCGAAGCTCGGCCTGCCGCCGCCGGTTGCCGCCGCCACCCATGAGCACCTGGCGCTGAGCCTGAAGTTGGGTGAGCTGGCGGCGTGCGTCCTCGACCCGGGCATTCATGCCGAGGCATTTCGGGCTCCGCACCAGCCCGCGGCCGAAAATGAAGAAGCTGTCGAAGCAGCCGGCGTCCTCCATGGCGGCTTGCGTTCCCTGGAACACACGATCGGCCTGAGCGATCTGCTGTTCGATGCGGCCGAGGTCCGCGCGGTTCGCGCCGCCACCGCCTTGGGCGGCGGCAAGCTCCTGCTGGAGCTGCATGCAATGGACTTGCTGCTCGCTGACCGTACCTTGCGAGAGGCTGGGTTCCGCGCCGGCGACAAAGGCGGCGCAAGCGAGCGCCAGCACGCCGAAGCGCGTCGGGCCGGCCGGCCGCACAAATGACGCGACAGCGCGCCACAGATCACGACGGAGGCTCACGATGTTCCCGATCCCCGAGGGGGCAACCCGACGCATTATGCCCGGCCAGACTCGGCGGTCAATGCGGCATCAATAAGATGGGTTGCTTGACGCTTTCGCCGATTGGGGCCATAAGCGTCCCAAGATGATGCAAAGGCAACCCATCCTTATCATTTCCCGCGGCATCATTCTGGGCTAGCAAATCAACTCGCCTGGGCCGTTCTCCCTTTACCATCATTCAGAGTGACGCGAACCGCCGGGCGAGCCTCGAGGCGAAGGGGCTTGTCGGTCGTGCTGACGCTTTACAACACGCTGAGCCGCAAGAAAGAGGCTTTCCGGCCGCTCGATGCCGGGAACGTCCGCATCTATGTGTGCGGGCCCACGGTTTACGACTTCGCCCATATCGGCAACGCGCGGCCCGTGATCGTGTTCGACGTGCTCTACCGTCTGCTGCGCCACCTCTATGGCCCCGAGCACGTCACCTATGTCCGCAACATCACCGACGTCGACGACAAGATCAATGCGCGGGCGGCGCAGGACTATCCCGATCTGCCGCTGAACGAGGCGATCCGGCGCGTGACCGCAACGACGGAGCGCCAGTTCCACGAGGACATGAAGGCACTCGGCGCGCTCGATCCCACTGTCGAGCCGCGGGCGACCGAGCATATCGCCGAGATGAAAGCGATGATCGAGCGCCTGATCGCGAACGGGTGCGCCTACGTGGCCGAGGACCATGTCCTGTTCCACGTCGCCGCGATGCCGGACTACGGCAAGCTCTCGGGCCGCTCGCTCGACGAGATGATCGCGGGCGCGCGGGTCGAGGTCGCCCCGTTCAAGAAGGACCCGATGGACTTCGTGCTGTGGAAGCCGTCGAAGCCGGGCGAGCCGTCATGGCCCTCGCCGTGCGGGATCGCGGTGCCGGGCCGGCCCGGCTGGCATATCGAGTGCTCGGCCATGGCCGCGGCCCATCTCGGTAAGACCTTCGACATTCACGGCGGCGGCATCGACCTCGTCTTCCCGCACCACGAGAACGAGATCGCGCAATCGCGCTGCGCCCATGCGACACCGATAATGGCGCAGCTCTGGAT
The DNA here is from genome assembly GCA_036280475.1 of Methyloceanibacter sp. Classification (GTDB taxonomy): domain Bacteria; phylum Pseudomonadota; class Alphaproteobacteria; order Rhizobiales; family Methyloligellaceae; genus Methyloceanibacter. The sequence continues at coordinate 1,240 of DASUQP010000075.1, read as the reverse complement.
GCACAACGGCTTCCTCCAGGTCGAGGGGGAGAAGATGGCGAAGTCGTTGGGCAACTTCGTCACCGTGCACGAGCTGCTGACTGGCTGGCAGGGTTACGCCTGGCCGGGCGAGGCGCTCCGCTTCAACATGCTGAGGACGCATTACCGCCAGCCTCTCGACTGGACCCTGGTGGGCCTCGACGAGGCGCATAAGACGCTCTGGCAGTGGTATGGCGATCTCGAAGGCAAGGTGACTTCAGGCGGCGTTCCCGGACCCGTTCTCGATGCGCTCCTTGACGATCTCAACACGCCCAAGGCCATGACCGAGATGCACAAGCTGCATAGCGCCGGACATTGGGGGGCCTTGCGGGCCGCGCTCGGCTTTCTCGGCTTCTCATGCGACCGTGCCGCGATCGTGCGAACCGCGTCGGCGAGGGTCGAGGCGCAGCTTCGGGTAAGCGCCGAGGCGGTCGGCGAACGGATCGAGGCGCGCAACGCGGCGCGCAAGGCGAAGGACTTCAAGGAGGCGGACCGCATCCGCGACGAGCTTGCCGCGATGGGCGTCACGCTGAAGGACGCCAAGGACCCGAAGACGGGCGAGCTCGTGACCACCTGGGAGGTCGCACGATGACCCGCTGCGACCCGACAAAAATACCCCCTCACCCGGCTTCGCAGCCGCGTGCGGCTGCGAAGCCACCCTCTCCCACAACCTGCCTGCGCGAAGCCGGAGCTTCGCTTCGGCGAAGGCAGGGGGGAGAGGGGAAAAAAAGGTAGCGCGATGAACGGCCGCGACTCCACAAAGAACCCTCTCCCCTCGCGCAGGCAGGTTGTGGGAGAGGGCTTCCCGCCGCGATCTTGCGCGAGCGAAGCTCTGCGCACGTCGCATGGCGGAAAGGGTGAGGGGGAGTCTTCGCCAGCGGTAGCAAGAGCGAGAGCGCTGCGCAGCCGTATGTCCGACGCCGAACGCAAGCTTTGGCGCATGCTGCGCGACCGGCAATTCGTTGGTGCCAAGTTCCGACGGCAGGTCCCTCTCGGCCGCTATGTAGCGGACTTTCTCTCCTTCGATCGAAAAGTGGTGATCGAAGTCAATGGCGGTCAGCATTCAGGAAAAACGTCGGATGTCGCGCGTGACAACTGGTTCGGGGGTCAGGGTTTCACCGTTGTGCGCTTCTGGAACAATGACGTTCTGACGAATCTCGATGGCGTCGCCGTGCGGCTTCTGGAGCTCATTGACAAAAATACCCCTCACCCGGCTTCGCAG
>DASUQP010000074.1:0-3293 GCA_036280475.1 Methyloceanibacter sp. | reverse complement strand
GACGGTGACGCCGGAAGCGCAAATCTCCTCGAGCACGGGCCAAAGCGCCTGCGTCACGCGTTCGAGATGAGCTTTCTCGAGCGGACCGGTCAGAGTGATCGAAAAGCGATATTGGCTTTCGGCTTCGGCCGGGGATGATTCGAAATCCTCCAACGACGCCACGCATTGGGCGGCAAGCCAGTCGAGCCCGGGGGTCGCCTCGACCGGACGCAGCACGAGAAAGCGGCCGTCGCGCGACAGCGTCAAGGGGCCGGTCGCCAATAGGTTCCGCCGCCTTGCGAAGTTGATGAGCCGCGTCTTGATCGCATCGAGTCCGATTCCGGCGCGCGGGGCAAACGGCGCTTTGATCAGGGCATGCAGGCCGGTGTAGCGACCCGGCATGGGAGCGAGTCGCGCGAAGCTCGCAGCACTGAGACCAGCATCGGAAAAGGCCTGCAAGGTGACGCCGTCATTGGCGCGGCCGAACCACGAGCGCCCGAAGGCCGCGAGTGCCGTGCCGGGCCGCGGCGTAAAGAGAATCGCGTAGCGCGCGAAGCTCGTCTGGGATGACGCGGCGTGCGGACTTTGACGATCGCGGTGAGCCGAATTGGGCATCCATTCCTCCCCTTGGGCGGCGCGCACGGTTGGTGTCAGCGCCTGCTTATTGCCAGAGGAGGTAGCACCGTCGTGTGGCGGCTGCGCGACAGGTTCTGGGCGATAGGGAGGCCGCAGAATGAAGCGCCGATGAATCAAATTGCGCGCATCTGATCTCGCACCTGCGAAGCAATCGGCCCGCGCCCCTTTGACAGGAGCGCTTTTCGCGGGCATCCCGTCATTCTCGCTTCGCACAAGAGTCATTCTCGCTTCGCACAAGAGTCGTTCTCGCTTCGCACAAGAGAGGGACCATGATCGAGCTTTACACCTGGACGACACCGAACGGTTGGAAGGCGTCGATCATGCTGGAGGAGGTCGGGCTCCCATACCGCGTTCATGCCATCGACATCACCAAGGGCGATCAGTTCCAGCCCTCGTTCCTCAAGATCGCGCCCAACAACAAGATCCCCGCGATCGTCGACACCGACAACGGACTCCATCTGATGGAGTCGGGCGCGATCCTGCTCTATCTCGCGGAGAAGACCGGCAAGCTGTGGCCGCAGGATTTTCCGGCGAAGTGGCGCGTGGTCGAGTGGCTGATGTGGCAAATGGGGGGACCGGGGCCCTTTCTCGGGCAGGTCCATCATTTCGTGAAGTTCAACCCGGGCAAGAGCAGCTATGCCGAGGAGCGCTATGCCAAAGAGGCGAAGCGGCTGTGGGGGGTGCTCGACCGGCGCCTTGGCGAAGTGGAATATGTCGCCGGCGACTATTCGATCGCCGATATTGCGATCTGGCCCTGGATCTCGCGTTTCGCCTGGCAAACGGTGGATTTTGCCGACCATCCGCATGTGAAGCGCTGGTATTTGACGATCGCCGAACGGCCTGCGGTCAAGCGTGGCTGGGATGTGCTGAAAGAGGGCCGCGCCATTCCCCTGCCATGAACTTCCGGTCAAGCTGTCTGGCGGCTTGCGCGGCGGCTGTGGCAGGATGACGCTTGAGCCGCGGCGAGCGCCCGACGGGGGTTGGGGTAAAGCGCTCGCCGTTTGAGGCCTGATGCGAGAGGAGACCCAACATGAACAGCCATGCCGTGCGCTCGATCAAGCTCGGCGCGATGTTTGCTGCCGCGCTGGCGATCGGTCAGGCGTCCGCGCCGAGCCCCGCTTCCGCGCAAGTGATCGAGCGCGGAATCCAGGGCGGCGTTGCGGGCGCGATCATCGGAGGCATTATCGACGGGGGCAAGGGAGCAGGTCGCGGGGCGGCGATCGGGGCCGGGATCGGGGTCGTGACCGGCGCCATAGAGAGGGACAACGCGCAGCGTGCCTATGCTTATGGCCCCGCACCGTACGACCTCGTCTACGACACGCAGGTCGCTCTTTATGAACTCGGTTATGATCCGGGTCCCCCCGATGGCGTTTATGGCCGGCGTACCGCCGACGCGATCGCCCAATATGAATATGCGGCTCGCCTGCCGGTCACGGGGCGTCCGTCGCAAGCCTTGCTCGAACACATGCACCGGTATGGCGGCTGAGGCTCGGCGCCGCACGAAACGTTAGGTCTGCGGGAGTGGAGCGTTGCGTAAGGCGCTGCTGGCTTTGCTCTTGCTCGGCGTTGCCGGCGGCCTTGCCTTCTACCTCTTGACCATGCCGGTCAGGATGCCGGCATCGGCGCTCCCCGCGCACATGCCCGATCTCGCCTACGGCAAGTACATGTTCACCGCCGGCGGCTGCGCGGAGTGTCACGCCGTCCCGCTCGAGGACTGCGACGATCTCAAGATCAAGGATGCCGAGATCCTCGCAGGGGGCCGCTGCCTGAAGACGCCGTTCGGCACCTTCAACGTGCCCAACATTTCTCCCGACAAGGACACCGGCATCGGCCATTGGACCACGGCTGACTTCGTTAACGCCATGAAACATGGGATCGCGCCTAACGGCACCTATCTCTATCCGGCCTTTCCCTATCCGTCATACCAGCGCATGACCTACGAGGACCTGATCGACCTCAAGGCCTATCTCGACAGCCTTCCCGCGGTGAAGAGCAGCGTGCCGCCGTCGGAACTCCGCTTCCCGTATAATGTCCGCCGCGCGCTCGGCCTCTGGAACCGGCTCTATGTCGACGGCAAGAGCTTCATGCCCGAGCCTGGCGCGAGCGCCGAAATCAACCGCGGCGCCTATCTGGTGCGGGGCCCCGCGCATTGTTCGGAATGCCACTCTTCGCGCAATCTCTTGGGCGGCATCGTCAAGGACACCGAATTCGCCGGGGCGCCGAACCTCGAGAGCGACGGCTCTGTGCCCAATATTACGCCGAGCAAGGACGGCATCGGCGACTGGAGCGAAGAAGACATCGCCTATCTGCTCGAGACGGGAAACACGCCTGACTACGATACGATCGGCGAGACTATGGCGCCGGTGCAGAAGAACATGGCCAAGCTGACGCCAGAGGACCGGAACGCCATCGCCGCCTATATCAAGTCGCTGCCGCCGCGGCCCGATGCCGTGCCAAAGTCGAAAAAACCGGCGGACGGAGAGGACCGTGATTGAGGAGACAGCAGCAGTCCCGGCGGGGCGAGAATGGTGCTAGTATTCGGCGCGCGGCAAAATGCGCTTGCGGCGAAGCCGGTTGCGGCGAAGCATTAGGGAAACCCAATGGCGGGGAAATCGGGAGCGGGAAGGGGCCTGATCCTCGGGCTCGTCGTTGCGGCTTTGGGCCTCACCGCGCTCGCT
>DASUQP010000073.1:0-13259 GCA_036280475.1 Methyloceanibacter sp. | reverse complement strand
CCGCCGCCGAGATTGACGAACTCGATGGCGAAGCCGCTTTGGCGCAAACTTCCGACGAGCTCCCGCAGCAGGGCAAACGCGTTCCGGAACGGCGCAAGCTCCGTGATCTGGCTGCCGATATGCATGTGCACGCCGGTGGGCGCGACGCCGGGAAGCCGGCTCGCAAGCGCGTAGAGCGAAGGCGCTTCCTCGAAAGGCACGCCGAATTTGTTCTCGGCCTTTCCGGTCGCGATCTTGTGGTGGGTCTTGGCGTCGACGTCGGGGTTTACGCGAAAGGCGATAAGCGCGGTGCGCCCTCGCGCTGCGGCGATTTCGCTGAGCGCCGTGAGCTCAGGTTCCGACTCGACGTTGAAGGCGAGGATGCCGGCATCGAGCGCGAACGCCATCTCCTCGCGCGTCTTGCCCACGCCCGAGAACACGATCCGCTCGGGCGGAACCTTGACCGCGAGCGCGCGGCGAAGCTCGCCTTCCGACACGACGTCCATGCCTGCGCCGAGCCGGGCGAGCGTGGCGAGAACGCCGAGATTGGAGTTGGCCTTGACCGAATAGCAGACCAGCGCGTCTTGCATGCCAGCGAAGGCATCGGCGAAGACGCGGTAATGACGCTCGAGCGTCGCCGTCGAATAACAATAGAAGGGCGTTCCTACCGCGGCGGCGAGATCGACAAGATCGACCTCCTCGGCGTGGAGCACATTTGCGTGGGACACGCCGCGCCGGTAGGCGAAATGGTGCATCGGAGAAAGGCGGGTCTATTCGAGCAGGCGGTCGATCCAAAGGCGGCGGGCCGGGGCTTTCGACATCTTGGTGGACGGGTCGGCCTGGGTTTCAGGATAGTTGGGCTTGGGCCGGTCCAACGAGCCTCGGCGTCCACAGGCCGAAAGCCCGATTGTCAGCACCAGCACAAGCGTTAAAAGGACGCGCAGCGCGCTTCCCATGGTCGTGCCCCTGTTCCCTCAAGCCTTTTGGCGGCTCTTCGACTATCCTTTTATCGTGTTTCCGCGTCCTTCTCCAGCCGCTTTATCCACCGTTTCGCCTGCCTTTTGACGTTGGCGGGGGCGGTTCCCCCATAGCTAGTGCGGCTTTTGACCGAGCTTCCGGCATCGAGCGTCGCGTAAACCTCCTCGGTGATCCGCTTTTCGACCGATTTTAGCTCGGAAAGCGGCAGTTTTTTGAGGTCGGTGCCCCGTGATTCGGCAAGCGCCACGATCTTGCCGGCGGTGTGGTGGGCCTCCCTGAAGTGAAGCCCGAGCTTGAGCACAAGCCAATCGGCAAGGTCGGTCGCGGTCGCATGGCCCGAGGACGCGGCGCGCTTCATGGCCCTGAGGTCCGGCTCGAGGTCCTCGACCATGCCGGTCATGGCGGCGATCCCGAGCTTCAGCGCGTCGAGCGCATCGAACACGGCCTCCTTGTCCTCCTGCATGTCCTTGGCATAGGCGAGAGGCAGGCCCTTCATCACCATGAGAAGCGCCTGGAACGCGCCTGCGATGCGCCCGGTCTTTGCGCGCACCAGCTCGGCGGCGTCGGGGTTACGCTTCTGCGGCATAATCGACGAACCGGACGTGAATCTGTCGGAGACACGCACGAAGCCCCACTGCGGCGAGGCCCAGTTCACGATCTCCTCGGCGAGCCGCGACAGATGCATGGCGGCGATGGCGGCAGCCGCCAACGTCTCGAGCGCGAAGTCGCGGTCGGAGACCGCATCGAGCGAGTTCGCGGAGGCCCGCGCAAAGCCGAGCGCGCGTGCCGTCGCCTCCCGGTCGATCGGAAAAGAGGTGCCGGCGAGCGCGCCTGCTCCCAAGGGACACTCGGCGAGCCTCTCTGCGGCGTCGGCGAAGCGACCCCGGTCCCGCCCGAGCATCTCGACATAAGCGAGAAGGTGGTGGCCGAACGTGATCGGCTGCGCAGTCTGGAGATGGGTAAAGCCCGGCATCAGCGCGCCCGCATGTTGCAGCGCCTTCTTTGCCAGCGCGAGCTGGAGCGCGGCGAGGCTGGCGTCGATCGCTCCGATTTCGTCCCGCACATAGAGCCTGAAATCGGTCGCCACCTGGTCGTTGCGCGAGCGCGCCGTATGGAGCTTGCCGGCGAGAGGCCCGATCAGCTCCCCCAACCGGCTCTCGACATTCAGATGAATGTCCTCGAGCGAACGCGAGAAGGGGAAGGTGCCCGCCTCGATCTCGGCGGCGATCGTGTCGAGACCCCGCGCGATCTCATCGGCCTCTTTCGCCTCGATGATGCCGGTTGCGCCCAGCATGGCGACATGCGCCTTCGACGCCACGATATCGTGACGCCACAGGCGCTTGTCGAAATCGATGGAGGCATTTATCTCCTCCATGATTTCGGAAGGACTGGCGGCAAAGCGGCCGCCCCACATGGTATTCGTCATCGCTGTCGCGCCTAGGGCCAGACGAGGTGAGCGGGAAGATTTGAGCAGACGCAACGAACGCGAAAGCGCCGCGCCGCCGGCCATCTATCTCGTCGCCGCAACAGTTGCGGCGATCGCCGGATTCGGCACGGTATATTTGAGTTTCGCCCCCTCTGACAATGGCCGCTCCGGCGAGACGGTCCCGGCGCCCGCGGTGGGCCCCTCGGCGACGGGCGAAGGGCGCGCGGCAAGTCCGCTCGCCGGGCTCAACAAGGGCGCCATGGCGCCGCTCGTCCTTCGCCCAGAACCGATTGATTTACCTATCCTTTCCTTCGCCGACAAAGACGGCGCGTCGAGGTCGCTCGAAGACTTCGCAGGGAAGGTCGTGCTGCTGAACATCTGGGCGACGTGGTGCGTGCCCTGCCGCGAGGAGATGCCCGCGCTCGACAAGCTCCGATCGAAGCTCGGCGGCAAGGACTTCGCCGTGGTTGCGGTCAATATCGACAAAGGGGGTGCGGAAAAGGCAGCCGCCTTTCTAAAAGAGACCGGCGCCACGCATCTTCCCCTCTACACCGACCCTCAAGGGAAAATCTTCGCCACGCTGAAGGCGGTCGGCATGCCGACCACGCTCATCATCGATCGCGCGGGCCGCGAGATCGCTCGCCTCGTCGGTCCGGCCGACTGGGCCTCGCCCGAAGCGCTCGCGGTCATCGAGGCGGCGATCTCCGCGCCGCGCGCCTAGCGATGGGGAAGCGCCGATGACTGCCGGCATCATCGACGAGATTGTCTCCTTTTGGTTCGAGACGCTGAAGCCCGAGGACTGGTATCGCAAGGATCCGGCGATCGATGCCGAGATCAGCCGACGTTTCGGTGCGACGTATGAGGCACTGAAGGATAGCGTGCCGCCCGAGTGGATCGCCGAGCCGAAGGGCATGCTCGCCCCCATCCTCCTTCCCACGGAACATGTTTCGCGACGATCCGCGCGCTTTCGCCACGGATCGGGCCGCACTTGCGCTTGCCAAGCGCGCGATCGGCGAGGGTATCGATATGCGGCTCACGCCCCAGCAGCGCGCCTTCATCTACATGCCGTTCCAGCATTCGGAGGCGCGCGACGATCAAGCACGCTCTATCGAGCTGTTCACGGCGCTCGGCGCGCCGCTGAATCTCGACTTTGCCCGGAGGCACCAGGCGATCATCGCGCGCTTCGGCCGCTTTCCCCATCGCAACAGCGTGCTCGGCCGAACCTCGACCGCAGAGGAACGCGCCTTCTTGCAGGAGGCGGGCTCGTCCTTCTAGCCGACGATTCCGCTCTACTCGATCGGGACCACCGTGTCCTTGTCGAGGCGATAATTGTATTTGCAGGTCTCGGTGACCGGCTTGTTGCAGGGGATGCCTGAGGTCGTCACATAGAGCATGCGCTTGCCGCCGCTCGTGCCGAACTTGTAGCTCCGCACGAGATCCTCGAACGCGACGTCCCATGAGGCCTCGCCGTCCCACAGATAAATCTGAATCGTGCAACCGGCGTCGCTGCAGAGCGGATTGATGCCGCCCTCGCATTTCATCTTGGCGTAATCGGCGATCCAGTCCTCGCCGCCGTCGCCGTTCAAATCCTCCATGCGGAGCACGGCATCGGTGTTCGGCTTGCCGTCCATGTCCTTGCAGGCGCGCGCCGCCTCGGCGAGAGCCTCGACGATATTGTCTGGCGGCTCGGCCGCCTCGGCGACCGCGAGCGTCAAAGGCGCGGCGAGGAGGGCGAACGCGGCAAGGATGAGCGATTGGCGGGTGAACGGGCTCACTGAGCGCTAGAGTTTGCGGTGCTCCGCGTCTTTTTCTTCTTCTTGCGGACCACCTTTTTCCGCGTTGATTTGGGTCTGCCCGCGCCGCAGACACTTTCGCGAAGATGCGTGGGGCCGCCGCTCAGCGAGGCCTGAATGGCGAGTCCGTCGAGACTCGTGCCGAACAGCGATTTCCAGAAATAGCGCTTGAATCCGTTATCGAGCAGATCGACCGCACGCTCGCGGCGCGAGGCGACCGACGGCTCGCCGAGAATGACCGCCACGAGCTTGCGGCCTTCGCGGGTCGCGCTCGCGACCACGTTGAAGCCTGAGTCGCAGATGAACCCGGTCTTCATGCCGTCGGCTCCCGGATAGTTGACGAGGAGGCCGTTATGCGTGCGCAGGAGCTTCTTGCCCACCTGGACTTGGATGGCCGTGAACAGATCGGCATGCTCGGGAAATTCGATGATGATGGCGCGGGCGAGTTTGGCGAGGTCTCGAGCGGTTGTGACCTGGCTCTCGTTTGGAAGTCCGTTTGGATTGGCGAAAACGGTGCGCGTCATGTTGAGTCGCTTGGCCGCCTCGTTCATGCGCGCCACGAACGCTTCCTCGCTGCCCGCGACCGTTTCGGCAATCATGACCGCGACGTCATTGGCCGATTTGACGATCAGGGCTTGGAGCGCGACCTCAAGCGTGATCGCCTCGCCCTCTTTCAACCAGAGTTTACTCGGTGCTTGCTCCGTCGCCTTCTTGGAGCAGATGACCTTGCTGTCGAGCTTGACGGTGCCGGCTTTCAGCGCCTGAAAGGCGACATAGGCCGTCATCAGCTTGGTGAGAGAGGCGGGAAACCAGGCGGCGTCGGGGTCTTCGGCGTAGAATACCGTGCCGTTAAAGGGCTCGAACACAAGGGCGGGACCAGCCGAGGCGGCGCTCGGCGCCATCAACACGGCACCGACGATGAGCCCAAGACCGGCACGCCGCAGCGTCATCCCCAATTCCTCATCCCATCTCGCCCGCCGCGCAGCACCAGGACAAAGCTTGCCTCAGACGACGATCTCGCGGCCCTCCCGCTAGGCCGTTTGCCATAGCATAGTGGTTCAAATTTCGACTGTTCCGTGGCGCTGGACCGGACCGCATCCCACCTGACGCCCACGGATGCAAAGCCCCTCGCGCCGTCACCCCCGAATCGCGAAAAGCTTAGCGAACCCTGGTCTCGCCGGGGAGAGTAACGCGGTCCCCCTAATTCGCAACTGCGAAATTCCGCCCCCGGCGGTTAGAGACAAATGGGTTCCTGCGCGGTAGGAGAGGGGCGCGTTGCAACCGGTTCGGGCTCAGCGTCATGGATGCAGAGGCAAGGCGACGGCAGCTCGCCGCGGCGCTCCGCCGGGTCGCCGGCGGCGACCGCGCCGCCTTGCGCCACGTCTATGCCGAGACCTCTGCGAAGCTTTTTGGCGTCTGCCTCCGTATCTTGAATGACCGCAGCGAGGCAGAGGACGTGTTACAGGACGTTTATCTCAACGTATGGCGAAAGGCCCGAAGCTTCGATGAAGCGCGCGCGAGCCCGATCACCTGGCTCGTCGCCATTGCGCGCAATCGCGCCATCGACCGCGTGCGTTCGGGCGCGGGCGCGCGATCGAGCGCGCCGATCGATGCGGCCTCCGACGTTCCGGACCCCACGCCGCTTGCCGCCGAGACGATCGAAACCGCCCAGGAGAACCGCCGCCTCTATTCCTGCCTCGAGGAACTCGAGACGCGGCAGCAGGCGGCGATTCGCGCGGCCTACATGGACGGACTGACCTATGAGGAACTCGCCGAACGCTCAAACGTGCCGCTCGGCACGATGAAGAGCTGGATCCGGCGTGGGCTTGCCAAGTTGAGAGCGTGTCTTGAGCGATGAGCGACACCGGCAAGAAAGACTCTGAAGGCATGGGCCTGACCGCGGCCGAGTATGTGCTCGGCGTGCTCAACGCCGCGCAGCGGCGTGCTGCCGAGCGAAGGATCGACCGCGACCCTGCCTTCGCGCGCGAGGTCGCCTTTTGGGAAGAGCGGCTCGGCGGACTTGCGCAAGCCGTCCCCGAGATCGCGCCGCCGCAACGCCTGTGGTCGAGGATCGAGGCTCGACTCGGCCGCGCCACAAATGCCGAGGACGAGCGTGGCGGGCTGTGGCGGAGCTTGAGTTTCTGGCGCGGCCTTGGGCTTGGCGCGAGCGCGCTTGCCGCGGCCTCAACCGCCGCTCTGATCTATGTCGGCGCTGTCGGAACACGGGCTTCGCCTCTTATTGCCAGGCTCGACGCCGAAGGCGGGCAGGCGGGCTTCGTCGCCGCCGTCAACACCGGCGGGGGCAGCCTCACCATCGTTCCGGCCTCGCTGCTGGCCGCCGAGCAGAAAGCCATGGAGCTTTGGCTGATCCCGCCCGGCGACAAGCCGCATTCGCTGGGGCTGATCGATCCGAACAGGCCGGTGACGATCAAGGTGCCGAAGGACCTCCTGACCCGCGTCAACAACGAGGCCGTGCTTGCGGTCTCGCTCGAGCCGCCCGGCGGCTCGCCCACCGGCCAGCCCACCGGCCCCGTGATCGCCAACGGCAAGCTGGCTCAGCTGTAGCTCGAGCACTTTGCCCTTGTCATCGTCCGCGAAGGCGGACGATCCAGTGGCCGCCGCCGCTCGCTGGTCCCGATCGCCGGGGGTCTGGTGCCCGCCTGCGCGGGCATGACGTCGAGAGCGGCCGCTCACGAAAACGTCATCGCGGCCGCTGCATCCGCAGCTCCTGCCTCCTCCGTAACTCCGCCCGTACCCCCCCAAGGGACAACCCGCAAATACAGGAGGATGTTATGAACTTCGCCAAATTCGCTCTGTCCGGTGTTGCTGCCGCCGGTCTTGCTATCGCAGCTTTTGCCGCCATGCCGACCTTCGCCAAGGAGACGACGGTGATGGTGGGCGGCGCCCCGATGTTCCCCTCGAAGAACATCATCCAGAACGCCGTCAACTCGAAGGACCACACCACGCTGGTTGCCGCCGTCAAGGCCGCCGGTCTCGTCGACACGCTGTCGGGCAAGGGCCCGTTCACGGTGTTCGCGCCGACCAACGACGCCTTCGCCAAGCTCCCGGCCGGCACGGTCGACACCCTGCTCAAGCCCGAGAACAAGGGCCAGCTGACGCAGGTCCTGACCTACCACGTCGTTCCCGGACGTCTCAGCGCCAAGGACCTGATGGCGGCGGCCGAGAAGGGCGGCGGCAAGGCCATGCTCAAGACCGTCGAAGGTGAAGACCTCACCGTCGAAATCAAGGACGGCGCGATCTGGGTGTGGGATGCAAAAGGCAGCACCGCCAAGATCACCATCCAGAACGTCATGCAGTCGAACGGCGTCATCCACGTCATCGATACCGTGCTGTTGCCGAGCTAAAGACTCGACCCCCCCAAGCTTGCGCATCAGCCAAGCCCGCCGTGCTCCCGCGCGGCGGGCTTTCCTTGTCTCAGAACGGGATAACGCTTAGATCGGGGCGGAAATTCCAGGGAGCCCGAGGCGCTTCGATGATGGATTGGCTGCGTAACGTGGTCCAGGACCGGCGGACCGAGCGCTTCATCATGGCGCTCATCGTGCTCAACGCCGTGACCCTCGGGCTCGAGACCAGCGCAAGCGTGATGGCGAAATACGGTCCGGTGCTCGTCGTCATCGACCGTATCATCATCGGCATCTTCGTCGCCGAAATACTCGCCCGCCTCGCGGTGCAACGCGCAAGCTTCTTTCGCGACGGATGGAACATCTTCGACGTCATTGTCGTCGGCATCGCGCTCGCGCCCGCGACCGCGGCGTTCTCGGTGCTGCGCGCGCTCCGCGTGTTGCGTCTCCTGAGACTGATCACGGCGGTTCCGGCGTTGCAGCGTGTCGTGGGCGGTCTCATCGGCGCTCTGCCGGGCATGGGCTCGATCGTGCTCCTGATCGGGCTTGTCTTCTATGTCAGCGCGGTGATGGCCGTGAATCTCTACGGCAAGCAATTTCCGGAGCTGTTCGGCACGCTTCCCACCTCGCTCTACACGCTGTTCACCATCATGACGCTGGAAGGCTGGACCAACGACGTCGTCAACCCGATCATGGAAAGGCACCCCTACGCCTGGCTGTTCTTCATTCCCTTCATCGTCATCACCACTTTCTGGGTGCTGAACCTCTTCATCGGCATCATCGTCAATGCCATGCAGGAAGAGCACGCCAAGGCCGAAGCCGAGATGATGCACGACGAGACGGCGCCCATCATCCGTGAGCTTCAGGAATTGAAGACCGAGATTGCGGCGCTGCGCGAGGAAGTGGGCGGCCGCAAGCGGCGCTCCCGGCGCTGAGCCGCGGAGGTCGTCAGACCTGCGCCTGGCGCGGCACGCCAGGCTTGGCCAAAGCGGCGGATTTGGACGTCACGGGCGAAGCCTGCCGGCGAAAGGGAAACACCATCTGCCCGATCAGGCCGCCCGGCACGGGAGTCATGGTGCCGAATCTCTCCGGCCGCTCGGCCCGCGGCATGTAGTAGGTGCCGAAGAGAATGTCCCACAGCGGCAGGAGACCGGCGAAATTCTTGTCGCGCGCCTGTTCTTCATCGGTGTGATGCCAGCGATGAAAGCGCGGCGACGCGATCACCGCGCGGAATGGCCCCCAGTCCCAATCGAGATTGGCGTGAACGAGAATGGCCATGAGCGTCAGCACCGGCACGATTCCGGCGACCGCCACCGGCGCAAAACCGAGTGCCAGCACCGGCAGCGTCCCCACAATCCGCATGACGGCATCGTTGACCGGATGAACGCGCACGGCCGACAGCCAATCGAGATCGACCGAAGAATGGTGGACGGCATGGAAGCGCCAGAGCCTGCGCCCGTGAAAGGCGCGATGCATCCAATAGCCGACGAAATCGCCGATCGCCAAAATGGCGACGGCCTGGACCCAAAGCGGCAGCCGTGAAAGAGGACCGAACCCTTGCAGGATCAGCTCGCGATCGAACTTGCCGTAGGCGATGAGGGCGAAGGGTATGGCGATGCCAACCACACACACGCGGGTGATGGCCTTGGTGACGAACGGCGTGAACAGCCAATAAGCGCCGTCGGTCAGGAGACCTTTCCGTAAGATCGGCAGCCGCCGGCCGCGCGGCCGGAACAGTTCGAGCGCGCGAAAGGCCATGAACAGAATGGCGAAGGCAATGGCAAGCCCCCAAAGGGTCGGGCCTTCCATGAGTGGCTCCCGTCGTGCCGTTCGGACGAGCGGTAACAGAATGTGGCAAGGTTTAGGCCGAATTCATGACGCTCGGGCGCTTCAAACTTGCCGCTTCAAGGAGCGGCCAAGGCGCCCGTGCCCTCCGGTTGGGGCCGGCGCTAACCGGCCAAGCGGCCAGAATGTCACACTCACGCTTGTCAGGCGCGTTGGCGGGGAACCGGCACGGCCATATCTGGGTTGAGCCTCATTAACCAAACGGGGGACCATCCATGCGCGATATTCGCAGCGACCTGCAAGAGCGGGCGGCCATGATCGGCGAGCACATCAAGGCGACGCAGGCTCAGTTCGAAACGATGCTGGAGCAGATCAAACGGGACCATGAGGGGAAGGTCAGGGATTTTCGCGCCGAGCTGGACGCGGTCAACGTCCTGATCGGGATGGAGCAGCGTCGCCACGAAGGCGCAGGGCCCGCGCACGCGCAAGGCGTGCCGCAACCGCAAGCAGCAAACGCGCCGCGCCCGCTGTCAGGCATCCTGATGCGCCGCGCGGGCTAGCGCTACTTCTCGATCAAGACCGCGCGGAAGTCGTTGACATTGGTCAGCGTGGGGCCGGTCACGAGCAGATCGCCGAGGGCGTTGAAGAAACCCCACGGATCGTTGTCGGCGAGCATGGCCTTGGCGTTCACGCCCCTTTCCGCGGCGCGCTTGAGCGTATCGGGATCGATCAAGGCGCCGGCATTGTCCTCCGAGCCGTCGATCCCGTCGGTGTCTCCGGCGATGGCATGAATCTTCTTCATGCCGTCGAGCGCGATGGCGAGCGCGAGCAGGAACTCGGTGTTGCGGCCGCCTTTGCCTTTGCCTTTCAGCGTGATGGTCGTTTCGCCGCCCGAGATGAGCACGCAAGGCGGCTTCTCGGGCTGGCCGCGCAGCGCGCATTGCCGCGCGATCCCGGCATGAACGAGCGCCACGTCGCGCGCCTCGCCTTCGATCGAGTCGCCGAGGATGACTGGCTTGACGCCCGCCTTCTCCGCCACGGAAGCCGCGGCCTCGAGCGAGGCTTGCGGCGTGGCGATCATCAGGTTCTCGACGCGGGCGAGGCGCTTGTCGCCTGGCTTCGGCGTCTCGTCGGCCGTTCTGAGCCGCTCGCGCACGGCCGGAGGCACGTCGATCTTGTACTTCTCGATGATGGCGAGCGCGTCTTGGTTGGTGGAGGGGTCCGGCACGGTCGGGCCCGAAGCGATGATGGACGGATCGTCGCCCGGCACGTCGGAGATCATGAGCGCGACGACCTTGGCGGGGGCCGCCGCCGCGGCGAGCCTGCCGCCCTTGATGGCCGAGAGATGCTTTCTCACCGTGTTCATCTCCGAGATCGTGGCGCCGCTCTTGAGCAGGGCCTTGTTCACCGCCTGCTTGTCCTCGAGCGTCAAGCCCTCGGGGGGAAGCGCGAGCAGCGCCGAGCCGCCGCCCGAGATCAAGCAGAGCACAAGATCGTCCTCGGTCAGCCCCTGGACGAGCTTGAAAATGCGGATTGCGGCCTCGCGGCCCGCGGCATCGGGCACGGGATGGGCGGCCTCGACCACTTCAAGCCGCTCGGTCGGCACGCGATAGCCGTATCGCGTCACGACGAGCCCCTCGATCGGACCCGTCCAGGCATCCTCCAGCGCCTTGGCCATCGCGCCGGAGGCTTTGCCGGCGCCGATCACGATCGTCCGCCCTTTGGGCCTTTGCGGCAGATGGGCCGGCACGCAAAGCGAGGGAAGCGCCGCGTCGACCGCGGCTTGGAACATGGCCTTGAGGAGTTCTGGCGGGGTCATATGTCGAGATGCCCTCCCATTTCGGCCGATGACCCTGCACAGACGATTGCAAGAAGGCAAGCGAATGAATTTCTTGGCGCGAGGCTCCTTGGGAAACCCCTAGTCTTCGTCAAACAAAGTGTGAAACTGGCACCCGATTGGCACCCGCGCTTCGCGGTTCTGCTAAACAGGGAGTCATGGACGCCAACTCGACGTGGTATCTGTGGTCAACTTTCTTTTTTGCGGCATTGCCCCCGTAACGGGAGTTTGGGCGCTCCTACTTGGCTACAACCGGCCCACCGTTGAGCGCGTTAGGTCATGAAAGCTATCAACTCGGTAGGATGTTTTGATTGACTCCAAATAGATTGCCGGGATCGTAGTGGTTTTTGATCTTTGAAAGGCGTTCAAAGTTGTCACGATACGTGGCACGGACCCGGGATTGTCCCTCTTCCATCATGAAGTTGACGTAGGCACCTCCCGCAGAATACGGGTGGAGGGCTTCCCAGTAGTCGATCGTCCACTTTCTCAGTAGCTCAGCTTTGCTGGGATCGGGGTCCACCGCAAAGATCACTCCCGCCCAGCGCGCGTCGCGATAGCTGAAGGCCGTGTCGGCCCTTCCAACACGATGTACCGCCCCATCGATGGGATAAAGATGCATCCCGGACTGAGGCGTGGGAAGCCGGGAGCCATGCTCCACGTGCAGAGCGATCGCGTCATCGCTGAGAGCGTTGACAAAATCGGCTCGCCAGTAATTTTGATCACCCGGCGGGTAGAGCGGATCAAACGCGCTCTGGAGCACAGGGAATGGCATCGACTGCACGCCAAACAAGGCTGGCGGACCGAATTCACGGATGGGGTCAAAGAGGGCTGCGGCCTGCCCTTCCGGGCCCGTGTAGCACCACACCACACCGCACATCGTTTTCCGATGCAGGGCTTCGGGAAAGGGTGGCCCGGCTGGCACCTTTAGGAACGCGAATACGCCTGCCAAATCGTCTGGCGCGCTGTTCAGGAACTCGTCATAGAAACGCATGACGTCGGCCGTCATCTCAAGCGGCCAAAGAGTGGGTCCAGCAACAACCATGCTGACCGGATGAAGTCGGAACAGAAAGGAGGTGACGATCCCAAAGTTTCCGCCCCCACCGCGGATTGCCCAGAACAGATCACTATTTTCGTCGGCGCTCGCCTTGATGAATTCTCCATTCGCGAGAACCATGTCGACTTCGAGAAGATTGTCGATCGAGAGGCCGAATCTGCGGCTTAGATGTCCAATCCCTCCCCCCAAAGTCAGTCCGCCGACACCCGTTGTGGAAACAACTCCACCTGGCGCAGACAGCCCAAAGATATTGGTGGCGTGATCGACCTCTCCCCATGTGCAACCGCCCCCAACACGTGCAGTTCGCTTCGCCGGATCCACGCGTACCCCCTTCATCGACGACAGATCGATTACGAGGCCGTCATCACACGTTGCAAGCCCAGCGACATTATGGCCTCCCCCGCGCACAGCCAGAGTCCAATGGTGATCTCGTGCAAGGTTTACCGCGCAGATGACGTCGGCAACATCGGCACATCGCGCAATGAGCCCTGGGTGCTTATCGATCATCGCGTTGTAGGGTTTTCGAGCCTCTTCATAGCCCTCATCTCTTGGGCCGTAGAGATTTCCTCGAAAAGCATTACGGAACTGCTCGCCCGCGTCTTCCTTGAGATTCAGCATGGCGTTACCCCGGAGGTTCGATTCTGGCTTCATGGACCGCCATCTAAAGCGAGACTTGGGAGCATCCCTGAAGGAACAGCTCACCACGCCATGACCCGCAGCCTAAGCATGCCAGTCCCTGCCGATCAGTCCCAGTATGTTACGGTTTCACCTACGAACGGCGCTGTGTCTCCGGCAAGCCTGATTGCACGAGATCAAGGGTGTGGCGCTCGAGGATTGCAGGGTCGCGGAAGGAATATCCCTGCCGCCACGTTTGCAGAGTGATCGCAGGATTGATCTTCATCATTTTCCCCACTTCTGCACGGGCCTCGGCCAAGCGGCCAAGGCGCACGTAGGCGATTGCCAAGAGCAGGTGGGCGTCGTTGAATTCGGTTTGCGTCAGAGCAGCCACCGCCTCTGCAAATCTCCCCAGTACCAAATACGCCCA
>DASUQP010000072.1:0-2608 GCA_036280475.1 Methyloceanibacter sp. | reverse complement strand
CGAGCCGGGTTCCTCGTGCTAATGACGCATGTCATGACGTCATGTCTCATCGTCATACCCGCGCGGCTGAAAGCGACACGGTTGCCCGATAAGCCCTTGGCGGACATCGCCGGCGAGCCGATGATTGTCCACGTTTGGAGGCGGGCGGTCGAGGCCAATTGTGGCTCGGTCGTGGTTGCAACCGACGCCGAGAATGTTCGCGAGGCGGTTGCCGCCGCCGGCGGCGAAGCGTTGATGACGCGCAAGGATCATGCGAGCGGGTCCGACCGCGTCTTCGAGGCGGTTCTCCGCTACGACCCGGGGGGAAAGCTCGAGACGATCGTCAATCTGCAGGGCGATTTGCCCACCCTCGATCCCGCGCTCGTCCGCGCTTGTCTACGCGCCAAGACCGAGGGCGGCGCCGATATCGGAACCATCGCCGCCGAGATCGTCCGCCACGAGGAGCGCACCGACCCGAACGTGGTGAAGGTGATCGGCTCACCGCTCCGCAACGGCTCGGCGTTGCGCGCGCTCTACTTCACGCGAGCGACCGCCCCTTACGGCGATGGCCCGCTCTACCACCATATCGGCATCTACGCCTATTCGCGGGCGGCGCTCGCACGCTTCGTTTCCTTGCCGCCGTCGCCGCTCGAACAGAGAGAGAGGCTGGAGCAGCTGCGGGCGCTGGAAGCAGGCATGCTGATCCATGTCGGTCTCGTTGACACTGTCCCGCTCGGTGTCGATACTCCGCCCGACCTTGAGCGGGCGCGCGAGCTGCTTCGATCCCGCCCTTAGAGCCTTCGCCCGCTTCCCTCAGACCATGGCCAAATCGCGCTCAGACAAAATCGCCTTCCAGGGCGAGCCCGGCGCCAACTCGCATCTCGCCGCGCTCGACGCCTATCCGCGCCTGGAGCCGCTTGCCTGTCCAACCTTCGAGGATGCGCTTGCCGCGGTGAAAAACGGCCGGGCCAAGCTCGCCATGATTCCGATCGAGAATTCGGTGGCGGGGCGCGTCGCCGACATCCACCACCTTCTGCCGCATTCGCGTCTTCATATCGTCGCCGAGCATTTCGAGCGGGTGCGCCATCAGCTCCTCACGCTTCCCGGCGTCAAGCTGCCGGAGCTGAAAACGGTGCACAGCCATATCATGGCGCTCGGCCAATGCCGCGGTGTCATCCGCGCGCTGAAGCTGAAACCTGTCGCCGAGGCCGACACTGCCGGCGCAGCCCGGCATCTCCGCGAATCCGGCGAGCGCAGCTCTGCGGTGATCGCCTCGAAACTCGCCGCGAAGATTTACGGGTTGAAAGTGGCACGTGCCGATATCGAGGATGCGGAGCACAACACCACGCGCTTCGTCGTGCTCGCCACCAAGCCCGGGCGCGTCAAGAAGAGCGACGGCCCGGTCATTACCAGCTTCGTGTTTCGCGTGCGCAACGTGCCGGCGGCTCTCTACAAGGCGCTCGGCGGGTTCGCCACCAACGGCGTGACCATGACCAAGCTCGAATCCTACCAGCTCGAAGGCTCGTTCAACGCCACCATGTTCTATGCCGATATCGAGGGGCATCCCGACGAGCCGCTGGTCAAGCTCGCCATGGAGGACCTCAACTTCTACTCGAGCGAGGTGACGGTGCTCGGCACCTATCCGGCGAGCCCCTTCCGCGCCGAGTTGAAGGCGCTTGCGCGATGATGGGCGTCGATTTTTGCGCCGTCATGTCCTGACATGACACCTGCGGACGCCTGGGGCTGACAGCTGCAAAAATCTCCGCTATTCCGTAGACAGAGCGTAACCGGGTCGCGTTTGGGGAGGGAGAAATGAAAAGAGAGTTGTTGACGGTCGGTCTCTGTCTTGTCGTGGGCGCGGTTTTCTCGCCCGCTTCCATCGCCCAACAGGTGACCGGTGTTCCGGGAGCGCCGAGCGCCACCTCGACGATCGACGGACGGCAGATTCCCCCGCCGCCCGGGGCCTTCGGCGGCACCATCAATCTCGACGCGCAGACCTCGACGCCCTATTGGCAGCCCCAAGTAGTGCCCCCGAAAGGCGCTCCCAACATTCTCCTCATCATCACCGACGATGTGGGCTTCGCGGCGCCAAGCACCTTCGGCGGCGTCATTCCGACGCCGACCCTTGACCGCATCGCCAATATGGGCGTGCGCTACACGCAGTTTCACACCACCTCGCTCTGCTCCCCGACGCGCGCGGCCCTCATCACCGGGCGCAATCACCATTCGGCCGGCTTCGGCGTGATCAGCGAGGCCGCGACCGGCTTTCCCGGCTACAACAGCGTGATCACCAAGGACCGCTCGACCATCGGCCAGATCCTCAAGGCCAACGGCTATGCGACCTCCTGGTACGGCAAGAACCACAACACGCCGTCTTATGTGACGAGCCAGGTCGGCCCCTTCGACCAATGGCCGATCGGCATGGGCTTCGAATATTTCTATGGCTTCAACGGCGGCGAGACCAATCAGTGGCAACCGGATCTCTACCGCAACACCACGCGCATCTATCCTTACGCCGGCAATCCGAATTACAACCTCACCACCGACATGGCCGATGAGGCTGTCGCCTACTTGAACCAGCTGAACGAGCTCGATCCCAAGAAGCCGTTCTTCCTTCTATTACGCGCCG
>DASUQP010000071.1:0-6378 GCA_036280475.1 Methyloceanibacter sp. | reverse complement strand
CTCGTGCAGATCCCGCATGATTTTCTCCGTGCGGTTTGTGCGCCGCTCAATATCGAGCTGCCCGAACCCGGCCATTACGGCGTCGGCCAAATGTTCATGCCGCGCAATCAGGCCCAGCGCATTTATTGCGAGTCCGTCATCGAGCGCGTGATCGAAGCGGAAGGGCTCACCCTCATCGGCTGGCGCGATGTTCCTTGCGACAATTCATGCCTTTCCGCGTCGGTGATCGCAACCGAACCTGTGCACCGGCAGGTGTTCATCGGCCGTGGTCCCGGCATCGAGGATGAGACCGCTTTCGAGCGCAGGCTCTTCCTCCTGAGGAAGGTGATCTCGAACACCGTCATGGGCGAGACGGGGGGAAGGGAGATCGGCTTCTACACCGTGTCGCTCTCATGCCGCACGCTCGTCTACAAGGGCATGTTCCTCGCCTATCAGCTCGGCGCCTATTACCGCGACCTGCATCACCCGCTCTTCGCCTCGGCGCTCGCGCTGGTGCATCAGCGCTTCTCGACCAACACCTTCCCGTCCTGGAAGCTCGCCCACCCCTACCGCATGGTGGCCCATAACGGCGAGATCAACACGCTTCGAGGCAACCTCAACTGGATGGCCGCGCGGCAGGCGAGCGTGTCGTCGCCCCTGTTCGGCGACGACATCGAAAAGCTCTGGCCGATTTCTTACGAGGGTCAGTCCGATACCGCCTGCTTCGACAATGCGCTCGAGTTCCTGGTTCAGGGCGGATACAGCCTGGCGCATGCGGCGATGATGCTGATCCCCGAGGCATGGGCCGGCAATCCGCTCATGGACGCCAAGCGCCGCGCCTTTTACGAATACCACGCCTGTCTGATGGAGCCCTGGGACGGTCCCGCCGCCATGGCCTTCACCGACGGCAGACAGATCGGCGCCACTCTCGATCGCAACGGGCTGCGCCCGGCGCGCTATCTCGTCACCGACGAGGGGCTCGTCATCATGGCGTCGGAGACCGGCGTTCTGCCGATCGCGGAAAAGTCCATCGTCGAGAAATGGCGGCTCCAACCCGGCAAGATGCTGCTCATCGACCTCGAAAAGGGCCGCATCATTTCCGATGAAGAGATCAAGGCGGAGCTCGCATCAGCTCATCCCTATCAGCAATGGCTCGACCGCACCCAGATTCGCGTGCATGAGCTGCCGGGCGCGCCTCCCCCGCCCCCGCGCACCAATGTCAGCCTGCTCGACCGCCAACAGGCCTTCGGCTACACGCAGGAAAGCCTGAAGTTCCTGATGATGCCGATGGCCGAGTCGGGCCAGGAGGCGGTGGGCTCGATGGGCACCGACACGCCGCTTTCGGCGCTGTCGTCGCGGCCCAAGCTTTTGCACACCTATTTCAAGCAGAATTTCGCCCAGGTGACGAACCCGCCGATCGACCCGATCCGCGAGGAGCTGGTGATGTCGCTCGTCACCTTCATCGGGCCGCGGCCGAACCTGCTCGACCTCGAAGGCACCTCCAGACAGAAGCGGCTCGAGGCGTCGCATCCGATTCTCACCAACGAGAACCTCGAGCGCATTCGCGGCATCGGCGAGGTCGCCGACAACCAGTTCCGTACCGTCACCCTCGACATCACCTATGGCGCCGATCACGGGGCGACGGGCATGGCCGAGGCGCTCGGTGCGCTCTGCAGCCGCGCCGAGGAGGCGGTTCGTGCCGGCGAAAACATCATCGTCCTGTCGGACCGCGCCACAGGTCCCGACCGCGTGCCGATCCCCTCGCTGCTCGCCACGAGCGCCGTGCACCATCACCTGATCCGCTGCGGGCTCAGGACCTCCGTGGGCCTCGTGGTCGAGACGGGCGAAGCGCATGAGGTGCATCAATTCTGCACCCTTGCCGGCTACGGCGCCGAGGCGATCAATCCCTATCTCGCCTTCGAGACCATCGAGGCGATGCTGCCCGAGCTCGACGAGGAGATTACCGCCGAGGAAGCGGTCAAGCGCTACATCAAGGCGATCGACAAGGGCATACTGAAGGTGATGTCGAAGATGGGCATCTCCACCTATCAGTCCTATTGCGGCGCCCAGATCTTCGATGCCGTCGGACTCAGATCGGACTTCGTTGCCAAATATTTCACCGGCACCAATAGCCAGGTCGAGGGCGTGGGTCTGGAGGAAATCGCGCGGGAAACCGTCGAGCGTCACGAGCTCGCCTTCTCGACCGCGCCGGTGCTCCGCGAGGCGCTCGACGTCGGCGGCGAGTACGCCTATCGCGTGCGCGGCGAAACGCATATGTGGCGGCCGTCGGTGGTCGCGGACCTCCAGCACGCCGTGCGCGGGAGCCTGCCGGCGAAGTATCGCTCCTACGCCAAGCAGATCAACGAGCAGACCGAGCAGCTCCTCACGTTGCGGGGCATGTTCCGCATCAAGACCGCCGAGGAGATCGGCCGGAACCCCATCCCCCTCGACGAGGTCGAGCCCGCCAAGGACATCGTGAAGCGCTTCTCGACCGGCGCCATGTCGTTCGGCTCGATCAGCCGCGAGGCGCACACCACCCTTGCCATTGCCATGAACCGCATCGGCGGCAAGTCGAACACCGGCGAAGGCGGCGAGGAATCGGACCGCTACCGGCCGCTGCCGAACGGCGACTCGATGCGCTCGAAGATCAAGCAGGTGGCCTCGGGCCGCTTCGGCGTGACCACCGAATATCTGATCAATGCCGACATGATGCAGATCAAGATGGCGCAAGGAGCCAAGCCCGGCGAAGGCGGTCAGCTCCCCGGCCATAAGGTCGACGCCACCATCGCCAAGGTCCGGCATTCGACGCCGGGCGTCGGACTGATCTCGCCGCCGCCGCATCACGACATCTATTCAATCGAGGACCTCAAGCAGCTCATCTTCGACCTCAAGAACGTGAATCCCACGGGCGATGTCTCGGTGAAGCTCGTCGCCGAGGTGGGGGTTGGAACGGTCGCCGCGGGCGTTGCCAAAGCCATGGCCGACCATGTGACGATTGCGGGCTTCGAGGGCGGCACCGGCGCTTCGCCGCTCACCTCGATCAAGCATGCCGGCTCGCCTTGGGAAATCGGGCTCGCCGAGACCCAGCAGACGCTGGTCCTCAACCGTTTGCGCGGGCGCATCGCCGTCCAAGTCGACGGCGGCATCCGCACCGGCCGCGACGTGATGGTGGGCGCGTTGCTCGGCGCCGACGAGTTCGGCTTTTCCACCGCGCCCTTGATCGCGGCGGGCTGCATTATGATGCGCAAATGCCATCTGAATACGTGCCCGGTCGGCGTGGCCACGCAAGACCCGGTGCTGCGGGCGCGCTTCCAGGGCAAGCCCGAGCACGTCATCAACTTCTTCTTCTTCGTCGCCGAAGAGGTGCGCGAGTACATGGCCACGCTCGGCTTCCGCAAATTCTCCGAGATGATCGGCCAGACGGAGATCCTCGATAAGGGCCAGGCGATCGATCACTGGAAGGCACGCGGCCTCGATTTCACCCGCATCTTCCATAAGCCCGAAGTCCCGCCCGAGGTCGCGGTCTACAATTCCGAGCGGCAGGACCACGGCCTCGACAAGGTCCTTGATGTGAAGCTGATCGGGCTCGCCCGCGAGGCAATCGAGGAGAAGAAGCCGGTCAAGATCGACCTGCCGATCAAGAACACCGACCGCACCACCGGGGCGATGCTTTCGGGCGAGATCGCCACGCGCTACGGCCACACAGGTCTGCCCGAGGACACGATCTGGGTGAGCGTGTCGGGCGCCGCGGGGCAGAGTTTTGGCGCCTGGCTCGCACATGGCGTCACCCTCGATCTTGTCGGAGAGGCCAACGACTATGTCGGCAAGGGCCTCTCCGGCGGCCGCATCATCGTCCGCCCGCCGGCGGATTCAGGCATCGTTCCGGAAAAATCGATCATCGTCGGCAATACCGTGCTTTACGGCGCGATTGCCGGCGAGTGCTATTTCCGCGGCGTCGCCGGCGAGCGCTTCGCCGTGCGCAACTCAGGCGCCATCGCCGTGGTCGAAGGAACAGGCGACCATGGCTGCGAGTACATGACCGGAGGCGTGGTCGTGGTGATCGGGCCAACGGGCCGCAACTTCGCCGCCGGCATGTCGGGCGGCATCGCCTATGTTCTCGACGAGGATGGCGCGTTCGAGCGCCGCTGCAACCTCGCCATGGTCGATCTCGAACCGGTGCCGAGCGAGAACCAGGTGATGGAGCGTAGCCGCCACCAAACTGCGGATCTCGAAAGCCACGGCCTTGTCGACGTCACCGACATGACCCGCTTCGACGAAGAGCGCCTGCATCAGCTCGTTCAGAACCACCTCCACTACACCGGCTCGGCGCGCGCGAAGGCGATCCTCGACCACTGGGCCGCGTACCTTCCCAAATTCGTCAAGGTGATGCCGGTCGAGTATCGCCGCGCGCTGGAGGAGATGGCGCGGCAGCAGCAGGCGGATAAGGCGGGTCTCGGCGAGATCGAGATCGGCTTGCGAGGCAACGGCAAGTGACACCCACTGAGATCACATTGCTTTCCAGGGCGCGCGCGACGTATGGCGCACATGAAGTATCTCAATTCGCTGCTTCTTGATCTGGTAGAAGATCAGATAGGGATAGCGCACGAGCGGGACTGCCCGCACATTGCCCTCTTCCCACTGCGTAACCATGCGAGCGCTCCTCGGCCAACTCGCGACGCGGGCAATCGTGGCTCTGATGCTGCGTTCGACCGTAGCAGCGACCAAAGGATTGATCGAATGAAGTCCGCCGAGGATGCCTTCGAGGTCAGAGAGTGCGCCTTGAGTGTAAACCACCCGCATCAGCGGCGGTACTTACCCAAAACTGCCTCGACTTCGGCTTCGGTTGCGAATTTGCCCTGGTCGGCCTCTCGGAGGCCACGCTCGATTGCAGCCACTTCCTCAGGCGTCGCGGTATAGGTGTCGTGTTGCAGCTCGCGTTCGATCTCAAGGGCCGCTTGCGCCAAGTCTGCCTGAGCGCTTTCGGGCCAGCCTTCAGCCCGCCGAAGAATCTCCTTGATCATCTTCGCTTTCATGTTCCGATGATAGCACATAAGAGGTTGGTGGTAAGCAGCGCCAGGGCTGGAGCCGGGCGAGACTGAAGGACGCAATGGGCAAGATCACGGGCTTTCTCGAGATCGAACGCGAGGACCGGGCTTATGAGCCCGCGTCCGATCGCGTCCAGCACTACCGCGAGTTCGTGATCGCGCCGAGCGAAGCGGAGATCGTGCGCCAGGCCGCCCGCTGCATGGATTGCGGCATTCCCTATTGTCATACCGGCTGTCCGGTCAACAACCAGATCCCCGACTGGAACGACCTCGTCTACCATTCCGACTGGGAGGTCGCGGCGTCGAACCTGCATTCGACCAACAACTTCCCCGAGGTGACGGGCCGGATCTGCCCCGCGCCCTGCGAGGCCGCGTGCACACTGAACATCATCGACGTGCCGGTGACCATCAAATCGATCGAATGCGCGATCGCCGACAAGGCCTTCGACGAGGGCTGGGTGCAGCCGCTGCCGCCGGAGTCGGCGACCGGCAAGCGCGTGGCCGTCGTGGGCTCAGGTCCAGCAGGACTTGCCGCGGCCCAGCAGCTCGCCCGCGCCGGTCATGACGTGCATGTCTACGAGAAGTACGCCTATCCCGGCGGCCTGCTCCGCTACGGCATTCCCGATTTCAAGATGGAGAAATACATCGTCGAGCGCCGGGTGAAGCAGATGGAGGCGGAAGGCGTTACCTTTCATTGCAACGTCCATGTCGGCCGCGACCTCGCCGTCGACACGCTCGAACGCGATTACGACGCCGTCGTACTCGCGGGCGGGGCTGAGCACCCCCGCGACCTTAAGGTTCCGGGCCACGATCTTGACGGCGTCCACTTCGCCATGGACTTCCTGCCGCAGCAGAACCGCCGCATCTCCGGCGAGCCTGTCGGAGACGTCGCGCCGATCCTGGCGAACGGAAAGAAAGTCGTGGTGATCGGCGGCGGCGATACGGGCTCCGACTGTATCGGCACGTCGTTCCGCCAGGGCGCCATCTCGGTAACTCAGCTCGAGATCCTTCCTCAGCCGCCCGACATGGAGAACAAGGCGCTGACCTGGCCGCATTGGCCGCTCAAGCTGCGCACCTCATCGAGCCAGGCCGAGGGCGCCGCGCGCGATTTCAGCGTGGCGACAAACCGGTTCCTTGGCACGAACGGCAAGGTCGAGGCGCTCGAGTGCATCCGCCTCGACGGCCAGCTGAAGCCGATGCCGGGCACGGAGTTTCACATCCCCGCCGATCTCGTGCTGCTCGCCATGGGTTTCCTCCATCCCGTGCAGGAGGGAATGGTCAGGGATCTATGGCTCGACCTCGATGCCCGCGGAAACGTCAAGGCGAACGAACTCGACTACCGCACCTCGCGGTC
>DASUQP010000070.1:0-4463 GCA_036280475.1 Methyloceanibacter sp. | reverse complement strand
CGGCATCACGGAAGGGGGCGCGAAGGCTCGCGTCGTGCGGATGAAGCATACGGCCGACACGTCGTTTCTCGGCCTGAGCGCCGCCCGTCTTGCGGGGTCGGGCGTCGGCATCGGCATCCAGGCGAAAGGAACCGCGGTCATCCACCAGAGGGACCGCTTGCCGCACAACAATGTCGAGCTCTTCTCCAACTCCCCGATCACCAGGCTCGAGCACTATCGGCGCATGGGCGCCAACGCCGCCGCCTACGCGCTCGGCGCGTTGCCGGAGCCGGTGGTGGTGCCAACACGGGGCGAGGCCATGGGCGCCCGCTATCACGCGCGCGTTTCGCTGATCTATGCCATCGAGACGGAATTGACCGCGGAGGGCGCCGTGCCCGAGCAGGTCGAGGTGGCCTTCCTGGGGGACACCGCATGAGCAATGAACGGCTCTCGATCGTCGACTATCCTCTGGCGGAGAAGCGTCCCGAGGTCGTGCTCGGAAAGCGCGGCAAGGGCCTCGATGAGATCACGCTCGAGGCCCTGATCGAGGACCGCGTCACGCTGGAGGACCTGCGCATCACAGCCGCGGCGTTGCGCCAGCAGGCGGAGATCGCCCGTGCCGCCGGTCGAGACACTTTGGCCGCGAACTTCGAGCGCGGCGCCGAGCTCGTAGACGTTCCGCAAGACACGATCATGCGCATTTACGAGCTGTTGCGCCCCGGCCGCGCAGAGTCGCGGTCGGCGCTTTTGACGACGGCGGGGGAGCTGCGCGAGCAATACGGAGCCGAGGGCATGGCGGCGTTCGTGGAGGAGGCCGCCGCGGTCTACGAGCGGCGCGGCTTGTTCAAGAAACGATTCTGAGCAAGCGAATGACCTGGAAGACGGCCTATCGATCGATTTACTACGATGGTGCGCCCGAGCCTGCCGATCCGGACCTCGCCAAGGAGAGCACGGCGCTCCTCGTCATCGACGTGCAGAACACCTATCTCACCCGGCCTGACAGAGCCTCGCTGTCTGCCGAGGAACAGCGCCGCCATGATGCCTGGACGCCCTTCCACGAGCGGATGCGCGACATCGTCATCCCCCGCACGCGGGAGCTCCTGAGTCTCTTTCGCGAGAACGGCTACGAATGCCTGTTCGCCCGCATCGCCTGCCACACCAAGGACGGCCGCGACCGGTCGCTGTCGCAGAAGATGCCGGGCTGGAACAATCTGCTTCTGCCCAAGGACGAGCATCCGTCTCAGCTTGCCACGGAGCTTCAGCCGCAAGGCGATGAGATCGTGGTGACGAAGACGACCGACAGCGCGCTCACCGGGACCAATCTGCGGCTGATCCTCACCAACCTCGGTATCAAGACGGTGGTGTGCTGCGGCATCTTTACCGACCAGTGCGTGTCCTCGACGGTCAGGAGCCTGGCCGACGAAAGTTTCGGCGTCGTCGTGGTCGAGGATTGCTGCGCTGCGGGATCGGACGAGCTGCATCGCAAGGAGCTCGAGATCATCAATATGATCTATTGCCACGTCATGTCGAGCGCCGAGCTCAAGGCGCTCATGGGCTTAGGCTGAAGGAGAAGGTCAAGTGCATCCCCTTCTCCAGGCCGCATGCCGCGGTGCGGCAAAGCCAAAGGTTCGCGAAGCAGGGGTGCCACGGCCGCCGGGAGTGGGTAAGATAAGGGAGGCGGAGCGAGCAAGTCCGGATCGAAGCCGGGCGCAGGTCCTAGCGTGGCCTCGCCGGAAGACACCCGGACCGGCGGAACCGCTCGCCCATCGGACGACACGCCATCGCCTTTCCGCACACCTTAGGGTCACGAAGCCCCGCGACCAGGAGAACAGACAATGCGCCAACGGCAGTTAACCCGCCGCAACTTCATGCAGCAATCCGCCACCTTCGCCGCCGCGTTCGCAGCGGGCGGGGCTTCCGCGTTCGTGAAGCCGGCCCATGCCGCGCGCGAAAAGGAGCTCAACATCCTGTGTTGGGAGGGCTACAACTCGGCCCAGGTCCTCGACCCATTCCGGTCCGCGACGGGTGCGACCGTCAAGGCTGAGAGCCTCACCAACGATCCGACGATGATCAACCGCCTGAGGGCCGGTGAGACCAACGTCTGGGACCTGATCAACGTCAACAATCCTTGGGCACGCAAGATCATGCTGCCTGAGAAGCTGATCAAGCCGCTCGACCGGGCCCGGTTCGAGCCCTACTTCGAGAAGATGCTGCCGGCCTTCAAGCCCCCCTACAAGTGGGCCATGGACGACTCCGGAAAGGAATTGATCGGCATGGCTCAGCGCTTCGGGCCCTATTCCTTCGTCGTCAATACCGACAAGATCAGCCGCGAGACCGCCGAGGACCAGGGCTGGGACCTCTGGAACGACCCCAAGCTCGCCGGCAAGTACGGCATCCTCGAATCCGACGATTGGAACGTGTTCTGCATCTGTGCCATCGCGGGATTCGACCCCTTCAAGACGCATAACGACGCGCAAGTCGCGAAATTTGCCGAAACTGCCAAGCGGGTCTTCAACGGCAAGAAGCTCGTCGGCGACATCGCCACCAACAACCAGGCGCTCGTGTCGGGTGAGATCGATTTCCATCTCACCGGTGGCACCTATTCTGTCTCGCCAGCGCGTGCCGACGGGCACATGAACCTCCGCGGCATCACGCCGAAGAAGGGCCCGTTCGCCGGCGGCAAGGGCGGCATCGCCTGGATCGAGATCACGTCCTTGGTCAACAATCCGAACCTGTCCCCGCTCGCGACGGAGTTCCTCGCCTACGTGCAGGAGCCGAAGATGGCCCACACCGTCGCCTTCGCCGAAGGCACTTACAACCCGGTCACGCAAATGGGCAACCCGGAGTGCTTCAAGCTCTTTACCAAGGAGGAACTCGAAGCCATTCAGTGGGACAGCCTGGAGGAGGAGATGGCGGGCTCGGTCGAGTACGACATCGTCCCCGACTACGACAAGCTGCTCGACATCTGGAACGCGGCGAAGAAAGGCTGACCGTCGGCTCGATCGGCGTTGTCCAGGTCGCATTGACGGTATTTAAATAGCAGCCTTCCGCATGGCCTCGGTCATGCGGGAGGCTGCCTGATCTGGACCATCGCGTAGGTGAGAGCCACGTGACGCCCCAACGACCCACCATTCTCACGCTGAAGGCTCTGCGCAAGGACTTCGGAGCCTTCACGGCGGTCGACGGCATCGACCTCAAGATCGCAGAAGGCGAGTTCTTCACCATCGTCGGGCCGTCGGGCAGCGGCAAGACGACGCTGATCCGCATGATGGCCGGCATGGAGACGCCCACCTCGGGCGACATCGTTTTACGCCAAACTCGTATCAACGACGTGCCGGCCAACAAGCGGCCGACCTGCATGGTGTTCCAGTCGCTCGCCCTGTTCCCGCATCGGAGCGTCGGCGAGAACATCGAGTTCGCCATGAAGATCCGCGGCGTCGAGCCCGCCAAGCGCAAGGCGCGCGCGGTCGATCTCCTACGCCAGCTCAGGCTTCCCGAATCCTACTACGCGAAGAGCGTGCAGAAGTGCTCGGGCGGCGAGCGCCAGCGCGTCGCGCTCGCTCGCGCTCTCGCCTACAATCCCGAGATCCTGTTCTTCGACGAGCCGCTCTCGGCAATCGACTACAAGCTGAGAAAAACGCTGGAGAAGGAGCTCAAGGACATTCACCGGGAGACCGGCAAGACCTTCGTCTACATCACGCACAGCCTCGAAGAGGCGATGGTGATGAGCGACCGCATCGGTGTCATGCGCGAGGGCAAGCTCGTGCAGGTCGGCACGCCGAACGAGATCTACTCCTCGCCGCGGAGCAAGTTCGTCTCCGAGTTCATGGGCGACGTCAACGTCATCGCGGTGAAGAGCACCGGCAATGGCTCCCTGCTCGCACCTTCGCTCGAAGCGCAGTTCACCGCACCCCCCGGCGCGCCCGAAATCGAGTCGGGCCATCTCGTCATCCGGCCGGAATACGTCCGCTTCCTCGGCAAGGCCGACGAGGCCGCCAACAGCCTGAGCGGGCGCCTCTACAACGAGTACGCGCTCGGCTCGCGCATTCAGTATCAGGTGCGTGTCGGCGACCAGGTGTTCGTAATCGAGAAGCTCCGTCAGCAGGCCTACAACGGCAAGCTCGACGATCAGGTGCTCATCGGCTGGGATTCCCAGCATTCCATTCTGGTGGGGGAGGAATGATTCCCGGCGGCAGCAGCACGGCCGAGAAGGACGGGCGGCGCGCGGCCACCCCCTTGCTTCTGTTGCTCGCCGGAGGCTTTGCCGTGCCGCTGATCGCGGTCACCGTTTTCAGTTTCATGCCGCCGCGCACCTTCAGCCTTCTCCAGGCGCCGACGCTGGAGAACTATAAGACGATCTTCACCGGGACCTCCTACATCTCCTTCCTTTGGTCGGTGGTGCTCGCGGTCGCAACCGTCGTCCTGCTTGCGCTCATCTGCTACCCCATCGCCTATGGCCTCGTGCACGTGTTCGGCCGCTGGTC
>DASUQP010000069.1:0-2542 GCA_036280475.1 Methyloceanibacter sp. | reverse complement strand
GATGAGCTTGGACCAGACCCCTTGTTGCGGCGCGGCACCCACGCCCGCGGTCGCGATGTCACGCTCAGGCCGCGGCTTCATTCTGGCTGTTTGCTCCCGCGATGGCGCGCGCGAAGTCTCGCGCGTCGAACGGCTTGAGATCGTCTATTCCCTCGCCGATGCCGATGGCATTAATGGGAATCTTGAAGCGCTCGGCAATGGCGACAAGGATGCCGCCGCGCGCGGTGCCGTCGAGCTTGGTCACGGCGAGACCGGTGACGCCCGCGATCTCCTTGAAGATCTCGACCTGAGCGAGTGCATTCTGCCCGGTGGTGGCGTCGAGCACGAGGATGACGCCGTGCGGAGCGCTCTGGTCGATCTTCTTGAGCACGCGCACGATCTTGGCGAGCTCGGCCATGAGATCCGTCTTGTTCTGGAGGCGTCCGGCCGTGTCGATGAGGAGCACGTCAACAGCTTCCGCGCGTGCGCGCTCGAAGGCTTCGAAGGCGACGCCGGCGGGATCCGCGCCCACCGCCTTGGCCACGACCTCGGCGCCGACCCGCTCGCCCCAGACTTTGAGCTGATCGATGGCTGCGGCGCGGAACGTGTCGGCCGCGGCAAGCATGACCTTCAGGCCCTCGCGCTTGAACTGATGGGCGAGCTTGGCGGCGGTGGTGGTCTTGCCGGTGCCGTTCACCCCGACAACGAGAAAGACATGGGGCCGCTGGCCAGTGACGCGTGCGAAAGGCCGCGCCAAGGGCTGAAGCACGCTTGCGATCTCTGCGGCGACGACGTCGCGCACCGCCTCGGGCGAGAGGCCCCTGTCGTAGCGGCCCCTTGCCAGCCGTTCGCGAATGCGCGCCGCCATGGCGACCCCGAGATCGGCCTTGATCAACGCCTCCTCGATCCGGTCGAGCGTCTCCTCGTCGAACTTGCGCTTGGTGAGCGCCCCGGCAAGACCGTCGGACAGGGCATTGGTTGTGCGGGCGAGCCCGCGGCGAAGCTGATCGAACCAACCCTGCTTCGGCTCTCGCTCGTCCGTCCTCTCGCGATCGCTCATGATCGCACCGCGATGAGGGACGTGCCGTTATCGCCGGCGACGACCGCCTCGACCAAACTTCCGGCCCTGGCCTCGGTCTTGAGGCGGACCGGCGTGAAATCGGCGGCGCGTCCGCTTCCCTCATTCTCCACCAGCACCATGATGCGGCGTCCCTTGGCGCTTTGGAGATGGCGCTTGAGCGCGGCAACGCCCTTCTCGCGGAGCGCGCCCGCGCGCTTGGCGATGATCGCGCCATGAAGCTGCGGCATGCGCGCGGCGGGCGTTCCCTCGCGCGCCGAATAGGGAAAGACGTGGAGGAACGTGAGCCCGCATTCGTCGACGAGACTGAGCGAATTCGCGAACATGGACTCGGTCTCGGTGGGAAATCCCGCGATGAGATCGGCGCCAAACACCATGTCGGGGCGGACCCGGCGCACTTCATGGCAGAAGCGGACCGAATCGGCGCGGGCGTGCCGCCGCTTCATCCGCTTGAGCGTGAGATCGTCGCCGGACTGCAACGAGAGATGCAGATGCGGCATTAGCCGCTCCTCCTCGGCGATCGCCTTGAGCAGGGCGGCATCGGCCTCGATCGAGTCGATGGAGGACAGCCTGAGGCGCGGAAGCTCTGGCACGAGCTTGAGCACGGAGCGGACAAGCTTGCCGAGCGTCATTTCGCCGGGAAGGTCCTTGCCATAGGCGGTGATGTCGACGCCGGTCAGCACGATCTCGGCGTAGCCCTTTTCGATAAGCCTCCGCACTTGCGCCACCACCTCGCCCGCAGGCACCGAGCGCGACGGTCCGCGCCCGAAGGGAATGATGCAGAAGGTGCAGCGGTGATCGCAACCGTTCTGGATCTGCACGTAGGCGCGGGCGCGGGTGCCAAAGCCGTCGATCAGATGCGACGCTGTCTCGCGCACCGACATGATGTCATTGACCACGACGCGTTCGCCGCCATCGACGCCGAAACGGGCGAACGTCTCGGCCTCGAGCTTCTCCCGATTGCCGATCACATGATCGACCTCGTCCATCGCGGCGAAACGGGAGGGATCGATCTGGGCGGCGCAGCCGGTGACGACGATCCTCGCCTCTGGCCGCTCGCGGCGGGCCTTGCGGATCGCCTGACCCGCCTGACGCACGGCTTCAGCCGTCACGGCGCACGTATTGACGATGACGGCGTCAAAGAGCCCGGCAGCGGCGGCCTGCGCGCGCATGACTTCGGACTCGTAGGCGTTGAGCCTGCAACCGAAGGTGATGATGTCGAGATCCGGCATTGGCGGCTTCTAACATGAAACGGCGGGCGAGTCAGACCCCACGCCTGGTTCTCCCTCATACCGGCGCCTGCCTGAGCGAAGCCGAAGCGCCTGCTGTATCGAAACGCCACCTATTACCGCTCTCCCCTTGGGGAGAGCACGCGCGCCACTTGGCGCGCGGTGAGGGGGCCGAGGGCGAAGCCTGCGTGAAAAAGATTTCGCCCTCACCCTTCCCGCCTTGCGTCGCGCTACGCGCGCCGGCCCTCTCCCTCAT
>DASUQP010000068.1:0-16131 GCA_036280475.1 Methyloceanibacter sp. | reverse complement strand
ACGCCTCGACTTGGCTCTGGGTCACGGAATGGATGCCCGGATCAAGCCTGCCCTCGGGCAAAGACCCGAGGGTCCGGGCATGACGGAGAGATGCAGGGCAGATGAAATTTCACCTCCAACCCTTGCAGTACTGACCAGTCAGTCATAAATTGGAGCGGGAATTGGCGGAGGTGAGGACAAGGCGATGGTCGGTTCGAGACCGCTCAAGCGCAAGACGGCGAGCGAAGGCAAGCGGCGCGAGCGGCGGGATACACGCCCGCAGGAGATCGTCGCCGCTGCCTTCGAGGAGTTCGCGGCAAAGGGCTACGCGGCGGCCAGGCTCGAAGACGTGGCCACACGCGCCAAAGTGAGCAAGGGCCTGCCCTATCTGTACTTCAAGACCAAGGAGGAGCTGTTCAAGGCCGTCATCCGCAGCGTCATCACGCCGCTCTTCGACGCCATGCGCGAGCGCATGCTGACGACGGATCTGTCGTGCGAGGCGTTTCTCAAAGGTCCGTTCCTCGCTTTCATCCAGGAGCTCGTCAAGTCGCGCCGCGTGCTGATCGCGCGCTTGCTCATCGCCGAAGGCCACAAGCACCCAGAGCTTACGAAATTCTACTACGACCACGTCATCGCCAAGGGGCGGGAGACGCTTAAGGCCTTCATCGATCGCGGGATCGAGCGCGGCGAATTCAAGCCGACGGCGTTACGCGACTTTCCGCAGCTCATCATCGCCCCGGTCCTGCTTGCCGTCGTCTGGCGCACCCTGATCGAGCGCCATCATCATCTCGATACCGACGCGCTCCTTGCAACGCATATCGATCTTCTCCTCGACGCGATCAGGGCGCCGGGGCATGCGCCGCACGCCAGGAGCGGCGAAGGAGAGGGGCGATGAAACGTATCGCCGCCCTCGTTGCCGGTATCGTTCTCGCCGCAATCATGCTCGTGCTCACGACCTTTGAGGCCAACGAGGACGGTGAATTTCCCGGCTACATGGAGGCGGACCTCGTTCTCGTGGGTTCGGAGCAAGGAGGCCGCATCGAGTCCCTTACCGTCGAAGAAGGCGACAGCGTCAAGCAAGGCGATCCCCTTTTCACGCTGGAAAGCTCCGAGCAGGAGGCAGCGGTGGCAGCGACGAAGGCGCGCGTCGCCGAGGCCGAGGCGCGGCTCGCCGACGCGAAGGCGGAGGTGCAGCGGCCCGGCGAGATCGAAGTGCTCGAGGCCGCGCTCAGGGAGGCCAAGGCGATGCGACAGGTCGCGACCAACAATCTCGACCGCGCGCGAACCCTCTTCGACAAAGGATGGACCACGAAGGCGCAGCTCGACGACGCCGTCGCTCAGCACGACCGCAACCAGGCCGCCGTGGCCGAGGCTGAGAATCGCATCGCTGCGGCCAAGCTCCCCGGCCGGTCGGACATGATTGATGCGGCCGCCGCAAGCGCCGAGGCCGCGCGCTACGCCCTCGCCGAGGCCGAGAAGAGCCTCGCCAAGCGCAAGGTGGTATCGCCCACGAGCGGAACGATCGAGGAGGTCTATTTCAGGCCGGGCGAGGTGGTGAGGGCAGGCCAGGCGGTGACCGCGCTGCTTCCGCCGCGCAATCTGAAAGTCCGCTTCTTCGTCGATGAGCCCGACCGCGCCAGGCTTCAGGTCGATCAGCGCGTTGCGCTCACTTGCGACGGCTGCCCGCCGGACCTCCATGCCAAGATCAACTTCATCGCGCGCGAGGCCGAGTTCACGCCGCCCGTGATCTTCTCGCGCGAGCAGCGGCAGAAGCTCGTCTATCTCGTCGAGGCTCGGCCTGACGGCGCCGCCGTCGCGCTGACCGCAGGCCAGCCGGTGACGGTGAAACTCGCGCCCGGCGAGCAGATGGTGCGTCGATGAAGGAGATCGCCATCGACGTGAACGGCCTGACCAAGAGTTTTGGCGAGCGGACCGTGGTTAGCGATTTGAGCCTGAAAGTGCCGAAGGGCGAAATCTACGGCTTTCTCGGTCCGAACGGCAGCGGCAAGACGACCACGCTCCGCATGCTTTGCGGACTGCTCACGCCCGATTCAGGCCAAGGCACTTGCCTCGGCTACGACATCAGGACCGAGGCGGACGCGATCAAACGCAATGTCGGCTATATGACGCAGCGCTTCAGCCTCTACGGCGATCTGTCGATCCGCGAGAATCTCGAATTCGTCGCGCGCGTCTATGGCGTCAGCGACCCCAAGGGCGCGGCGTCGCGCGCCATCGCGCGGCTCGGGCTTGCGAGCCGGCAGGATCAGCTCGCGGGTGAATTGTCGGGCGGATGGAAGCAGCGGCTGGCGCTCGGCGCCTGCATCCTCCCCGAACCGCGGCTTCTCCTTCTCGACGAGCCGACGGCGGGCGTCGATCCCAAGGCGCGGCGCGAGTTCTGGGACGAGATCCATGGTCTCGCCGCCGAGGGCATCACCGTGCTCGTTTCCACCCATTACATGGACGAGGCCGAGCGCTGCCACGAGCTTGCCTATATCGCCTTCGGCGAGCTCTTGGCGCAGGGGACGGCAAAGGAGGTCGTCGCGCAATCCGGCTTGAGCACCTGGATCGCCTCGGGCGGCGATTTGCGCCGGCTGGGCGCCGCGCTTCACGCCCGCGAGGGCATCGACATGGTGGCTCCGTTCGGCGCGGAGCTGCACGTCTCCGGAAGAGATCGGTCCGCGCTCGACGCCGCCATCAAGGCCGCCAAAAGCCGAGACGGCGCCCATCGCTGGATGCGGGGCGAGCCGAGTCTGGAGGACGTGTTCATCCTGCTCATGAACAACGCCAAGGACAATTTCGCATGAGTGCGGCGCCTCAACCGAACGGCGCGAACGCGCGGCGCGATCCGGGCTTCTTCCGGCGCATGTGGGCGATGGTCGTCAAGGAGTTCGTCCAGATGCGCCGCGACCGCATGACCTTCGCCACCATGATCATCGTGCCGATCATGCAGCTCGTTCTGTTCGGCTACGCGATCAACACCGATCCCAAGCAGTTGCCGACTGCCGTGCTCACCCGCGACGACGGGCCGCTGACGCGCGCCGTGCTCGCGGCGATGAAGAACACCGATTATTTCGACTTCAAGGTCCAGGTGCGCGATCCGGAGACGCTCGACCGGCTGGTTCGCTCGGGCGAGGTGCAGTTCGCCGTCGAGATCCCGGCAAGCTTCGAGCGCGACGTGCGGCGGGGCGACCGCCCTTCCGTGCTGGTCATCGCCGACGCGACCGACCCCGTGGCGACCGGCACGGCGGTGTCGGCGCTGCAAGGCCTGATCGACACGGCGCTCAGGCGCGAGCTGCGCGGGCCCGATGACGAGCTCGCAAGGACGGCGGCGCCCTTCGCCATTACCGTGCAGAACCGCTACAACCCCGAAGGCATCACCCAATACAACATCGTGCCGGGCCTGCTCGGCGTGGTGCTGACCATGACCATGATGATGTTCACCGCGCTCGCCGTGACGCGCGAGATCGAGCGCGGCACCATGGAAAGCCTGCTCGCCATGCCGATCAAGCCGGTCGAGATCATGATCGGCAAGATCGCGCCCTTCGTTCTCGTCGGCTTCGTGCAGATGACGATCATCGTCGGCGCGGCGCATGTCCTGTTCGGCGTGCCGATCATGGGCAGCGTCTGGCTCCTGGTCGCGCTCGCGACGCTCTTTGCCGCCGCCAACCTCGCCGTGGGCTACACCTTCTCCACCATCGCCGAGAACCAGCTCCAGGCGGTGCAGATGACATTCTTCTTCTTCCTGCCGAACATTTTGCTGTCCGGCTTCATGTTCCCGTTCCGCGGTATGCCGGAATGGGCGCAGGCCATCGGCGAGATGCTTCCGCTCACCCATTTCCTCCGCATCGTGCGCGGCATCACGCTGAAAGGCACGGGCTTCGCCGATATGCAGAGCGACGTTCTTGCCCTTGTCCTCTTCACGTTGGCGGCGATGGCGCTCGCGCTGATGCGTTTCCGCCGAACCCTCGACTAGGGATCGGCGCGAGCGATTTGTCATTCTGCGAAAGAGGGAATCCAGTAACCCCCTGCAACAGGAAGAGACACTGGGATGACTGGATTGCCCGGTCCGGCCTCCGCGAAGCCAAGCTTCGCTTCGGCAAGGCAAGCAACCCGGGCAAGGACAAGAGAGGGGGTTGCCATGCTGCTCAAGGGAACACGCTTCGTGGCGATCATGCTTGCCGCGCTCACGCTCGGGCTCGCCTTCTGCCATCTGATGCAGCTCCCCTCGCGCATGGGATGGGACCAGTATCTGTGGGTCGGCTCGACGGTCCAGGGCGGGCTCTATAATCTGTTCGGCTCTGTGGGCGCGGTGATCTTCGTGGCAACGATCATTGCGCTGGCCCTTCTCGCCTATTTCACGCGCGAGCATGGGCGACCCGGATTCGGGCTCGCGCTCTCGACCGCACTTCTGTTCACGCTCGCGATGGTCCTATGGTGGGTGCTGATCTATCCGGTCAATGTCGAGCTGGCGAAATGGGTCACGGGGCCCGTGCCTTCCGACTGGACCACCTACCGCGCCCGCTGGGAGTGGGGACACGCGATCATCGCGCTGACGGAGTTTTTGGGCTTTGCAGCGCTGATCGCCGCAGTGCTCGCCGACACGCCGCGCAATTCGAAGTAAAAGTACGGGCTCTCATCCAAGAAAACGCGTCATGGCCGGGCTTGTCCCGGCCATCCACGTCTTCCACCTTGCACGTAATTCGTGGATGCCCGGCACTTCGGCCGGGCATGACGGATTCAATTGTTGAGCGAATCGTCAGGACGCGACGCCGCCGCTCACATATGGATCGGGCGCTCGTCCACGGCGAGCGCCGCTTCCTTGATCGCCTCGTTCAGCGTGGGGTGGGCGTGGCAAATGCGCGCGAGATCCTCGGCAGAGCCGCCGAACGCCATCAGCACCGCGGCTTCCGCGATCATCGTTCCGGCATCGGCACCGATGATGTGCACGCCGAGCACGCGGTCGCTCACTTCCTCGGCGAGGATCTTGACGAAGCCCTCGGTGGTGCGGTTGACCTTGGCGCGGCCGTTGGCGGTGAAGGGGAACTTGCCCTTCCTGTAAGCGACGCCGGCCTCTTTCAGCTCCTCCTCCGTCTTGCCGACCGAGGCGACCTCGGGCGCGGTATAGATGACGCTCGGGATCGTGCCGTAATCGACGTGCCCGGCCTGCCCTGAGAGAATCTCCGCGAGCGCCACGCCTTCCTCTTCCGCCTTGTGCGCCAGCATCGGGCCTCTGATCACGTCGCCGATGGCGTAGACACCGGGCACGTTCGTGGCGAAGTTCTCGTCGACGACGATCCGGCCGCGATTGTCGGTGGTGAGCCCGGCTTCCGCGAGGCCGATGCCTTCGGTGTTGGGCACGCGGCCGACGGCGACCAGCACCACGTCGCATTCGAGCGTCTCAGTCTTGCCGCCTTTTGCCGGCTCGAGCGCCAGCTTGAGGTCCCCGCCGTTGCTGTCGGCACTCACGACTTTGGTTCCGAGCTTGAAGACAAGACCCTGTTTGGCGAGCGTGCGCTGGAGCTGCTTTGCCACCTCGCCGTCGAGCCCCGGCGCGATGCGATCGAGCATTTCGATCACGGTGACTTCGCTGCCCAAACGTGACCACACCGAGCCGAGCTCAAGCCCGATATAGCCCGCGCCGATGACGGCCATCCGCTTCGGCACCTCCGGCAGCGAAAGCGCGCCGGTCGAAGAGAGGATACGCTTCTCGTCGATGGCGATCCCGGGCAGGTCCATCGCCTCCGAACCGGTCGCGATGACGATCGACTTCGCCTCCACCGGCTGTTTCTCGCCGTTGATGAAGGTGACCTCCACTTTGCCCGATCCCAGCACACGACCGGTCCCGTGAAAGTGATCGATCTTGTGCTTGCGCAAGAGGTAGGCGACCCCGTCGACATTGCCTTTCACGCCTTCATCCTTGAAGGCGAGCATGGCGGCGAGGTCGAGAGCGGGCTTCACCCTGATCCCCATGGCGGCGAAGCCGTCCTCCGCTTCCGCGTAGCGCTCGCTTGCGTGAAGCAGCGCCTTCGACGGAATGCAGCCGACATTGAGGCACGTGCCGCCATGCGTGGCGCGCTTCTCAACCACGGCCACCTTCATGCCGAGCTGCGAAGCGCGGATGGCGCAGACATAGCCGCCGGGTCCGGTGCCGATGACGATCAGGTCGTATTGGGGCATCGCCTGCACTCCAATTCGGTTGAGGCGTAATCCAGCGCGCGGCGTTTGTCACCCTCACCCGCCATGCGGCTTGCGCCGCATGGCACGCTCTCCCATCAAGGGAGAGGGGTTTCTACAGGTCGAGCACGAGGCGTTTCGGGTCCTCGAGCGCGTCCTTGACATGGACGAGGAAGGTGACGGCGTCCTTGCCGTCGACGAGGCGGTGGTCGTAGGAGAGCGCGAGATACATCATCGGCCGCGCCACGATCGCGCCATCGCGCACGACGGCGCGCTCATCGATCCGATGCATGCCGAGGATGCCCGATTGCGGCGCATTCAGGATCGGGGTCGAGAGCAGCGAACCGTAGATGCCGCCGTTTGAGATGGTGAAGGTGCCGCCTTGCAGCTCCTCAAGGGTGAGCTTGCCGCTGCGGGCGCGGGCGCCGAAATCGGCGATCGCCGTCTCGATCTCGGCAAGGCTCATGCGATCGGCGTCGCGCAGCACCGGCACCACGAGGCCCCGCTCTGTGCCGACGGCAATGCCGATGTGATAATAGTTCTTGTAGACGATGTCCTCGCCGTCGATCTCGGCATTGACCGCGGGGATGTCCTTCAGCGCCTGCACCGCAGCCTTGACGAAGAACCCCATGAAGCCGAGCTTGACCCCGTGCCGCTTCTCGAAAGCGTCGCGATAATCGTGCCGGAGCTGCATCACAGCGCCCATATCCACGTCGTTGAACGTGGTGAGCATGGCGGCGGTGTCTTGCGCCTCCTTGAGACGCTTGGCGATGGTCTGGCGGAGCCTCGTCATGCGCACGCGCTCCTCGCGTGCAGCGTCGTCGGAGGCGACGGGCGCGCGGGGCGGGGGCGGGACCTTCTCCTTCGGCTCGTGCTTCAGCAGCGCCTCCACGGCCTTGGCCACGTCAACTTTCAGAACTTGCCCGTGGCGGCCCGAGCCGATCACCTGATCGCCCCCAAGGTCTGACTCGATCATGAGCTTGCGCGCCGCGGGTGAAGGGGGCCTCTCTTCCACGCCGACCTCCTGGCGCGGGGTCGGCTCGCGCTCGAGCTTCTTCGGTTCGGTCGGCGGCGCCTTCGGCGGCTGTACCGACGGCTCGTCAGCGACAGCGCTCGCTTCCGCCATGGCGAGGTCTGACGAGGCCGGCGGCCGCTTGGCCTTGGCCGGTTTGATCGCCCCGGCGCCGTCGCCGATCGCGCCGAGAAGGGCGCCGACGGCGACGGTAGCGCCGGACTTGACCAAGATCTCGGAGAGAACGCCGGAAACGGGCGCTGGCACCTCGATCGTCACCTTGTCGGTCTCGAGCTCGACCAGAGGTTCGTCGGCCACGACCGTGTCGCCGGCCTGCTTGAACCACTGGCCGACCGTCGCCTCGACGACGGATTCGCCTAGGCTCGGCACCCTGATCTCAGTCGCCATCACTCTCCTCAGTCGGTTTAGCCCAGCGCATCTTCGACAAATGCCTTCAACTCATGAAAATGCTTGTTCATCAGGCCGGTCGCGGTGGCCGCCGAGCTTGGTCGCCCGGCATAGCGCGGGCGCCTGTGCCTCGCGCCGATATGCTCGAGCACCCATTCGAGGTTCGGCTCGATGAAGCTCCAGGCCCCCATGTTCTTCGGCTCCTCTTGGCACCACACCATTTCGGCGTCCCTGAAGCGGCCGAGCTCGTGAATGAGCGCGCGCGCCGGGAAGGGATAGAGCTGCTCGATCCTGAGAAGATAGACGTCGTCGAGCCCGCGCTTCTCGCGCTCCTCGTAGAGGTCGTAATAGACCTTGCCGGACGAGATCACCACGCGGCGGATCGCGTCGTCCGGGACGAGCTTGATCGCCTGATCGGAGAGAAACTGGGCGTCGTCCCATAGGAGACGATGAAAACTCGAGCCGGGGCCGAACTGCGCTAGCGTCGAGACCACGCGCTTGTGACGCAAGAGCGATTTCGGCGTCATCAGCACCAGGGGTTTGCGGAACTGGCGATGGAGCTGGCGCCGCAGAATGTGGAAATAGTTGGCGGGCGTGGTGCAGTTCGCGATCTGCCAATTGTCCTCGGCGCAGAGCTGGAGATAGCGCTCGAGCCGTGCCGAGGAATGCTCGGGACCCTGGCCCTCATAGCCGTGCGGCAGGAGCAGACCGAGCCCCGACATGCGGAGCCATTTCCGCTCGCCGGAGGAAATGAACTGGTCGATGATGACCTGTGCGCCATTGGCGAAGTCGCCGAACTGCGCTTCCCACAGGACGAGAGCGTTCGGCTCGGCGAGGCTGTACCCATATTCGAAGCCGAGCACGGCTTCCTCGGACAGCATCGAATTGACCACTTCGAACCGCGCCTGGTCTTTGGCGACATGCTTGAGCGGCGTGTATTTCTTCTCGCTCTCCTGATCCATCAGCACGGCATGGCGCTGGGAGAACGTGCCGCGCTCGGAGTCCTGGCCTGAGAGCCTGACGCGATAGCCCTCGACGAGGAGCGTGCCGAAGGCGAGCGTCTCGGCCGTGGCCCAATCAATGCCCACGCCCTCATCGATCATCTTGCGGCGGGCGGCCATGATGCGGGCAATGGTCTTGTGCGTAGTGAAGCTCTTGGGGAACGACGTGATCCTGCGGCCGACCTCGCGCAGCCGCTCGAGATCGACGCCGGTGTCGCCGCGGCGCGCGCCTTCTTCGGCGTGGCCGATGCCGGACCATCTGCCGTCGAGCCAGTCGGCGCGGTTCGGCCGGTAGGAATCGCCCGCCGCGAATTCCTCCTCGAGAAAGGCGCGGAACTCGGCCTGCATGGCGTCGACCTCTTCGCGGGTCAGGAGGCCTTCGTCGATGAGCCTCCGGGAATAGACTTCGACCACGCTCGGATGCTCGGCGATGCGGGCGTACATCAAAGGTTGGGTGAAGGCCGGCTCGTCGGCCTCGTTATGGCCGTGCCGGCGGTAGCAGAACATGTCGATGACCACCGGCTTGCCGAAGCGCTGGCGGAACTCGGTGGCGACCTTGGCCACGTAAACCACGGCCTCCGGATCGTCGCCGTTCACGTGGAAGATCGGCGCATCGATCATCTTGGCGACGTCGGACGGATAGGGCGAAGAGCGGGAAAAACGCGGCGCGGTGGTGAAGCCGATCTGATTGTTGACGATGAAATGGAGCGAGCCGCCGGTGCGATGGCCGCGCAAGCCCGAGAGACCCAGACACTCCGCGACCACGCCCTGTCCGGCGAAGGCCGCATCGCCGTGCAACAGCAGTGGCAGAACTTCTTTGCGTTCCCTGTCTTCGCGCTGATCCTGCTTGGCGCGGACTTTGCCGAGCACGACCGGATCGACGATCTCGAGATGCGAAGGGTTCGCGGTCAGCGACAGATGCACGCGGTTGAGATCGAACTCGCGGTCTGACGAAGCCCCGAGGTGGTACTTGACGTCGCCCGAACCCTC
This sequence comes from Methyloceanibacter sp., assembly GCA_036280475.1. Taxonomy (GTDB): domain Bacteria; phylum Pseudomonadota; class Alphaproteobacteria; order Rhizobiales; family Methyloligellaceae; genus Methyloceanibacter. The sequence goes on along the minus strand of DASUQP010000068.1, from coordinate 6,567 downwards.
GACGTCGTCGGGATGGGCAGATCCGCCCCTGAACTCATTGAAGATTGCCCGGTAGGGCTTGGCCATGACGTTGGCGAGCACGTTCAGCCGCCCGCGATGCGGCATGCCGATCACGATCTCGTTCACGCCGAGTTGGCCGCCCCGCTTGATGATCTGCTCGAGCGCCGGCACCATCGACTCGCCGCCATCGAGACCGAAGCGCTTGGTGCCGGTGTATTTCACATCGAGGAAGTGCTCGAAGGTCTCGGCCTCGATCAGCTTCTTCAGGATCGCGGTCTTGCCTTTTGTCGTGAAGCCGGCCTCCCGCCCTTCGATGCGCTCCTGAATCCACGACCTCTGCTCGGGATCGGAGATGTGCATGTACTCGACGCCGATATGGCCGCTATAGGTGCGCCTCAGGATGTCGAGGATCTCGCGGAGCGTCGCGAATTCGAGACCGAACACGCCGCCGATATAGATCGGGCGGTCGTAATCCGATTTGGCGAAGCCGTAGGTCTTCGGCCTGAGTTCGGGATGCTCGCGGCGCTCAACGAGTTCGAGCGGGTCGAGCTTCGCGGCGAGGTGCCCGCGGGTGCGATAGTTGCGGATCAGCATGCGGGCGGCGAGCGTGTCGCGCGCCGCGGCAAGCGCCTCGCGCTCGCCCGGCGGGCCGAGCGGCCTCGCCGGAAGCGCCACCGCCGCGGGTGCGGGACCCCAGGACGGCCCGCGCGCTTCCGCGAGCACGCTGTCTTTGTTGTCTTCGAGACTTGCGAAGAACGCGCGCCAATCGGGATCGAGCGAGGCGGGATCCGCCTCGTAACGGGCGTGGAGCTCTGCGAGATAGGTGGCGTTCGCGCCCTGCAAGAACGACGTGCTGGCAAACACCTCGTTCAGTTCATGTTTTGTCATCGAGTCGAACCTGCCGGTCTTTTAAGTCTACCGGCTTGCAGGGCAAACAAGGCGAGCGTTAGGCGCGGCTTTCAATCGTCATGTAATAGCCGTGCGAGGGTTGTTCCAAGGGCCGCGGGCGAGTTTGCCACGACAATTCCGGCGTCGCGCATTGCTTCAACTTTGTGCTTAGCATCGCCTTTACCGCCTGAAATCACGGCACCGGCATGGCCCATCCGCCGGCCGGGCGGGGCCGTCGCGCCCGCGACAAAGCCGACCACAGGCTTCGTGTTGCCCGCCTCGACCAGGAACTCGGCGCCATCCTCCTCGGCGCTGCCCCCGATCTCGCCGATCATGATGATCGCCTCGGTCTCGTCGTCGGCGAGGAACAGGGCAAGCGCATCGACGAAGTTCGTGCCGTTGACGGGATCGCCGCCGATGCCGATGCAGGTCGACTGACCCAGTCTGACGGCGGTCGTCTGAGCCACGGCCTCATAGGTCAGGGTGCCCGAACGCGAGACGATGCCCACCTTGCCCGGCGTGTGGATATGGCCCGGCATGATGCCGATCTTGCATTGACCAGGCGTGATGATGCCGGGGCAGTTCGGACCGATGAGCCGCGTGGTCGAGCCGCAGAGCGCGCGCTTGACCTTGACCATGTCGAGCACCGGCACTCCCTCGGTGATGCAGACGACAAGGGGAATGGCGGCATCGATCGCTTCGAGGATGGCATCGGCCGCGAAGGGGGCCGGCACATAGACCACGCTCGCGTCGGCCCCGGTTTCCTCCACCGCGTCCTTGACCGTGTCGAACACGGGTAATCCGAGATGCGTGCTGCCACCCTTGCCGGGCGTCACGCCACCGACCATGCGCGTGCCGTAGGCAATCGCCTGCTCGGAGTGAAACGTGCCTTGCGCGCCGGTGAAGCCCTGGCAGATGACGCGCGTGTTCTTATCGACAAGGACGGACATGGACGTGCGCAGATGACCTAGAGAAATGGATTGATGACACGGACCGAGCCGTAGCTCTGGCCGTGATTGAGGTCCTCGGTATAGACGATCTCGGCTCCCAACCGCTCTGCCGCTGCGAGGATCGCACTGTCCCAATAGTCGAGGCGGAAACGCTGCGATATCTCGATTGCGGTCTTCACCAGAGATAGGTCTGTTGAGACGCAGGGTTGTTGTTCGAACGCCTCGATCCACTCCATTGCTTTGACGGGGGTCAGTGGGCGATCAGGTTTGCGAATTACGACCGTGTAGAACTCCTGGAGCGCTTGCGCTGACAGACCGAACTTCGTTTTGCGGATCAGGTCAGCGGCCGTTGCCCTCTTCTTCTCCTGTTGCCCCCTCCCCAAAGCCGCGTAGATCAGGACGTTCGTGTCGAGGAAACAATCGACCCTCGTAAGCATCTCCCCGCTTCCACTTCCAAGATCCCATACGACCTTCTGATGTTTCACTAAGCTCGACGAGGCGCTCACGCGCCTTGGCGGCCTTCTCCTCAAAAGCGACGAGGCTCGTCAGATAGTCGCGTACAAGCGCGTTCACCGTGGTGTCGCGGTTGGCTGCGTAGCGGCGCGCAGCGCGCAGAACCTCTTCGTCAATGGCCAAAGTGACATTCTTCATAGCACACAGGATACGTGTAACTGTGTTAACGGTCAAGATTTCACCGCGGCAACCGCCTTCTTGGCCGCATCGTCGAGATCGTCGGCGGACGTGATGGCGAGGCCGGACTGAGAAAGCAACTCCTTCCCGCGTTCGACATTGGTGCCCTCGAGCCGCACGATCAACGGCACGGCGATATGCGTCTCCCGCGCGGCCGCGATGATTCCCTCGGCGATGGTGTCGCAGCGCATGATGCCGCCGAAGATATTGACGAGCACGGCCTCCACATGCGGGTCGGAGAGAATGATGGTGAATGCCTCGGTGACGCGCTCCTGGTCGGCGCCGCCGCCGACATCGAGGAAATTCGCGGGCTCGCCGCCGTAGTGCTTGATGATGTCCATGGTGGCCATCGCCAGCCCCGCGCCGTTGACCATGCAGCCGATCGAGCCATCGAGCTTCACGTAGGAGAGGCCGAGATTGGCGGCCTCGACCTCGGCCGGGTCTTCCTCGTGAATATCGCGCAAAGCCGCGATGTCGTCGTGACGGAAGAGGGCATTGTCGTCGAAGGCGACCTTTGCATCGAGGCAGACGAGGTTGCCTTCCTTCGTCACCACCAGCGGGTTGATCTCGATCAGGCTTGCGTCCTTCTCAACGAACAGCCGGTAGAGCGATTTGACAAGGCTTCCGCATTGCTTGACGAGCGAACCTTCGAGCCCAAGCGCCGAGGCGATGGTTCGCCCGTGGAAGTCGCTGATGCCCGAAGCGGGATCGACTGTCAGCGTCGCGATCTTCTCGGGGGTATTGGCGGCCACGGCCTCGATGTCGACGCCGCCTTCCGTTGAGGCGACAAAGGCGACCCGGCCGGAGCCGCGATCGACCAGGAGCGAGAGATAAAGCTCGCGCGCGATGACGGTGTCCTTGACCACGTAAACGTGACGCACGAGCCTGCCCTTGGGCCCGGTCTGGGGCGTGACCAGCGTCATGCCGAGCATGCGGTCGGCCTCGGCGTGAAGTTCCGAAAGCGTCTTGACGAGCTTGATGCCGCCGCCTTTGCCCCGGCCGCCGGCGTGAATCTGCGCCTTCACCACGAAGATATCGCCGCCGAGAGCGCGGGCGTGATCCGCCGCCTCTTGTGCGCTCGCCGCCACGCGGCCGTCGGCAACCGGCGCGCCATACGCCTTCAGCAGCGTCTTGGCCTGATGTTCGTGGATATTCATGGTGACGATCGCCGTCCGAGTTTTTTCGGCCGGCGCCGCTCGCGATCGGGTTGAGGGCCTAAGCGGTGGCGAGGCTCGGCGCGATCCGCTGGCACAGCTCGACGAGCGCCCTCACCGATCCGACCGAGTGCATGAAGGCATCCTTCTCTGCCGAAGTGAGGTCGAGCTCGATGACGCGCTCGACGCCCTTGGCGCCGATGATGATGGGGACGCCGGCATAAATCCCCTTCACGCCATACTCGCCGTTCAGATAGGCCGCGCAAGGGAGCACTCTCTTTTGGTTCTTGAGATAGGACTCCGCCATCTCGAGCGCGGCCGCGGCCGGCGCGTAAAAGGCCGATCCGGTCTTGAGCAGGCCAACGATCTCGGCGCCGCCGTCGCGGGTGCGCTGCACGATGTCGTCGAGCCGCTTCTGGGTGATCCAGCGCATCTTGACGAGGTCGGCGAGCGGGATGCCGGCGACCGAGGAGTAGCGGATGAGTGGAACCATGGTATCGCCGTGACCGCCCATCACCATCGTGTGGATGTCCTCGGGGCTCACGTCGAATTCCTCGGCAAGGAAGAAGCGGAAACGCGCCGCGTCGAGCACGCCGGCCATGCCGACCACCTTGTTGCGCGGCAGTCCGCTCGTTTTCTGCAACGCCCACACCATGGCGTCGAGCGGGTTGGTGACACAGATGACAAAGGCTTCGGGAGCGTATTTGCGCAGCCCCGCGCCCACCTGCTCCATGACTTTGAGGTTGATCTCGAGCAGGTCGTCGCGGCTCATGCCGGGCTTCCGCGGCACGCCGGCGGTGACGATCACGACATCGGCGTCCTTCAGCTCGGCGTATTCGTTGGTGCCCTTGAATTTCGGGACATAGCCCTCGACGGGCGCGGATTGAGACAGGTCGAGGCCCTTGCCTTGCGGCACACCGTCGACCACGTCGAACAGGACGATTTCGCCGAGCTCTCTGATGCCGGCGAGATGGGCAAGCGTGCCGCCGATCTGGCCGGCGCCAATCAACGCTATACGACTGCGCGCCATGAATACCCCTTCCTCTACAGCCTCGGCTTAGCGCCCGCAGGCTCGCACCAACGCGAGAGGTTGGTTAAATGCAATCGGGGGCAAGCGCAAGGGCAGCCGCGCGTAGACCCCATCAGGGCCTTTCGGATAAGCTTGGCGGCGGGGCGCCATGACCGAACCTCCGGCAAGCGACACGCCTGCAGAAACAACTTGGCCGCCTGTGGTCTGGGCGGCGCGGCTCAGCGTCTATTTGCTGGCGCAGGGCGCGCTGGTTCTGTTGGCCTATGCCTATTACGGCTTCGACAGCCATCCCGACAGCTTCGCGCTCGGTTTCCGCATCGATCCCTACCTCGCCGCGGTCCAACTGCTATGGGGCGCGGCCGGGACCTATATCGGCTTCTTCCGTCCCCGCTATGCGCTCGGCTTCGTGCTCGCCTTCGCCGCGTTCTTTACCGCGCTTGCGGCGCTCGGCTCGTTCACTTCTTACGATCTCGGCATGAGGCTCAACGACGAAGTTACGTTGTTTCACTGGCTGATCGCACTGCCGGCCTGGGCCATCGGGCTGTACACGCTCTGGCGGAGAAGCGGGCGGCGCTGACGTCGTGCCTATTGCGGCGACGGCACTCTTCGACCAGCTATTCCGCGTTCGCCGCGCCGATCTCCGCCATTCGCTCGGTGAGAACCGGACGTCATGGTGATCCCCACTCGAGACTATCTTGCCTTCGGTTTCTTACGCCCTAATGCTGCTGTCCGCACGACTGGTGTCGCGGCGGAAAGGGCCAACTGCCTTGCACGCTGCGTCACGTTCAGCCCCGCCGTGAACCTGCTGAGACATTGCTGATCGGTTTCGTGAGAATTGCGCGCACCGATCAAGTTTTTGACCAAGATTTTGAAGAGCTCTTGTATCTCGGCTTTATAAGCATCTTCGATGGCGGTTGTTTCCGAGTCAGTGCTGGGACTGGGCATCTTTTCCTCCTGCTATAGATCGCCGCATTTCCGATGATCCGGACGAGACTCCGAGCGTTAAGCTGCCATTTTCCATACCACCTGAGAAGATCGATGCGCATCCCTCAGCTGCCAGGTCGGAACGTCCGCGGGCTGTTGGGGCGATCATCACTGGCTTGCATCACCCGCGGTTCTCAGGGTTGGGCAGTGAAAGGCCGTGTTCGGTCCGTTCACCCCTTACGATCTCGGCATGAGGCTCAACGACGAAGTTACGTTGTTTCACTGGCTGATTGCGCTGCCGGCATGGGCGATCGGGCTATACACGCTCTGGCGCAAGAACAGCCGGCGCTGATCCCACGCTCCGGTTAATCCGGCGGAGACACTTCCTCGACGAGCGGCTTGTCCTTGGGCTTGATGCGTACGACGAACAGTCGCACCGGCTTGTCGGTCGTGTTCATCCCGCGATGCACGATATTCGGCGCAAGATAATCGGCCGCGCCCGCCGCGAGTTGTTCCGGCGCCTCGCCCGCCCGCTGAAAGGTGAGGGTGCCCTCGATGACATAGGCGATCTCGTGAGCATCGGGATGGATGTGCCAGGACAGAACGGTGCCCGGCGGGAAGGTATAGAGTTGCGCGGTGACCTCTTTGCTCGGATCGCCGGCAAGGGCTTCGGCGATCAATTTCTCGGCGGTAACGGCGTTCTGATCTCCCGCATCGCGGGCGAAGGTGAGGCCGGCGCCTGCCAGCGCGCCGGCTAGCGCAATTGCGACGATCGCGGTCTTCGTTCTCATGGTCGGCTCGTTCCTGTCAGGCGGCGTCCGTTCCGAACTATAGTCCGGCCGCGCACGCGATTCGCGTCCGCTTCACCCCGAGCATGAATCCTATCGGAAAACCGATGCCCGCTATCATGCACCCTTTGGAGGATACGATG
>DASUQP010000067.1:0-17130 GCA_036280475.1 Methyloceanibacter sp. | reverse complement strand
TCGGCAACGCTGTCGTACACGGTGGCCTGGTCGACCAGCGCGGCGGCGCCCGCCCCCGCGGCGCGCGCCCGCATTCCGCTCTCGGTTCTTGCTTTCATCGCTGTTGCACGATGCTATAGAGAGCGGGTTCCCCGCAATGGGGCGCACCGGAGATTTGCGCACGTGAACAAGATCAAGGTGAAGAACCCGGTCGCCGACCTCGACGGGGACGAGATGACGCGGGTCATCTGGCAGCTGATCAAGGAGAAGCTGATCTTCCCTTATCTCGACCTGCCGCTGCTCCATTTCGACCTCAGCATCCAAAATCGCGATCTGACCGAGGACCGCGTCACCATCGAGGCCGCGCACGCGATTCAATCCTGCGGGGTCGGCGTCAAATGCGCCACGATCACGCCCGACGAAGCGCGCGTCAAGGAGTTCGGCCTCAAGACGATGTGGAAGTCGCCGAACGGCACGATCCGCAATATTCTCGGCGGCGTCATCTTCCGCGAGCCCATCGTCTGCAAGAACGTGCCGCGGCTCGTGCCGGGATGGACCAAGCCGATCGTCATCGGCCGTCACGCTTTCGGCGATGTCTACCGCGCCACCGATTTCCGCGTGCTCGGCAAAGGCACGCTCACCATCACGTTTGCCGGCGCGGACGGCACCCGCATCGAGCATGTGGTGCATGAATTCGAGGGGCCCGGCGTTGCGCTCGGCATGTTCAACCTCGACGATTCGATTCGCGACTTCGCGCGGGCCTCGTTCAACTACGGGCTCTATCGCAACATGCCGGTCTATCTCTCGACCAAGAACACGATCCTCAAGGCCTATGACGGCCGCTTCAAGGACATTTTCGCCGAGGTGTTCGCGGCGGAGTTCAAGCCTGCGTTCGCGGCGCGCGGCCTGACCTACGAGCACCGGCTGATCGACGACATGGTCGCGGCGGCGCTGAAATGGTCCGGCGGCTATGTGTGGGCGTGCAAGAACTACGATGGCGACGTCCAGTCCGACACGGTGGCGCAGGGCTTCGGCTCGCTCGGGCTCATGACCAGCGTGTTGATGACGCCGGACGGCAAGACCGTGCTGGCGGAGGCCGCGCACGGCACCGTGACACGACATTTCCGCCAGCATCAGCAGGGCCGCGAGACATCGACCAACGCCACCGCCTCGATCTTCGCCTGGACCGGCGCGCTGAAGCACCGCGCCAAGCTCGACAACAACGCCGAGCTTGCCGACTTCGCCGAGACGCTGGAGCGGGTCACGATCGCGACCATCGAAGCGGGCTTCATGACCAAGGACCTCGCGCTTCTCGTCGGCGCCGACCAGGGCTGGCTGTCGACAGGCGGCTTCCTCGACGCGATCGACGCCAACCTTCGCAAAGAGATGGCCGACCGCGCGGCGGCTTGAGACTCAGACCGCTTGCGGCGCGCCACGCTTGCTCTTCGACGGAGGCCGGACTTTGCGTCCGCGCCGCGCGTTGCGCGCGGCTTCGTTCGTCGCGCCGCGGGCCGCCGCCATGCCGCGGATCCGCTGCAAGATCTCGGGATGCCGCGCCGACAGGCGCGACAGCGACTGCGTATCGAGCACGTATACGCGGCACCGCGTCTTGGCGACCACATCGTGCGCGTGACGGCGCCGCTCAAGCAGCGCCATCTCCCCGAAGAAATCGCCCTCCTTCAACACCACCTGTTTCGTCGAGCTTGCTTCGACGATCGCCTCCCCGCCGGCGATGAGAAACATGGCGTCGCCCGCGTCGCCGGTCCGGACGATGGGAACGCCCGGCAAGTACGTCCGCGTGTAGAGCAGCTTGGTGATCTCGGCGATCTCGCCCTCATCCATGGAGGCAAAGAGCGGCACGCGAGCCACCATGCTCCAGGTCACCACGAACTGGTGGCGGGCCGACTCCTGACTGAATCCGGTGGCGATGATGGCGACCGGGAGAGCGATCATGCCGACGCCGAGCAGCATGACGATGCCGCCCACGATCTTGCCGAGCGGCGTGATCGGAACGACGTCGCCATAGCCGACCGTGGTCAAGGTGGCGAGCGCCCACCACGCCGCCGCCGGCACCGAGCCGAACTTGTCGGGCTGCGCGTCGCGTTCGAGGAAATAGATCGCGGTCGAGGCAAACAGGAGCAAAATCAAAATGACGAGGAGCGCGCCGAGCAGGGCGCGATACTCCTCGGCGATGACGCGGCCGAGCGTCTGCAGCGCGGGCGAATAGCGCACGAGCTTGAGCAGCCGGAACAGGCGGAACACCCTGAGGCTTCTGAGATCGACGGAGACAAAGGACTGAAGGTACCAGGGCAGCACCGCGAGCAGGTCGATGATCATAATCGGCCTGAGCGCGAAGCGGAGCCGCGCCCGCCACGGGGGCATGCGGCTCAACATCGGAATTTCGACCGCGCTCCACATGCGCAGCACATATTCGAGGCTGAACACCATCACCGAGAAGACGTTGAACGCGTCGAGATAGGTGCCGTAGCGGACGGCGACGTCGTCCACCATCTCGGCGGCGAAGGCGAGGGCGTTCGCGAAGATGAGGGTGATGAGGAAGGCGTTGACCACGCGCCCCGCGGGATGCGCGTCTCCGCCAACTTCGAGAATGTCGTGGACTTGCCGCCGCCAGCTTCGCCAGATCGTATCGTTGGCCATTCCTAGGCGCTTTCCGCGCGATGAGCCTCCGCGCCGGCGGGCGCCGCACCGCCTTCGCCCGCGATCCGCGCCGCGATCGCCTCGAGCGCCGCTTCTGCGCGGGCGCCGTCGGGACCGCCGGCCTGCGCCAGGTCGGGGCGCCCGCCCCCGCCTTTGCCGCCCAGCGCCTCGGCGCCGACCCTCACGAGCTCGACGGCGTCATAGGTCGCGGTGAGATCGGGTGTCACGCCGACGACGAGCGCGGCCTTCCCTTCCTCGCTCACGCCGACGATGGCGACGATGCCGGACCCCAATTGCCGCTTGCCGTCATCGACCAAGCCGCGCAGGTCCTTCGGCGCGACACCCTGCACCGTTCGCGCGAGCAGCCTCACCTTGCCGATTTCCCGCGCAGCCGGCGCCGCTGCGGCGTCACCGCCCCCGCCAAGAGCGAGGTCGCGCTTGGCGTCGGCGAGCTGGCGCTCGAGCTTGCGGCGCTCGTCGAGGATCGCGGCAAGACGCTGGACCATCTCGTCGGGCGAAACCTTGAGCAGCTCCGCCGCCTCGCGCACGCGCGCAACTTGCGTATCGAGATAGGCGCGCGCGGCGTCGCCCGTCAGCGCCTCCACCCGCCGCACGCCGGAAGCGACCGCCCCCTCGCTCACGATCTTGAGGAGGCCGATATCGCCCGTGCGGCGCACATGCGTCCCGCCGCAGAGCTCGATCGAGTAGGCGTGATCCGCCCGCTCGCTCTTCGGGTCGACGCCCATGCTGACCACGCGGACCTCCTCGCCGTATTTCTCGCCGAACAGAGCGAGAGCGCCTTGCGCGATGGCCTGGTCCGGCGTCATCAGATGGGTCTCGACGGGCGCGTTCTGCAGAATCATGGCGTTGGCGAGATCCTCCACTTTGCGGATCTCGTCATCGGTCATGGGCTTTGGATGGGAGAAGTCGAAGCGGAGGCGCCCGGGCTCGACCAGGGAGCCCTTCTGCGCCACGTGGAGCCCGAGCACCTGGCGGAGCGCCTCATGCAGAAGATGGGTCGCCGAGTGATGGGCGCGCGTCGGCGTGCGCCGGGCGTGATCGACCTCAAGCAGCACCTCATCGCCGACCCGCAAGCTGCCCGCCGTCACCGCGCCCTCATGCAGATAGAGCGCGTGCAGCTTCTTCTGCGTGTCCTCGATGCGGAACTGAGCGCCTTTGCCGCCGGACAGGGTGCCCTGATCGCCGACCTGGCCGCCCGACTCGGCATAGAACGGCGTCTGGTTGACGATGACGACGCCGCGCTCGCCTTCCTTCAGAGCATCGACGCGCGCCCCGTCCTTGATCAGCGCGAGGATCCCGCCCGACGCCGACTCCGTCTCGTAGCCGAGGAATTCCGTGGCGCCGAGCTCCTCCTTCAGCTCGAACCAGAGGCCCTCGGTCGCGGCCTCGCCCGAGCCCGCCCAGGACTTCCGCGCCTCGGCGCGCTGGCGCTCCATGGCGGCGGCGAAGCCCTCGGCATCGACGCCGATCCCGCGGGCTTTGAGAGCATCCTCGGTGAGGTCGTAGGGAAAGCCGTAAGTGTCGTAGAGCTTGAAGGCGACCTCGCCGGTGAGCGTGGCGCCGCGCTTGAACCCCTTGGTCGCGTCGTCGAGCAGCCGCAGCCCGCGCCCGAGCGTCTCGCGGAAGCGCGTCTCCTCGAGCTTCAGCGTCTCCTCGATGAGGCTCCGGCCGCGCTCGAGCTCGGGATAGGCCCGGCCCATCTGCTCGATCAGCGCCGGCACGAGGCGATAGAGGAGAGGATCCTTGGCGCCGAGAAGATGGGCGTGGCGCATGGCGCGGCGCATGATGCGGCGAAGCACATAGCCGCGGCCCTCGTTTGACGGGAGCACGCCGTCGGCGATCAGGAAGGACGAGGCGCGCAAATGATCGGCGATGATGCGCTGGCTCGGCGCATGCTCGCCGGAAGCCTGAACCCCGGTCAACTCGACCGAGGCCTCGATCAGGGCGCCGAAGAGATCGATGGCGTAATTGTCGTGCGTGCCCTGAAGCACCGCGGCGATGCGCTCGATGCCCATGCCGGTGTCGATCGAGGGATGCGGCAGGTCGACGCGCTTGCCGGCGGCGAGCTGCTCGTACTGCATAAACACGAGATTCCAGATCTCGACGAAGCGGTCGCCTTCCGGCTCCGCGCCGCCGGGCGGGCCGCCCTGAAGGCCCGGTCCATGGTCGTAGAAGATCTCCGAGCACGGCCCGCACGGGCCGGTATCGCCCATCGACCAGAAATTGTCGCTTCCGGCGATGCGGAGGATCTTCGTGTCGGGGAACCCCGATATCTTGCGCCAAAGCGAAGCCGCCTCGTCATCGTCGACGAACACGGTGATGAGCAGGCGCTCCTTGTCGAGGGCGAAATCGCGCGTCAGAAGCTCCCAGGCGAGAAGGATCGCGCGCTCCTTGAAATAGTCGCCGAAGGAGAAATTGCCGAGCATCTCGAAGAAGGTATGGTGGCGCGCGGTGAAGCCGACATTGTCGAGGTCGTTGTGCTTGCCGCCGGCGCGCACGCATTTCTGAGCCGTCGCCGCCCGCGGCGCCTTCGGCTTCTCGGCGCCGGTGAACACGTTCTTGAACGGCACCATGCCGGCATTGGTGAACATCAGCGTCGGATCGTGGCGCGGCACGAGCGGCGCCGACGGCAGCACGGCGTGATCGTTCTTGGCGAAGAAATCGAGAAACGCCGTGCGGATGTCGTTGGTGCGGCTCGGCACGGAGCCGTCGTGGTGCGCCACGGGCGCGCTGTCTTTCTTGGCGCTCCCGCTTTTTTGGGTCGCGGGGCCTCGGCCGGCAGCCTTCGCGCGCGTCTGTCTGGCACGGTTGCGTTTGGCTGTGGTCATGGCGCGTTGACGGGGGACCTTGGGTTCGCATGAGGACGTGAAAGGCGCTTCCAGGCGACCCTAGCCGATTCGCCACAATCGCGCGCCGCCGTGCCCTCTCCCGAGAAGGAGAAGACTTGACGTCCCGCGTCACACATAAGGTGAGCAAAGGGGGCTGTCCAGCCGACCTCTGAATGACGCTTCGTTTCCCTCTCCCCTCGGGGAGAGGGTGGCGAGCCGCGGCACGCGGCGAGCCGGGTAGGGGGAAGGCGGAATGTAACGCGGCGTCGCCGCTGACCCCCCTCCACGCGCCAACCCGCGCTCAAGTAGCCGGTCGGTAGCGCATTCCCCTCAAGGGGCGAGTGGAAGATATTGCAGGGTCATTACCTCTTCCTGAGGTGCGAGCGGAGCGAGCCTCGAAGGATGACGATCTCACGGTGCGTCCTTCGAGGGCCGCTTCGCGGCCTCCTCAGGATGACGAATTCGGACAGCGCCTATTTTCCCCCCTCCCCTCGGGGGAGAGGGTGCCCCGGCGAACGCCGGGGCGGGTGAGGGGGGAGAGCGAGAGGTTTGGTTAGCCGCGGCGGCCGCGCCGCGCGCTCCCGCCGGCAAGCGGCGTGACCGCGCCCTCGTCTTCGGCCGTTGCACCCTCGGCGCTTTCGGCGGCGTCCGGGTCCGATCCGCCTTCGAGGATCTGGCCCGCGATCAGGCCCGCATTCTGCCGGATCGCGCGCTCGATCCTGTCGGCCGTCTCGGGATGCTCCTTCAAATAGGCCTTGGCGTTCTCGCGCCCCTGCCCGATCCGCTCGCTGTCGAAGGAGAACCAGGCGCCGGACTTCTCCACGATCCCGGCCTTGACCCCGAGATCGACGAGCTCGCCCGACTTCGAAATGCCCTCGCCATACATGATGTCGAACTCGATCTGCTTGAAGGGCGGGGCCACCTTGTTCTTCACCACCTTGACGCGGGTCTGATTGCCGACCACCTCCTCGCGCTCCTTGATGGCGCCGATGCGGCGAATGTCGAGACGCACCGAGGCGTAGAATTTCAGGGCGTTGCCGCCGCTCGTCGTCTCGGGATTGCCGAACATCACCCCGATCTTCATGCGGATCTGGTTGATGAAGATCACCATGCAGCGCGACTTCGAAATCGAGCCGGTCAGCTTGCGCAAGGCCTGGCTCATCAGCCGCGCCTGCGAGCCCGGAAGCTGCTCGCCCATCTCGCCTTCGAGCTCGGCTCTCGGCGTCAAGGCCGCTACCGAATCGATCACCAGCACGTCGATGGCGCCCGAGCGCACCAGCGTGTCGGTAATCTCGAGCGCCTGCTCGCCAGTGTCGGGCTGCGAGATCAGGAGCTGCTCGAGATCGACGCCGAGCTTGCGCGCATAGACCGTGTCGAGCGCGTGCTCGGCATCGATGAAGCCGCAGATGCCGCCCCGCTTCTGCGCCTCGGCGACGACATGGAGCGCGAGCGTGGTCTTGCCCGAGGATTCGGGCCCGTAGATCTCGATGACGCGGCCGCGCGGCAGCCCGCCGATGCCGAGGGCAATGTCGAGGCCGAGAGAGCCGGTGGAGATCGACTCGACCTCGACCGCCTTGTCGTTCTGCCCGAGCCGCATGATGGAGCCCTTGCCGAAGCCGCGCTCGATCTGGGAGATCGCCGCTTCGAGAGCCTTTTCCCGATCCATCTCATTTCCTTCGACGAGGCGCAGCGCGACATTCGACATGGGATGATCTCCGTTATTTCACAAGCAAGCTCTGAGTCGCAAATCGGGGCTCCGCTCGTCCCTCGCCCGGGAGTTCCATTCAGCCTTTGCGTCGGCTTGGGTCGGGGCCGAGGGACGAGCTTGAGCGAATGTACACGTTTTGTTCTCCGTTCGCAATATGTTCTTTTCGCGCGTGGGAAGGTGCAAAAGCGAAGAGGCCGCCACGGGGGCGGCCTCCCAATTCAAGTCTGCCGCGGTCGGCCCTAGCGCCAGCAGCGGGCACACCAGCAGCCCCGGAGCGGCCGGCATACCCATGTCCGTCCGAACCTGCAGACAGGGCCCGCCGTTCGGCAGCCTGCCGTTTCGACGGGCGAGAAATCCTTGGCCGCGGCGCGGAGGCCAAAGGTCCCGGCCCCCGTGGTTGCCTCGGCACTGAGAGCCCCGGCGAGCAGCATCAGCGCCGCCGCCGCAAAAGCGAACGCAACTTTGCGCATGAGTCCCTCCTAATGTGTCGTGAGCGCATCGCCCCTTGTTCTTCTGCCCCCATTCGGTTCGATGCGTCACGCAGCATAGCGCAACTTCGCCGCGACTTCACGCGAAGAAGGAAGACATCGAGACTGCGCCCCTCGCCCGGTGGGGGAGGGTCAGGGAGGGGGGTCGAAGGCAAAGACTCCTCTCCGTCGCGAAGCCGTTCGCTTCTCACCCCCTCCACGCGCCAACCCGCGCTCGAGTAGCGGACCTGCCTGCGCGAAGCCGAAGCGCCTGCTGCATTGAACTGCATGGAGGAACGGCTTCGCTTCGGCGAAGGCAGGGCGGTAGCGTACGAGCATGGCGCGTGTGCTCCCCCCTCAAGGGGGGATTGAAAATCATTCGTAAGGCGATACGAAACTTAGGACGGTTCGGCGCGCGCGGGCGCTTTGGTGGAGGGCTCGCCGCCGCCTTTATCTTTGCGCTGCCGCTACGCTGCTTGAGCGCAAGGCGGCCGCATCGACGGCCTCGCGGTAGCCGAAGCGGTCGATATAGGGCTTGAGCCGCTCCACCACTTTGCGCTTGAGGGCCGCCGGCAGTTCATAGCGCGACACTCTGTGCTCCGCACGCTCGGCGAGGAAGGCGCGCATCGGCGCTTCGGCCTGGTCGAATCCGGGAATGTCGAGGCGCCGGTAGATGTCGCGCATCGAGGCGATCGGGTCCTTGACGAAATCCTCGTAGCGCAGCTCGACCAGGCGATCCTTCGGGATCAGATGCTTGTCCTCCTCGTAGGCTTCGGTCAGTCGCGCAAACATGTCGAGCACGTAATCGTCGAGCCAGGGATCGAGCTCTGGCGGATTGTGCAGGCCTTGCACCGAATAGAGTGCGCGCCAGAGCTTGACCGTGGAGGGAAAGACGTTGAGGGGGTTCCGTGCGAGATAGACGTAGCGGGCGTCGGGAAAGAGCTTGGTCAGGAGCTTGAGGCGCGCGGCATTGGCCGGCGACTTCATCACGAGAGGCTTGCCGTGTTTCAGCGCGAGCCGCCGGTAGTACCACATGTAGGCGTCTGCCCATTTCTTCTTGTCGCCCTCGCTTAACCCCTTGAAATCGAGATACTCGCTGTCGGCGGGGCCTAGCCGCGGCCAGGCATGGGTGAGATAGGGCGTGCGCTGGCCCAGCATCATCATGCCGAACTCTTCCTCCTGCGGGCGGTCGAAGCCGACCGGCACGTCGTCCTGCGGGCGCTTCTTCGGCAGAAGCACCTTCATCACCCTATCGAGATGGCCCTCGGTGAGAAGGAAATGATGGGGGAAGAAGGTTTCATAGGTCGTGGGGTAAGCGAGATTGGGATCGACCGAGAAGAGATCGTGCAGGAAGGTCGTGCCGGTGCGCCAATGGCCGATGACGAAGATCGGCGGCTGATCGAGGGTGAGCGCCTCGGCGCGCTTGCGGTACTTCGCTTCCGAGATCCAATAGAGCACCGAGTTCCACGGCACCCAGAGGAAGAGCGCGAGCGTGTCGGGGATGCAGTTGAGCGTGAAGCCGTAGCGGCCGCGGTGAAACAACTTCATCAGCGCGCCGAACCGCATGCCGAACCAGAAATAGATCAGCCGTCCGCCATAGCGCTCGATGGTGAGCGAAGGCATCCGCGGCTTGGCGCGGCGGCGTCTCGTGATCTTGCCGGTTTCCTCCGGCGGCACGACTTCGTAGTCAGGCACGCGAAAACTCCAACATGGGCAATGGCACGGATCGGGCTTCGAACCCCGCGTGTAGACGCGATCTGTGGCGAAGGGAAGTCCTGTTGCGCGGAAGCCCGGAAAGCGCTCGCTCGCGCCGTCAGCTCTCGAGCGCGGCCTTTACCGTGGCCGCAAGCTGCTTCAGATCGAAGGGCTTCTGCAGGAACATAAAGTCTTCGTTCTCGGCGAGGTGCTGGCGGAACGCGTCCTCGGCATAACCCGAAATAAAGATGACCTTGAGGTCGGGGCGCTCGCGGCGGAGCTGCTCGCACAATGTCGGGCCGTCCATCTCGGGCATCACCACGTCGCTGACCACGAGATCGACGTCGCCGTGATGGCTCCTGAAGAGGTCGAGCGCTTCCGTGCCGGTGGTGGCTTCGAGCACGCGATAGCCGCGCTGGGCGAGCGCGCGCGCGGCGAAGCTTCTGACCGCATCTTCGTCCTCGACGAGGAGCACGGTGCCGCGCCCGGTGAGATCCTTCGGCTTCTCGACAGGACGCTCGGCCTTCTCGGCCTCGACCTCCGCACCGGACTCGATATAGCGGGGCAGGTACACGCTCATCGTGGTGCCCTTGCCCGATTCGCTGTCGGCAAAGATATAGCCGCCGGTCTGCTTGACGATGCCGTAGACGGTTGAAAGCCCAAGTCCGGTGCCGCGGCCGACCTCCTTGGTCGAGAAGAACGGCTCGAAGATCTTCTCCCGCACCTCTTCGGTCATGCCGCTGCCGGTGTCGATCACCTGGAGCAGCACGTATTCGCCCGGCGGGACCTGCCGCGGGGCGAGCGTGCGCGCGTCGCTCTCGCTGATATTGGCGGTGCGGATCGTGAGCTTGCCGCCGTCGGGCATCGCGTCCCGCGCGTTGACGGCGAGGTTGATGATCACCTGCTCGGATTGATGCAGATCGGCCTTCACCGGCCAGAGATCGCTCGCCTGGTCGAGCGTGAGCTCGATATTCTCGCCGAGCAGACGGCCGAGCAGGATGGAAAGCTCTGGCAGCACGTCGCCGAGCTGAAGCACCTGCGGGCGCAGGGTCTGCTGGCGCGAGAACGCAAGCAGCTGGCGCACCAGCCCCGCGGCCCGGTTTGCGTTCTGCTTGATGTTGATGATGTCCTGGAAGGCGGGATCGGTGGGGCGGTGGTTCATCAGCAGGAAGTCCGAGAAGCCGATGATCGCCGTCAGCATGTTGTTGAAGTCGTGGGCAATGCCGCCCGCGAGCTGGCCCACCGCCTGCATCTTCTGGCCTTGCGCGATCTGCATCTCGAGCGCGCGCTGCTCGGTCGTGTCGATGGCATAGGCGATGGCCGCCTCGTTGTGGCCGTCGGTCTCGTCGATCGGACTGAGATAGATCCTGCCGCTCCGCTCCTTGGCGCCGGCAAATGCGATGTCGACGGGATCGATCAGGCCCTGCCGGGCCGAGGCCGCCTCGAGCGCGCGGCGGAGCGCGGGACGGCTGTCGATATCGACCAGGCTCTCCAGCGCGAGCCTGCGGCCCTCCTCTGGCGAGGCGGCAAACAGGCGCAGGAAGGCGGCGTTGGTCGCGCTGACGAAGCCATCGCCGTCGACGGTCGCGATGGCGATCGGGGCCGCGTGGAACAGGCGCGCGAATCTGAGCTCGGCGGCGCCCGCCTCCTCGAGCTCTCCGGGGGCGCGATTGAGGACCAGCGCATGCGCGAGCTTGCCCGTAGCACCGCCCCGCGGCAGACGATGCAGGACGCGCACGGGAAGGCGCGTGCCGTCGGCCTTGACGAGGTCGATGTCGAAGCGGCGCGTCGTTCCTTGCGCTTGATCCTTGGCCTTGGGCGCGATCAAGGCCGCGCTGTCTTGCGACATGATCGCCGCGAGCTTGAGCGGCCGGCCTGCGACCTCCGACAGGTCGAGGCCGAGCCATTGGGCGAGCGTGGCGTTCAGATAGTCGATATTGCCGGCGGCGTCGGCGGTGAAGAAACCGGCCGGCGCGCTGTCGAGATACGCGATCGCCGCCTGCACCTTGGCGAAGCTCGCCTCAGCCCGTGCGCGTTCCGTGGTGATCTCATCGACCTGCCACACAACGAGCGCGCCCTTGCGGCCGGAACTCGGATCGGGGGGCATGGGCTGGACTGCGATGCGGAACCAGCGCGGCGCGACGCCGGCGTCCTCCTCCTCGCCCTCGCCCGGCGGCGGCAAGCGGAACTCCTCTTTCAGCGCGCGCCCTTGCTGGGCCGCGCGGGCGAGCCGAAAGATCGTCTCGGCCAAATGCGGGTTGCCGGCGAAGGCGCGATCCGGCGCGGGCACCGGGCTCGCTTCCGGATCGAGGCCGAGCAAGTCGCGATAGGCCTCGTTGGCGTAGAGCACGCGCCCGGCGGCGTCGGTGATCAGCGCCCCTTGCGGGAGATTGTCGACGAAGGCCTTGGTGACGTCGTTGCGCGCCTGCCGGGACCCGAAATGGAGGATGCCGACGGCGCCCGCGAACAGGCAGAACACGCCGATCACGGCGAGCGCGGCAAGGATGGCGAGCACGAAGGGCTCGGCCATCTCGCGCGACACCATGGCAAGACCGACCGCCGCCGCGGCCAAGGCCAGCGCGAGCAGGACGACCAAGCCCACGCTGCCGTCGCGTTCGCTACGGTCTGCGGCGGGCGAGGCGTAGCGCATCGGCGCGTCGATATCAGTCATGCCGCGCAAAATAGCCGATTCGAATCGGGTTGAGGCACAATGTGATAGGGGCCGCGGCCCAACGCGCAGGAGCACGCAGGGTACGCCCCGTGCCGCGGCGGCGGGCGCCAGTGCCCAGCCTTTGGCCGGAAACCGGCCGAAAATTCACCGCCGGAAGGGCCCGTTTTCGATTGACTGTGCCAAAAATATCACGGTCGGTTTTGCTTGTGATTAACGAATCGTTGCTGTAAACAGACAGTCCGAGCTTACGGTAGCCCTGTGTGTTGTAGGGGCGGCGGATGAGGCGACGCCGGTAGCTTCAGCCGTTGTTATCGTAAGGACGCCGGCAGTTCCCTGCTAATGGTCCGACACCGACTGGCCGAGGCCAGTCATGTCAGTCCCCCAAACTTCTCCACTCCCCGCCCTTCGCGGGGAGTTTTTTTGGCCTGCGCGGACAACGGTGAGGGCTGCAACGCGTCATACCGGCGTAAGCCGGTATCCAGAAATGCCAAGTGCAGTGCATTCGTCCCTGGATTCCGGCTTTCGCCGGAATGACGGATTGCCCTGCGAACAGGGCGTTAGAGACGGAGAGAGTGCCAGCATGATGCGCGCGCGGCGTTCCTTGCAGCTTGCTCGCGTGGTTTCAGCGGTCGCGCTGTCTTCTGCCGGCGCCCTGGCGTCCGCAGCGGCGTTGCCCGAGAGCTTCGTCTATCTCCGCGACATCGACCCGACCATCCTCCAGGACATGCGCTACGCCGGCAGCAACAATTTCACCGGCGCACCCGTGACGGGCTACGAGGCGGCAGAATGCGTGCTGGTGCGGCCAGCCGCAGAGGCGCTTGCGGCGGTGCAAGCCGGCCTCCGGGCCAAAGGCCTGACGCTCAAGGTCTATGATTGCTATCGCCCGGCGCGCGCAGTGGCGGCTTTTGTCGAATGGGCGAAGGCGCCGGACGATCCCACCGCGAAGACGACCTATTATCCTAATCTCCCCAAGGCCGCGCTGTTCCCCGACTATATTGCCACGCGCTCAGGTCATTCGCGCGGCGCGACCGTCGATCTGACCCTCGTCCCGATGGTCGAGATCGAGGATCGTTCGTCGCCGGCGGACAGCGCCGCGCCGCTCCCCTGCACGGCGCCGCAGGAGGGACCGGCGTCCGACGGCAGCCTCGACATGGGCACGAGCTTCGACTGTTTCGATGTCGAGGCCAACACCGCAGCGCCCGGCCTCAGCCGGGAGGAGGAGGACAATCGCGCCATGCTGGTCGACGCCATGCAGGCGCGTGGCTTCAAGAACTATCCGTTTGAGTGGTGGCATTTTACGCTCGAGCCCGAGCCTTTTCCCGACACGATCTTCGACTTTCCGATCGCGCCGCGGCCTTGAGGTCAACCCTTCCTTCGATGGGGAGGGCGGCTCGACCGAAGGCCGAGCCGGGTGGGGTGACAGCGTTCCGTCGCAACTTGAGGAGCGCTCCGAAGGAGCGCGTCTCGAAGCATGGCGATCAGACCGCATCCTTCGAGACGCCGCCTTCGGCGGCTCCTCAGGATGAGGATTTGCAGCTTGCCGGCGCGCAAAAGCGCGCAACGGGAGGAGGATCCAAGCTTATTCGTCGCGATAGACGCGCTCGCGCCGTTCGTGGCGCTCCTGGGCCTCGACGCTCAGGGTCGCGATCGGGCGCGCATCGAGCCGTTTCAGGCTGATCGGCTCCCCGGTTTCTTCGCAATAGCCGTAAGTGCCGTCGTCGAGCCGGCCGATCGCGGCGTCGATCTTGGCGATCAGCTTGCGCTGCCGGTCCCGGGCGCGAAGCTCGAGCGCGCGCTCCGTCTCGGAGGTGGCCCGGTCGGCGATGTCGGCATGCTGCGCCGAATCGTCGTGGAGGTGCTGCAGGGTCTCCTTGGTCGAGCGCAGAATCTCTTCGCGCCAATTGAGCAGCTTGCGGCGGAAATACGCCCGCTGGTGCTCGCTCATGAAGGGTTCATCCTCAGATGGGCGATAATCTTCCGGGATTTTTCTTTTGGCCCGCATGAGAGTCATGTCCAAAAAGGCTTTCGTTCCCCTTCGGGCCGTCCGGCCCGCTCCCTGTTCCGGCTCGCACGACATCACCCGCGATCCAAGCCCGGTATTTACGGATGCGAATTGACAAGTCAAGCCGGACAGTCGTCTTGACAAAGGCGTGAATGCCACAAAGGCAGCCGTTGACAATTGCGTCATGTTTGGGGCCATCAGACGGGGCCCAAATCCGAGGTTCGTGCTCGTGCGGGGCGTAGGGCGCCCCCGCCGAATCAAAGCTCAAAGGACGGTAGAGTTCGTGGCCCTGTCCACCTACACCCAAGCCGCCGGCGACGCGGTCCGCAGCGTCGGGGATTTCGCAAGCGGCCTGATTTCGCCCACGGTGAAGCTCGGCGTGACGGGCCTCGCGCGCTCGGGCAAGACGGTTTTCATCACCGCCCTTGTGCATAACCTGATGGCCGGGGCGCGACTGCCTTTTTTCGATGCGGCCGCGCAGGGGCGGCTGGCGCGCGCCTATCTGGAGCCCCAGCCCGACGCGTTCGTGGCGCGCTTCGCCTTCGAGAAGCACCTCGCCGACTTGACCGGCGCGCCCCCGCGCTGGCCGGAAAGCACCCGCCGTATCAGCCAGCTCAGGCTGACCATCGAATATGGCTCGACGAAATTCTGGAAGCGGCAGCTCGGCCGCGAGACTTTGCATATCGACATCGTCGACTACCCCGGCGAATGGCTGCTCGACCTGCCGCTGCTCAGTCTCGACTATCGCGCCTGGTCGCGGTCCGCGCTCGAGCAGAGCGCCGTGCCGGACCGCAAGAAAACGGCTCGGCTGTGGCATGCTTCGCTCGGCCTCGTCGACCCGTCGGACCCCGCCGACGAGGCGGTGGCCGAACGGCTCTCCGATCTGTTCAAGGACTATCTCCGCGAGGCCCGCGCCGATCCCAACGCGCTATCGACGCTGCCGCCGGGCCGCTTCCTCATGCCGGGCGATCTCGCGGGATCGCCCGCCCTCACCTTCGCGCCGCTCGATGCCAAGGGCGTCGAGCAGTTTCCCCGCAATTCGCTGTGGACGATGATGGAGAGCCGCTACGAGGCCTATAAGACCTATGTCGTGCGACCGTTTTTCCGCGACCATTTCGCCCGCCTCGACCGTCAGATCGTGCTCATCGACGTGCTCGCGGCGCTGAACGGCGGCCAAGCCGCCATCGCCGATCTCGAACGGGCCATGACGGAGATCCTCGAATGCTTCAGGACCGGTTCGAACAGCCTTTGGTCGAGCGTGTTCGGGCCCCGCATCGACCGCGTCGTGCTGGCGGCCACCAAGGCGGATCATCTCCATCATCAGAGCCATGACCGGCTCGAGGACATCCTCGCAAGGCTCGCCACCCGCGCGATGGACCGGGCGGCGTATGCGGGAGCGCAAGTCAAGGTGCTCGCGCTCGCCGCCATCCGCGCGACCCGCGAGGGCGAGGCGCGCCGCGGCGGCGAGAGGCTTCCCTGCATCGTCGGTTATCCGCTGCCCGGCGAAACGATCGGCAGGCGCCGTTTCGACGGCAACGAGGAGTTCGCCATCTTTCCCGGCGACCTTCCCGCCAACCCCGAAGCCGCGCTCCGCGGCTGGCAGATCGAGCAAGGCGAGATGCGCTTCGTGCGCTTCAGGCCGCCAAATCCCGTACGCCTCCCTTCCGGCGGCTTCGCACCCTTCCCAAATATCCGCCTCGACCGCGCCATCGAGACGCTGATCGGAGACTATCTGGCATGAACAAGAAAGACCGCCGGAAACCCGCCGTCTTCAAGGTGGAGGAGATCGAGGTCTTCGTCCCGCCGAGTGCGCCGGTTCCGACCGAACCGATGCCGCTTCCGGCGCCGCGGCTCCGCACCGCACCCGATCTTGGCCGCGGGCTCCGTTGGGGCACGATCCTGATCACGGCGCTCGGCGCGCTCGTGAGCCTTCTCGCCTCGATTTGGCTCTACGATTACGTGCTTGCGCTCATCGCGCGCGACGATTGGATCGGCTGGGCCGCCGCCGGCCTCTCGGCGCTCGTCGTGCTCGCCCTGTTGATGATCGTCCTGAGAGAAGTGGCGGGGCTCGCGCGGCTCGGACGTCTCGGCAAGATCCGGCACGAGGCCGACAGCGCCGCGCGCCAGAACGACAAGCCGCTCGCCGCCGACGTCGCCCATCGGTTGAAACGACTCTATGCCGGGCGGTCGGATGTGGCCTGGGGGCTCACGCGCCTCGCCGAGCACGAGCACGACATCATGGACGCGAGCGAGCTGTTGCGCCTCACGGAACGCACGCTTGTTGCGCCTCTCGACCCGGAGGCGCGCGCCATCGTCGCTTCTTCGGCCAAACGCGTGTCGGTGGTCACGGCGGTCAGTCCCGGCGCGCTGATCGACATGCTGTTTGTCGGCGCCGAGAATTTGCGCATGCTGCGCCGCCTCGCCACTCTCTATGGCGCGCGGCCGGGCACGCTCTCTTTGCTCAAGCTTGCGCGCATGGTCGTCACCCATATCGTGCTGACCGGCGGCATCGCGCTTGGCGACGACGTGATCCAGCAGGTGATTGGACACGGGCTTACCGCCAAGCTGTCGGCGCGCCTCGGCGAAGGGCTGTTCAACGGGGCGCTCACCACGCGGATCGGCATCGCCGCGATCGACGTGTGCCGGCCGCTTCCCTATCTGGAGAGCCAAAGGCCCCGCTTCCGCGAGATGGTGGCGGAAGTCGCCGGGCTGCGCTGAGCGGACCTGCCTTTCAGCTCACGAGCTTGCAGCCGTCGACTTCGACGCGCTGCGAGCGGCCGTCCCTGAACTTCAGCGTGACCGTGACCTTGTCGGCGCAGACGAGGCCGCCCGCGCTCACGCGGAAGCCCGTCTCTTTTTCGCTCGACATTTGCGACTGCGGCATCACAGCAGGCGTATTGAACTCGTAGGTCACGGCCGCAAGGTTTCCCTTCACCTCCTGCGGAGGCTCGAGCCAAAACTCGAAATGGTAGAGCGGCCGGGCGCGCGCGAAGCCTTTGACCTCGGTCGCCTTGGCTTTCACCCAGGCCGCGACTTTGCTGTCGGCCGGAAGCGCCGCGAGCGGAGCTTGAGGCGGACGCGATTCCGGACCTGCCGCTTTC